>CAYYRK010000068.1:5794-12802 GCA_964473915.1 uncultured Pseudomonadales bacterium
CCCTGCACCCTTGCTGCGCAAACTAAAAAGCCGCTGGTTTGTTCTACCAGCGGCTTTTAGAGCTTATGATTTAAAGTCAGGCGCTTAATGTCATTCTGAGCTTTTTCATGGCATTTTTTTCAAGCTGTCGAATACGCTCTGCCGAGATGCCGTATTCAGCTGCCAGTTCATGCAGGGTCGATTTTTCTTCGGCCAGCCATCGTCGGTTAAGTATGTTCTTGCTTCTCTCGTCCAGCTGTTTTAACGCTTCTGCCAAAGCGCGCTGTGAAGATTCGGCCCAATCCTGTTCCGCAAGCTGTTGCATTGGGTCTTGGTCCGGTGCCTCAATGAAATAGGCCGGAGCCTGGTATGCCTGTTCATCGTCATCGTCAGTTGAAAGGTCAAACGAGGCATCATGTGCGCTGAGTCGGCCTTCCATTTCGCGCACCACTTTTTCCTCTACACCCAGGTTAAGCGCCACCTCTTTGACCTCGTTATTGGTCAGCCATGAAAGGCTTTTTTTTGCACTTCGTAAATTGAAAAATAGCTTGCGCTGTGCTTTGGTGGTGGCGATCTTGACAATTCGCCAGTTACGCAGAATAAATTCGTGAATCTCAGCTTTGATCCAGTGGACTGCAAAGGAGATCAGGCGCACGCCTCTTTCCGGATTAAAACGTTTGACGGCCTTCATCAGGCCCACGTTGCCCTCCTGGATCAGGTCAGCCTGGGGAAGACCATAACCTGAGTAGCTTTTCGCGATGTAAACGACAAAGCGCAGGTGTGACATGATTAATTGGCGTGCAGCCTCAAGGTCACCTTCATAAAAAATACGTTCCGCCAGCTTGGATTCCTGGCTAACGTTGAGTACCGGAATGCGCGATACAGAGGATATATAAGCCGCTAGGTTACCCCCAGGGGTAAGAATATCAACGGGTTGCAAAGAATTCATCTATACAGGCTCCAGTCTAAGGGCGGTGATATTAACACTGATGAGTTAGGAGTGCCAAGTTCTACAAAAGTTCCATTTATTCCAATTCGATATATGAAGCAGCATGTTTTGTCTGGTCAGCGAGGCTCAATAGCGTCAAGGTGTCGAGTCACTGCCAGCCAGGCTCCGCTCCAGCCGAGCAGTGCGCTGCCGACAAGTACCAGAATAATAGCGCTAAACCCCATGCCGTCAAGCTGAAATTCGCTTTGGTAGAGGCCAATTAGACCAGCAGCAGGTCCTGCTACCCAATATAATACCAGGTGGATTAGCAGCGTTGCCAGTAGCCCACCCCCCAGACCATACCAGACTCCAGCATAAAGAAATGGCCGCCTGACAAAACCATTGGTGCCGCCCACCAGTTTGACTACCAGTATCTCTGCGCGACGTGCTTCAATGGCCAGTCTAATGGTGTTGCCAATCACTAATAACACCGCAGCAGCAAACAAGCCGCCAATTACTATGACCAGGCGCCGGCCCAGTGACATAATGCTGTAGAGCCGTTGCAGCCATTCGAGATCCATCTGGACCTGGTCTACCTGTGGCATCTGGCGAAGCTGGCCCAATAATTCGCCGACGGATTCGGTGTCCTGTGATTTTGGGTAGACGACGATGACGGCAGGTAGGGGATTGGACTGTAGATAATTCATTGCCTCACCGAAACCTGAAAACTCCTGAAATTCCTCAAGGCCCATCTCCCGGGAGATATATTTTACCCGCAGTACGTCAGCTCGTTGTTGCAGGTCAGTGGCAAGTTTTTTCCCCTGTTGCTCCGTTGACTCCAAGTCAAGGAAGATGGATATCTGTACTGCCCGGTCCCACCCCTGGCTTAGTTGTGCAATATTGGTAAGAAAAAGATAGAGCCCCATGGGCAGTGCTATGGCGATACCGATCACCGCCCAGGTCATCAAGCTTGCGATGGGGGTTTGTAGTAGGCGATTGAAACTAATCCTTGCCACACTGTGATGGTTGCTAAAATAGCTCTTGAGTCGGGGGGTATGGCCGATGCGTGCCTGTCTTGCTCTGAGACCTCCAGCCCTGCGTTCTGGTTGCTGTTTAGCATTGGGTGGGTTTTGTTTCTGGGCCATTAGATTAACTCCTGTCACTCATCATGCGACCGTTGCGCAGTGTCAGGATAGGGTGTTTCATTCTTGCGATCAGCGATAAATCATGTGTGGCGACCAACACGGTCACCCCCACCTGGTTGAACTCTTCAAACAAGCGCATGATCTCCGTTGATAATTTTGGGTCAAGATTTCCGGTGGGCTCGTCGGCGAGTATCAGGGCGGGTTTGTTTACCACCGCACGGGCGATGCCCACTCGTTGCTGTTCACCACCCGATAGCGCCAGTGGATAAAGTTTTTCTTTTGTTAAAAGACCGACCTTATCCAGGGCGGCACGGACTCTGCGGCCAATATCTCTGGGTTGCGCGCCCGAAATTACCATCGGAAGCGCGACGTTGTCGTAAACGGTACGGTCGAAAAGTAGCTGATGATCTTGAAATACCAGGCCGATCTGGCGGCGATAATAGGGTATCCCTCGCCGCTTGATCGTGTTTAAATTTTGATCACCGACCAGAATCTGGCCCCGAGTCGGACGCTCCATCAACATGATGAGTTTGAGTAGAGTGCTCTTCCCGGCGCCGGAGTGCCCGGTCAAAAATACCATCCCTCCATCGGGAATACGGAAGTTTACCTGACTGAGCGCGTCATAACCGCCCTGGTAGCGCTTGGTTATGTTATCAAACCTGATCATCTGGGTGGGCCCCAATTCCGGGCTGAAACAGCCGCCGGTATCAATCAAACAGTGCGGTTACAAACTGATCCGCATCAAACTCTCTTAAATCATCAATATTTTCACCAACACCTATAAAGCGTATGGGCAATTTTAACTGCCGTGCAATAGCAAAAATGACGCCGCCTTTGGCTGTGCCATCCAGCTTGGTTAATGTTATACCGGTAATGCCAACGGTTTCATTAAAAAGTTTAGCCTGGCTAACAGCATTTTGACCGGTACCTGCATCTAAAACTAGCATGACCTCATGGGGCGCAGCAGGGTCAATTTTACCCATTACGCGTTTGATTTTGGCCAGTTCTGCCATTAGGTTATCCTTGTTTTGCAGTCTTCCCGCTGTATCTGCAATCAGTACATCGGTGCCACGGGCGGTTGCTGCGGCCAGCGCATCATAGATGACAGAAGCGCTATCGGCGCCTGTCTGTTGGGCAATAACCGGGACATCGTTACGATCTCCCCATTCACTAAGCTGTTCTACGGCTGCCGCACGAAAGGTGTCGCCAGCCGCGAGCATAACACTAAGTCCTTGGTTTTGCAGGTACTTTGCCAGTTTGCCGATGGTTGTTGTTTTGCCTGCGCCGTTAACGCCAACCGTCAGGATTACAAATGGGGTATTTTGTTTTTTAATCGTCAACGGTAAGCTGCACTCTTGAAGCACTGCCGCCAGCTCCTGTTTTAATGCTTCGTAGAGACGCTCGGAGTCAGCAAGTTCTTGGCGTTGCATGCGTGCCGTCAATGATGCAATAATTTCCTGGGTTGCATTGACGCCAACATCCGCCATTATCAACTGTTCTTCTATCTCCTCCAGTAGATCCTCATCGATAGTTTTGCTGCCCCGCAACAGCGTTGAAAGCCCCGTTGTCAGGTTGTCGCGAGTTTTCCCCAGTCCTTGGCGAATTCGCTCTAGCACAGTGACCGGTTGCGAGATCTCCTCTATGGGTACTTCGGGCAAAGGGGTTTGTTGTATCTCCTCTGCTTGTGGTTGCGCAGTATTCTGCAGGGCATTAACGGAAGATTCTTCACTTGGCTTCTCTGTGGTAGCTTGCGATGCCTGCTCGGCGAGTGGTTTTTCTCGTCGTGGTTCTGTCCGCGCTGAAGGGGCACTTCTTTTCCTTGCTCTGATCGCCATCCAGAGCGCAATCGTCAGTAATGCCAGCGCCGCTAATCCTGCCCACTGCTCACTGGTAAAGAAAATATTTTCCATAGATCGATTATCTCTCAGCTATAAATAATTTCCGGGATATCCCCTTGAGCTGTAGCATTTTCCCTGCCAGCTCTGGCAGCACCCGATTAAAATCGGCTATCCTATCACTTGCGCTGTTTCAATTTTACAGGGATTGATTATTTTTTGATAATGAGTTCCCGATGCAGCTATTTTTATCGGTACTGTTTGTGAGCGTTAACTCGGTGTAGGGAGGGCAAATTCATGAATAAACAACCACGATTTAGTCGGAAGTTTCTGAATATACTCATTATAATTACGGCATTGGCGATTCTGTTGCTCTCCAGCATGACCCCTGAACGGGAGGTGGAGCCGCCGCCTGCCAGTGTACAAAAGAGTCCTTAGCTCAGATGAAAAAAGAACGAGCCACACACGCTGTGGCAACTAACCGACTACGCATAATAGCAGGTTTATGGCGTGGGCGCCGTTTGGCTTTTCCAGATAGCCCGGGGCTCAGGCCTACACCAGATCGGGTGCGAGAGACGCTTTTTAACTGGTTGGCCCCTGTTATCAGCAAGGCACGCTGTCTGGACCTTTACTGCGGTAGTGGTGCTTTGGGCTTTGAAGCGCTGTCTCGGGGAGCCAGAAGTGTCACTTTTGTAGATAATGCGCCACAAGTGATTGCTCAACTCACAAATAATGCCGGTTTGCTGGGTTGCACGGATGCTCAAATCATTCATGCGGATGCACTGGATTGGCTAAATTTACAATCTGAGGATGTGATGTCAGGTTATGATATTGTTTTTCTAGACCCGCCGTTTAGAAAAAATTTGTTATTTGATGTTTGTAAACGGATCGAAGAAAAACAGTTAATTAAGCCGCAGGGCTATGTCTATTTAGAGGCTGAAAGAAACCATCGGCTCAAGCTGCCTGAAAACTGGTCAGTTCACCGGCACAAAAAAGCTGGTAAAATTGATTTTTATCTTTGCGCTACACAGGAATAACCTGCATTATGCTTTCGCTCAGCGTTTGAGCGACGATCCAGAGCTGGTTGCCATAACAGTTTTTTATCTCAAGTAATCTATGTTTGGATACACTCGCATGAAAACAGCTATTTACCCCGGTACTTTTGACCCTATCACCAACGGCCACTCGGACCTGGTGGAGCGTGCCTCCAGGTTATTTGATCATGTGATTGTGGCAATTGCCGACAGCAAAACCAAGCGCCCCATGTTAGTGCTTGAGGAGAGGATTGACCTGTGTCGCGAAGTGCTGGAACCGCTGGGGAATATTGAAGTGTGTGGTTTTAATACGTTGCTCACAGACTTTGCTCGCGCGAACAATGCACGGATTGTGATTCGGGGTTTGCGTGCGGTATCTGATTTTGAATATGAATTTCAACTTGCCAATATGAACAGGGCTCAGTATCCAGAACTTGAGAGCGTTTTTCTGACACCTTCTGAACAATACTCCTACATATCTTCAACGCTGATCCGGGAAATAGCGACTTTTGGAGGCGATGTCTCAAAATTTGTCCATCCGGCAGTAGCCCAGGTGTTGAATGAAAAGTGTAGTGGTTGATTGACGGAAATTACGATCAATGGCCCTACTAATTACCAATGATTGCGTTAACTGTGATGCCTGCGAGCCTTTGTGCCCCAACGAAGCTATCTACCCAGGAGATGATATCTATATTATTGAGCCAGATTGTTGCACCGAGTGTGTAGGGCACTTTGATGAGCCTCGCTGTGTAGAGATCTGCCCTATTGGCTGCATTATGCCTGACCTGGAGCGAATAGAGACCCAGGAAGTGTTAATGGCAAGGTACGAAAAGCTTACCAAATAAGCCCCGTCAATGAAAATGGTGGGTATTGCGTCTATCCGGGCAACTGGCATTTAACGCCGTGTATGCTGGCAACCAAGACACCTAAAAACCGTATTTTTCCAGGGTTCCACTACCAGAGCCTGTGCCGCGTCCTTGGCATTGCCGCCAGATAGGGTAACCGGTAATGATATGATATAAAGCCCAGAGCTCAGAACCGATGTTGCCAGCAGCAGGGGGCGTGCCACCAGAGCATCTGCAACCATGGCCCCCGGTGTAGGCTTTTCATTGGTTGCCTGTGCCATGGTTGGAGAGGATGCGATCAGTAGTGTTAGAGTGGCTATCATGCCAGCTAGCAATGAGGCCGGTTTTGGAACGATCCGGTTCATGGTTATTCCTTTTTTATGCGGGGAAAAGACAATAACTACTATAGCAGAATTTTCAGATTTCACTAGCCAGCTGAGATCGGGCGTTGGGGAGATTGTTTTTTCAGTGCTGGCAATCACTGCAAAAAAAAGTGGCACGTTGGCCTAGACGTATCTCTTTTAAAGATTTGGTGCAGCGAATGCAGGGTATGCCAGCACGCCCGTAAACCTGAAGTTTTTGTTTGAAATAGCCGGGCCTGCCCTGCGCGTTGACAAAATCACGCAATGTGGTGCCACCCTGCGCTATCGCTTCTACAAGCACCTCCCGGATAGCCAAAATGAGCGTCTCATGGTGCTGAAAAGAAAGACTCTCGGCTGGGTGTAAAGGTAAAATGCTTGCCCTGAATAGGGCTTCGCAAGCATAGATGTTGCCGATGCCAGCAATAATGTTGCCCTGCATTATCAGCTGTTTGATGGTGATCTTGCGGCCGCGGGATTTGCGGTATAGATAGCTCGTAGTTAAGTCGGCTGACAGGGGCTCGGGGCCAAGGTTGGCCAATAGGGGGTGTGACAGTGGGCTTGATCCCCCCCAAAGTACTGCGCCAAAGCGACGAGGGTCGGTAAAGCGCAGTGCCGTTCCGTTCTGTAAAATAAAATCCAGGTGATCATGTTTGCCCACAGGGTCATTTTTGTCGACCATGCAAAGGCTGCCCGACATGCCCAGGTGCAGTATAACGCTGCCAGCAGTCGTATCGATTAGCAGGTATTTGGCGCGACGCCGCACCGACAGGATGGTTTTGCCTTTGAGTAGTTTTGGCAGGTCGGTAGGCACCGGCCAGCGTAGCTTCGGTTGTCTTACCAGCAGTAAGTCAATGGACTCTCCTTCAAGATAGGGCTTGAT
>CAYYRK010000069.1:0-3754 GCA_964473915.1 uncultured Pseudomonadales bacterium
TTTACATGTTCGGGTAGTTTGGCCCTCCGGAACCCTCTGGTACTACCCAGGTAATGTTCTGGGCAGGGTCCTTGATATCACAGGTTTTGCAGTGAACACAGTTTTGTGAATTGATCTGGAAGCGGTTTTCTCCGGCTTCCTCTATGATCTCATAGACCCCGGCCGGGCAGTAGCGCTGAGCTGGTTCGTCGTAACGAGGTAGATTGTCCCGCAAAGGCAGGTCTGGGTCTGCCAACTTGAGGTGGCAGGGCTGATCTTCCTCATGGTTGGTGCTGGAAAGAAATACCGACGATAGCTTGTCGAAAGTGATCACTCCGTCTGGTTTTGGGTAATCGATCTTTGGACAGGATGCTGCGTCTTTAAGAGTGCCGTGGTCATGCTTTTTATCGTGCAGGGTAAAGGGCAGTTTGCCCCCAAAGATATTCTGATCAATAAAGTTGAAGGAGCCGCCCATCATGGTGCCATACTTGTGCAGTGCTGGCCCGAAATTACGGCTCTTGTGTAACTCTTCATGTATGCTGGAAGCTTTGAAGGCATCGCTGAAGCTAGTTAATTCATCACCAGCACTGCCCCCCGCTATTGCATCGACAACGGCCTTTGCAGCCAGCATGCCGGATTTCATCGCAGTGTGTGTGCCCTTGATCTTCGCGAAATTCAGGGTGCCTGCGTCACAACCGATCAACAGTCCGCCAGGGAAGGTCATTTTTGGCAGTGAATTAAAGCCACCCTTTGCGATAGCCCTTGCCCCATAAGAGATGCGTTTGCCACCTTCAATGTGTTTTTTAATGACCGGGTTTTGTTTGAACCGCTGAAATTCATCAAAGGGGCTGACGTGGGGGTTTGAATAACTCAGGTCGATGATCAACCCGAGAGCAACCTGGTTGTCGTCTGTGTGGTAAAGAAATCCGCCGCCAGCAGAGCCGCTTTCATTCAGGGGCCATCCTGCCGTATGAACCACCAGCCCTGGCTGGTAATTTTCCGGAGTGACATCCCAGAGTTCTTTAATACCGATACCGTAGTGTTGGGGATCTGCATCTTTATCAAGGTTAAATTTACTGATTAACTCCTTGCCAAGATGCCCGCGGCAACCCTCTGCAAAAAGAGTGTATTTAGCATGAAACTCAAAGCCAGGCTGGAAACTGCTCTTATGCTCTCCCTTTTCGGAAACACCCATATCACCGGTGGCGACCCCCTTGACGCTGCCATCTTCGTTATAAAGCACCTCTGCTGCTGCAAAACCTGGATAGACCTCAACACCAAGCTCCATAGCCTGTTCTGAAAGCCAGCGACTTAGATTACCTAGACTGACAATGTAGTTACCCAGGTTGTGCATCGTCTTGGGTATCATCCAGCTGGGCATTTTTATGGATTTTTCCTGGTTACGCAGCAGGTAGATATCATCGCCTATGACCTCAGTATTCACCGGTGCACCGCGCTCTTTCCAGTCCGGAAACAGCTCATTCAGGGCGGAAAGCTCGAGTACTGCGCCAGATAAAATATGAGCCCCTACCTCTGAGCCTTTTTCAACAACGCAGACGCTAAGCTCCTGCTCAGCTTGCTGCGCTAACTGCATAATATGGCAGGCAGCTGACAGGCCTGCGGGGCCTCCACCGACAATGACCACATCCACTTCCATTGATTCTCTTTCCACGGAAACCTCCTATCCTGATAAGTTAAAGCGACAATGATTCGGAATCTGTTATAAATATGGGGCGCATTATACTTAAATGAGACCTTTGCACGAAAGCTATTTTGCTCCCATACTGCATTAAAAATGCGTTAATTCACTCATTTGCCCGAATAATCCCCCTCTTTGCGCGTGCTTTGCTTGCCTGGAAGCAAAATGCCTCTCCGTGCAAAAGTCACAAATAACAAAGAAACTCAAAATCAAATGGGAGGGTGTTACGCATAAAGCCTATGGCATAAAATCGTTCAGATTTGACCAGTAATTGGCCTGCCAGGCCTTTAAATATTCAATTATTTCTGTATAGTTAGCAAACCCAAATTTGGGGGGGGATGAGCAACTCATGACCCCGATTTTTTTAACAGAATTTTTAATGGTAACTCTATGAAAGTACTTGTCCCTGTCAAGCGTGTGATTGACTACAACGTGAAGGTGCGTGTCAAGTCGGATAATTCGGATGTTGATCTGGCGAATGTAAAGATGGCGCTAAATCCCTTTTGTGAAATTTCAATAGAAGAGGCGGTGCAGTTAAAAGAGAAAGGTATCGCTACTGAAGTAATCGCTGTGTCCATGGGCCCAAAGGTCTGCCAGGAGCAGATTCGCACTTCTCTGGCTCTGGGAGCTGATCGCGGCATTTTGGTAGAAACTGACGAACAACTACAGCCTTTAGCTATTGCCAAATTACTCAAAGCAGTGGTCGATCGCGAACAGCCTGAGCTGGTCATTGTGGGCAAACAATCCATTGACGCAGATAACAACCAGACGGGTCAGATGCTGGGTGCTTTAACGGGTATGTCTCAAGGTACTTTTGCCTGTAACCTGGATATAGCTGACGGAAAAGCACGAGTTACTCGTGAAGTGGATGGTGGTTTGCAAACAGTATTGCTGGATCTGCCAGCTATTGTAACGGCAGACCTGCGCTTGAACGAGCCACGCTATGCATCTTTGCCCAATATTATGAAGGCCAAGAAAAAGCCGATGGATATTCTAACCCCAGAAGAGCTGGGTGTGGATATCACCCCAAGAATTACAACGCTCAAGGTTGAGCCTCCTGGAGAACGTCAGGCAGGTATTATTGTCGATAGCGTTGAAGCACTGGTTGATAAACTGAAAAATGAAGCAAAGGTGATCTGATGAGCATTCTGGTATTAGCCGAACACAATAACAGCGAACTCAATCAGGCGACGCTGAATACCGTTGCAGCTGCGGCTGCTATTGGTGGTGATATTGCAGTACTGGTGGCTGGGCACAACTGTGCTAGTGTCGCAGAAGGCGCAGCAAAAATTGCAGGGGTGAGCAAGGTGCTGGTTGCCGACAATGCTGCCTATGAGAACATGCTGGCAGAAAACGTAGCCGCTCTGATAAGTGAAGTGGGTAAGGATTATGGCCATATTCTGGCTTCTGCCACAACCAGTGGTAAAAACATTCTTCCCCGCGCAGCAGCGCTCCTGGACGTAGCTCAAATTTCAGAAATCATTGAGGTTGTCAGCAGTGATACCTTCAAGAGACCTGTTTATGCGGGTAATGCCGTTGCCACGGTACAATCATCGGACCCAATCAAGGTGATTACCGTACGTGGTACTGCTTATGATGCAGTGGCGGCAGAGGGCGGTTCAGCAGTAATAGAAGCTGTTGATGTCGTAACGGATGCGGGTATTTCAGTATTTGAGAAGGAAGAGCTGGTTAAATCTGATCGACCTGAACTCACGGCAGCCAAAATTGTAATTTCTGGTGGCCGTGGCATGCAGAATGGCGACAACTTTGAACACCTGTACAAAGTCGCTGATATTCTGGGCGCGGCGGTAGGTGCTTCACGGGCGGCCGTGGATGCTGGTTTTGTACCCAATGATATGCAGGTTGGACAAACGGGTAAAATCGTTGCTCCAGAACTGTACATCGCTGTAGGTATCTCTGGTGCCATTCAACACCTGGCAGGCATGAAGGACAGTAAGGTTATTGTGGCGATCAACAAGGATGAAGAAGCGCCAATCTTCCAGGTAGCTGATTACGGCCTGGTAGCTGACCTGTTTAAGGTTCTTCCTGAGTTTGAAGAGCTGATACAGAAGTAAT
>CAYYRK010000069.1:3854-12677 GCA_964473915.1 uncultured Pseudomonadales bacterium
GTAGCTGACCTGTTTAAGGTTCTTCCTGAGTTTGAAGAGCTGATACAGAAGTAATATATCGATAGCAGATCATCGATGAGGTGTTGGAGTAATTTTTTACTCCAACACCTTTTTTGTATTTGGGAAGTGAAAATCAGCCCAGATCGGGCAGTGATCAGAAGGCTTTTTCATTCCCCTTATCTGGTAATCAATCCCCACCTGCACGCAACAGGCTGCAACAGATTGAGTGGCCAGTATGTGGTCAATACGCAGCCCGCGTTTCGGCTCATTTTCAAAACCTCTGCTGCGGTAAGAAAACCAACTAAAACAATCAGCTGTGTCTGGGTAGTGTAGCCGGTAGGTGTCTTTTAATCCCCAACCCAATAACTGCTGATACCACTCTCTCTCTTCTGGTAAAAAACTGCATTTACCTGTTTTTAGCCAGCGTTTGGCATTTTTCACCCCTATGCCAATATCGCTATCCTGAGGGGAGATATTAAAATCACCCATGATAACCACCCGATCTGAGGGGCTAAAATTATCGTTAAGGTAGTTGATGAGGTCCTGGTAGAACCTGCGTTTAGCCGGAAACTTGACCTCATGATTACGGCTTTCCCCTTGGGGAAAATAACCATTGATAACGTTCAGGGTTCTGCCATCAGCTAATGCAAAGGCTCCGATAATCAACCTGCGCTGGGCATCTTCTGGATCACCTGGATAACCCCGATAAATAGTCAGGGGTTCTTCCTTGGCAAGAAAGGCTACGCCGTAATGTGCTTTCTGGCCGTGGTAGTAAGCCCGATATCCCAGATTTGTGATCGCTTCTATAGGGAAATCTTGGTCAGAAACCTTTGACTCCTGCAGCCCGATCAGGTCTGGAGCGTGCCTCTCTATAACCTCTTGTAATTGATGAAGTCGCGCCCTTAATCCATTGGTATTAAATGATATAATCTTCATTAGATTAGCAAGTCCTGTGGTCGTCAGCAGGGTTTTATTAGACCCTGACTACCTGGCTATCGAGTGTGCCATCGGGAAGTAGTGTTAGCCAGCGAAAACCAGAGGATGCCCCCATATCAACCCTGAACTCATCGGCTCCGGGCAAAAACTGTCGCGGACAGGTGGCTGGCGTTCCCATCATTCTTATCCCCGCAACTTCGGATTCGAACTGCTGGTGTATATGGCCAAATACAACTGCTTTCACGCTACTATATTCAGCGATCAGATTGATAAATTCAGCCCCGTTCTGTAGCCCTATCCTATCCAGCCAGCGGCTACCAATGGCTATCGGTGGGTGATGCAGAAAGATGAGTGCGTGTTCGGCGGGTTGGCTGTCCAGCGACTCCTTAAGTATCTTGAGCTGCACGGCATCCAGCCTGCCTCCAAGCGAACCATTGAGGCTTGAATCAAGAAAGATCAGTTGCCAGTTACCAACTACCAGGTTAGTTCTGGCTTGGATGCCAAAGCTGTGATTTAGCAGCCGGGGTTGATCGTGATTACCCGGCAAATAACGTATTTTGCTATCCAATCCCTTGAGGCGTTTTTTGAGATATCGGTAAGCTTCTGCGCAACTCTGCTCTTGCTCCTCGTCAGAAATATCGCCACTAATAACAATGAGTTCCGGTGTTTCAGCGGCCCTCTCTAGGGCCGCGTTCAGTACAGCGTCCAGACTTTTGCGGATAACCATTCCCTGCATGCAGGCTTCAGGCTCAGCCTTTAAATGCAAGTCCGTTATCTGCAGTAATCGCATTGATCAGGTTCCTGATCAGAACAGTGGTTGGCTAGATTACCCGACGTCTTACCTCCTGGGCAAGATTCCCTTTAGCTTTTGGTCCATCTCACGCAGAGCTTTTTCGGTGGTTTCCCAGTCAATACAGGCATCAGTAACAGAAACACCATATTTAAGATCGTTGGGATTTTCAGTCATCTTCTGGTTACCCCAGCCCAGATTGCTTTCAATCATGATCCCTATGATGGATTGGTTTCCGTCGACAATCTGACTGGTAACATTTTCCATTACCAGAGGCTGCAGGGCGGGGTCTTTGTTTGAATTCGCATGGCTGCAGTCGATCATGATATTTTGTGACAGATTTGCTTTCTCCAGTCTTTTCTCAGACAGGGTTACATTGACAGAATCGTAGTTTGGGCCACTACCGCCACCACGTAACACTATGTGTCCATAGTTGTTGCCGCGAGTACGGATGATAGATACCTGACCCTGCTGATCGATACCTAGAAAACTATGGGGGCTTGAGGCTGACTCTATCGCATTAACTGCCACTGAAAGATTACCGTCGGTTCCGTTCTTAAAGCCCATTGCAACCGATAGACCGCTGGACATCTCTCTGTGGGTCTGTGATTCAGTGGTTCTGGCACCTATTGCTGACCAGGAGATAAGTTCTTGCAGATATTGCGGTGAAATTGGGTCCAGCGCTTCGGTTGCCAGCGGTAGACCTATCTCTGACAGGTCTATCAGGAGTTGCCGACCAATATGTAGCCCGGTTTCTATATCGAAGGAATCATCCATGCCAGGATCATTCACCAATCCTTTCCAGCCAACCGTTGTTCTGGGTTTCTCAAAGTAGACTCGCATCAAAATCAGGAGCGTGTCACTGAGTTCTTCAGAAAGTTTTTTTAGTCGGGTTGCATAGTCTTTTGCAGCATCAATATCATGGATTGAGCATGGCCCTGTAACGACAATCAAACGGTTGTCCCTGCGATCAAGAATATCACGAACTGCCTGGCGCCCCTCAAGCACGGTTTTCTGGGCCTTGTCGGTAACAGGTATTTTTTTCTTGAGATCTGTTGGCGTAATAAGGACATCTTCAGATATTACGTTAACGTTGATCAATGTATTGGATGTCATGTCTGTGCCTTTGCTAGATTACGGGCGCTATCTATGCCGCTTTTAAAAAAGGGGTCTATGATATAGAAAAACCCCTGCCAGAACACTTGTTGAGTGCAAAAAAGCTCTTTTCAAAAGCTGGATAGTTCCAGAAAATACAGTTGGGGCAAAAGATCTGTCATCAGTTGGCCCGCTATAGGGGAGGAGAGATTACTTGTCCCCAACTCCTGAGCAGGCAGGTTTTTGAGAATCGACTAGTCGGTAGAGTCCCGGCAGAGGACGCTCTACGGTTTCTTGCGCAGGCGGTTTATTATCTACAATATGAGCCTGTGTCTGGATGATTGGCCAGACAGGGTGAAGCAAACTGCCGGAGGAGGGCGCTGTAAACTCCCCGGATTCATCTGCCTTTTTCAAGCAACCAAGCAGAGTAAGCCCTTTAATGGCACGGGTTGTTGCAACATATATTAAACGAAGGCTTTCGAGTTTTTCCTTGATCGATTGTTCACTTTTTACATACTGGTAGATCAGGTTTTGTTCATCACTTCGGGCAGAAATGGGCGCCAGAATCAGTTGAGCATCGCCGCACCTGGCAACACGCTCGTGCCATAGAAGTAACTCCTGAGCATTGCTAGCTGGTTTGCGGTCAAGCCCTGGCAATAGAACATGGTCAAACTCAAGACCTTTGGCTTTGTGGATTGTCATGATGTGCAAGTTATATTCTTTCTCGGATGAGGCAGGGGCATATAACCGGTGAAGTGCACGTATAAAATCTGTAAGGTTTTTTAAACCTCCTGCTGTCTGGTGTTGCTCAAGCAGGTTGAGAAATGCCTGAACTTCAAGGTGCTCAGCGTCTGCAACCAGAGTTGCAGGGCCTCCCAGTTGTAACCAGACCCCCTCCAGCCACTCCCGCAGCGGCTGGCGGCAGCGATGATAGATAGCTCGTTCCAATACCACTTTCATATTGGTAAGACGAACTTTTCCATCATTACTTAAACACGCCATTAGCTGATCTTGCTTAATCCTGTTCCAGATAGAAATCCTTGGATCTTTACCATGCTCGTCAGCAACAACCAACAGGTCTGCAAGCGTTAGGCCACACCAGGGGGCTCGGAGCAGAGAGAGCCAGGCCAGCCTGTCGGTCAAATCAAGGAGTGCACGCAAAAGATTGAACAGGTCAGTGACCGCTGGTTTTTTTGCTAAAGGATCAAGATCCACTGAGTTCCAACTAAGACCAGCCTGTTGCAGCGCAGGGATAATAGTCTGCAGGTGAGAGCGATTCCTGACCAATATCGCAATGCTATCCTCGGGGCTTTGTTGCTGGATTTTTTTAACAAGATAGACCACCTGTGCGGCCTCCTGCACTCTTTCGCTGTCGTTAGCGCAGATGTAAAAATCAACCTGCTGACCGGGTAGATCCTCCTTGATCGCCCAGGAGTTGCTATAGTTAACGGCTCCCCGGGAGATATCTGCTTGAACCGGAAAGGCTTGGCTGAAAGTATGGTTTACCCATTCAACTAACCCTTGGCAGGAACGAAAGTTGGTTTTCAGATCCAGTGAATTCATGGTTGCGCTGCCTATGCCAAATTGCCGTGCAGCTAAAAATAGCCCAACGTTTGCATTGCGAAAACCATAGCAGGATTGCATTGCGTCACCCACAATAAAAAAAGATCGCCCATCGCCAGGCTGCCAGCCCTCAGTGAGTTTCTGCAGCAGATCAAATTGTGCGGATGATGTGTCTTGAAATTCGTCAACCAGAATATGGTTGATTTGGTAGTCCAGCTTTAGTGCCAGCTCTGTGACTTCTGAGAACCTGCCAAGTGATGCGCGTGCAGCAATGCTGACCTGTGCGTAGTCAACCTGACCTTGTTCCTGAAAGACCAGCGTCAATTCGGCAACAAGGCGGGGCAATATCTGCATCAGGGCTTTTAACAGCTGCCATTGAGAGTCTCCATAGCGGGGACTTGGCAAACAACGAAGTTGTTGCAACGCCACCAGTAACTCCCCGTGTTGCGCCATTGAGTTAATCAAAGCAAGCGCCTTGCTTTTGAATTCACGTGATTCATCAGCAGTTGATTTAGCAGACCGGCGTGGTGCTGGGAAACCCTCGTTTTTCGTCAAGCGTACACGCCATTTTCCACTTTTGGTGATTAAAATATCCAGTAGTCCATACCAGAGCGGTAATTCCTGGATTTCGCAGCCTGGCAGCTCCTGGATATCTCGTAACAGAGCAATCGGAGAATCTGGATTACAGTTTACAATTTGATCGGCCGCATAACCTAAAACAGGGAGTAGCTGCCCCGACCAGGACAAAAGTGCCTCGCGGATATCCTGCAGTGATTCCTCAATGACAGACCTGAGATTATGTTCAAGCTGAAGGCGCAACCTGTCAGGGTTTTCGCCATGACCTACCAGCCAGGGGAGCCACTGTTCTCTATTTGCCAATAGGTTTTGTAGTAATGACTCTATCCGGGCAGCCTGGTTGTCCATTTGGGATAAAAGCACCGTCCATGCGCTTTTAATTTCAGGTTGATGGGCTCTACTGATAAAACCGAGAATGGCAGTCAGATATAGACTATGGGGGTCATCAGCAATACTCGCCGCAGCACCCATGCGCGAAGTTAAGGGCATGCGGCGTACCAGGTGCATACAGAAACTGTCTATGGTCTGAATTTTTAACCGGCCTGGATTCTCTACCAACGACCAACCTAGCTTCCGGTCTCTTGCCAATACCGCTAACGCCAATTTACGGCTCAAGGGAGGCTGATCAGGCTGACCCGATGCGGCATCAATAAGCGTATGAAGAATTCTGTCACGCATTTCAGCAGCAGCCTTGCGAGTAAAGGTAATCGCCAGAACCTCCTCGGGTTGTTTCACTCTGGATAATAACTTGAGTACTCTGTGAGTGAGAAGCTGAGTCTTCCCTGAGCCTGCAGGGGCGGAGACAGCCCAGGAGTGATCTACATCGAGTGCCTCAAGTCTTTCCGATTCATCTGGTAAATTAGTCGTCAACTTGACTTAACCCTGATGCGCTCATCATTAATTCGACATAGGGGTTGCAGGTGGCAATACCGACAGGCACCTATTGCCGGGTTAACTCTGGCCACCCCGTCCTTGAACTCCTTAAGCAGGGTTGCAATACTTTCACGCCAACAATTTTCTGTCTGTTGCCAGGTGGTCGGCATATGCCAGCCACGTATTTTGTCAGGCGTTTCTATTCCAGGTGCTAGATCAGGTTGAGATGAGACTCCTAAAAAACGGTGTTCACGGGCGTTGATTTTGGCAAATGTAAGGGCTACGACCCTGGGGGCTGTTGCTGAATTGTCAGATAAATTAAAGCCGATACAATAGAGTGGCAACTGTGGGTCTTTCGGGCGCTCACCCTGCCAGCCTGCGAGAGAGCAATCCCCCGTTTTGTAATCGATCAATATTAACTCGCCAGTTTCCACCAGCTCGTCGAGTCGATCAATACGAACTCTGAACTGGTCACCTTCAATTTGAATGATTTTCTCCTGTTCCGTGGCCAACACCCTGAATGGCTGCCGCCTGGCTTCCAGCTCCAGCCAGCGGTCAAGCTGAAGATGCAGTCTGTTTTTCTCAGCATCAATAAAAAGCTCGGTGGTCAGATCAGGGCGTTGCTGTATCAAATCCTTCATAGCTAGATCCACTGCGGAATAGATAACTGAAGTGATCTGTGCTGCGCTGGCTGTTACCAGGGTTTGATGATTTTTAAGCTGCTCCCACAACAGCTGCATCGAGCGATGCAGCATCTGCCCACGTTGCGACTCTGAAATGTGCCATTCTGGTAGTCGTTTTTCTCGGGCATTTAAACGGTGGATGGCAAATGCCTTGAAGGGACAAAGTGACTGGTTTTTAACCATTGCTGCGCCACCAGGCAAAGGTTCCTCCGTAGCTTTTAATGCTGGAGCCATTGAATCTGACAACCAATGGATAGATGAGCCACCTCGGTTAGGGGCACCCCATAAAGACACAGTCGTTTGCGAGCGCAGCTCTGAGCTGTCAAATATTGCCAACCCGTTTAACAGACTGCTGGGCCGTAGCGGTTTATCACCGTCCCGGCGAGAGTAACTAACAATCAGCTCTGGTGCTTGCTTCTGGTAGTTTGTCATCAGCAGCTTGGCATATTCTAACTCTGCGCATGGGTCTGAGTGAGGCATCTGCCGTTTGCGCTGTAGGAAAACCGGTAAAAAAGGATTCGGGTTAACCGGCGCTGGCCATTGGTCATCGTTAAATCCTGTTATCCAGAGAGCATCGAGCGGTAATCCCAGGCACTCTAGTGTGCCCAATACTTGAACAGGACAGTCTTCAGACTTAGCTTGAAAAGCTATATTTTCTAGCAAGATATCCAATAACTCTAATGCTTTTTCTAGATGAACAGGGCCATAGAGCGGGTCGAGAGTTGCAAGTTCAGCGAGTGCGTTATTCCAGCGATCGCGTTGTTGAAACTCTGTGCTACTCAAGGTTCGTTGCCCGGGCCAGCCAATTGCTAAAAGCTGCTTTGAAAACAGGGTTGCCCAGTCAGATAGCCGTAGGCTGCTAGTCGATGTCTGATCCAGTAACTGGCTAAAATGATTTAATGCCCTCAGGTATTGCTTGGCTATCTCAGCAGAACTTTTCCTCAAGGCAGCTTTAATATCAGCTAAAGAAATCATCGGTTTACATTCGCTGGCAAGAATGGCCTGGCTCTGAATAATGGCCTCAGCGCAGCGCTCATTATTGAGAAAAAATGGCAGCGATAATAACGAAATCCCCGTTTCCAGAGCAAATAGATACCTATTCAGGTCCAGCACTTTTCTGGTCGCAAAAATCAGGGGTGCTTGCGCGAGAGTTGGTGCTGCGCTGATATTGAAAACGGAGTTAGTCTGTTGGTTTCCGGGGATCAATAGCTCGGGACACAGAATTGATTTTAATATCCGGTTAACCTGTGTGCGTCGTTGATTAATGTCAGGCACCAGAATACAAAGTTTCTGATTCGGATTTTCTGCCAGTTTCTGCTTCACCCAACGCCCAGCTGTTTCTATTTCATCGCTGCTAGACTGGCAAGCAGCTTGGCGGGGCAGGGTATTTAAAAGCTGAAAATCTGGTTGCCCCATGCTCTGTGAAGCTGCCTCAAGTAACCGTCTATAAAGAGGTGGGATACGAATAAAACCCAGCAATATAATATGTGGAACAAGGCTCAAGCGCTGCTTTTCATAGGCTGAAATCAAAGCCTGCACTTGATCGATATGAGTGATGAATTTACGTTGTATACAGGCTTTTCGATATCGAGCCAACCAATCTAGAAAAAGTTCATAATCGGTGTTATTGCTAGATTTTTGAAGCTCACCTGAGCCTGATGGGTACAAGCCCAGCAGCCTCACGGCCTCAAATGCTTTAACCGATGTAGCATGGGGTGTGACTAAAAAGGCAGTATCATCATTTTCGACAAGGCTATTCCAAAAGAACAGCTCCTGTGTAGCACTCAGCAAAGTACCTGCGCCACCGTAGGGTCTTTCGGTAACGGGCAGTTGTTGCCAACAAAGTTGAATCCATTCATCCAGTGCGTAAATACCGTTGACTGGCCCACACCTGGCCTGATCAAAACGGCTTAAAAGCGATAGCTTTAGTCGATGATTAGAGCTAATTATCAGCGTTTTGTTGTTAGCCAGATTTTCAAGAAGGTGGTTATCAAATAGTCGATTGTGCATTCTAATGTCAAACCAGCCTGTTTCGTTTTTCGCTTACACTGTGGCGCTTGGCGCTCTTGATCCGGACATCATCTTAACTTTTCTGCCGCTCAAGTGCACCGGTATCTGATGAATAGATTGGGTGATGGCTCAGTTGATCAGTGTAAACTCATACCCAGAGTGGGTAATAGGGAGGGGTTATTATCAGCATTTCCTGAGCTTAAATTGTCGTAGGTGTCACCAAAAACAACCCCTATTTCCTGTAATCTTTATTACAGGAAATAGGGGTTGTTGGGTTAGTATATTTAAATCCATTGG
>CAYYRK010000070.1:0-4850 GCA_964473915.1 uncultured Pseudomonadales bacterium
AGGTTATTATTAGAATGGGGCGGTCAACTGAGGAATCTAGGATAATAGGGGTTTTGACTTGTTCCAGGGCACAAACAAAAATATCAGCGATAGGATCACGAGACAGGCTTAACTGCTGGACATTTACAAGAAGGCATTCGCCTCCAAAAAAAACAGGAATATAGCTATTTGATTTGATTTTTAAAAATGGTCGGGACGAGAGGATTTGAACCTCTGACCACCACACCCCCAGTGTGGTGCGCTACCAGACTGCGCTACGCCCCGATTTTAAAACACCTACATGCTGAAAAGCGCGGGCGCTATAATACCCTACGATCTTTCAATTTAAAACAAAATTACCCAGGTAAAAAAAATATTTTTTTGTTCACCAGAGACGGCCTCAGATGAGGCTGGTTAAGGGCCTGTTGATTAGATACCCACCCGATCAGTTTTTGAGAACGCCCAATACATCTTCCAGTTCACTGATCATCTGCCGAACCAGTTGTTTCGCCTGGGCAACATCCTCCTTGCACTCTTCACCACCAAGGCGCTGTTTTGCTCCCCCGATAGTAAAACCTTCATCATACAACAGGCCTTTGATCTGTCTGATCACTATCACATCCTGCCGCTGATAATACCTTCGGTTCCCACGCCGTTTAACGGGGTTAAGTTGTGAAAATTCCTGCTCCCAGTAGCGCAACACATGCGGCTTTACGCTGCAAAGTTCACTGACCTCACCAATCGTGAAGTAGCGCTTACCCGGTATAGGCGGCAACTCATTATTATGACTCGGTTCCAGCATATTTTTCTACTTTTGCTCTTAGTTTCAAGCCGGGGCGAAAAGTGACCACACGTCGGGCAGATATTGGAATATCTTCCCCTGTTTTAGGATTTCGCCCTGGGCGTTCCTTCTTGTCTCGCAGATCGAAATTACCAAACCCAGATAGTTTGACCTGCTCATTGTTAACCAATCGTTCACTGATCTCTCCAAAGAACATTTCAACCAGCTCTTTGGCTTCCCGCTTATTGAGACCTAACTCTTCATATAGCTTTTCCGCCATAGCAGCTTTAGTAAGAGCTCCCATCACTAGCTCCTCAATAATGCGTTAAATTTATTTTTAAGGCTTGCCATTACTTGCTCAACTTTCATTGTTATCTCTTCATCCGTTAGGGTGCGTGATCTGTGTTGCCACGTCAAGCCTATTGCAACACTTTTTCTATCTGGATCAATACCTTCGCTCTGATATACGTCAAATGTCTTTAGGGCTGTAAGCCACTCGCCAGCGGCCTGTCTGGCCACAATAGCTATCTCTGACCAGGCTACTGAAACATCTACAAGTATAGCCAAATCTCTTCTAACTTCAGGGAATTTTGATAACTCTTGAAATTTAGGAAGTTTTCCTGCTTCTATAGCTGAGAACTCGATTTCAGCAAGGTAAGCGGTTTCTTTTAATCCCAGGCTTTGCTCAAGCTCAGGGTGTAGCGCTCCAATTCGACCCACCACCCTGCCATCACTCAAAATGTCAGCGCTCTGACCAGGATGCAGCGCTCGATGAGTGCATGCTCTAAACTCAAACTTCTCAGCACAGCCATTCAGGGCAAACAACGCCTCAAGGTCGCCCTTGATATCATAAAAATCAACAGCTGAGCGACTATTACTCCAACCCTCTGGCTCCCGGTAACCGGACAGCACCAGGCCAATATGAGATACCTGTTTTAACTCTTGCGCTGTTTCTATAAAAACCAGCCCTGTTTCGAACAGCCGAATTCTGCTCTGCTGCCGGTTCTGGTTGTGTCGCAAGGCTTGAATCAAACCTGGCCACATACTTGTTCGCATCTGTGACATTTCCGAAGAGATCGGGTTAGCCAGTGAGATGGCATGATCTGAACCCATTAAACGACTCTGTAGTTCAGGGTCAACAAAACTATAGGTCACCGCTTCATAATAACCTCGGGTGAGCAGCACTCTGCGCACATCCGACAGTGCCAGGCTGGTTTCAGTCGATGGCTTTAATCTCATCTCTGCCCGAGGCAGACGAACCGGCAGATTATTATAGCCGTAAATTCTGGCCAGCTCTTCAATCAGGTCTGCCTCAATCGACAAATCAAATCGCCAGGAAGGCACGTCCACATCCCAACCATCAGAACTCTCGGTGCTAGCAACGACCAGCCCCAACCTAATCAATATATCTTCTACTGCCTGATCCGTAAGCTGCAGTCCAAGCACCTGTTGAATACATGCTTTTCTTAGCCGGATAGAGATGCGCTCAGGTAGTTTATCTTTGGAGACAGCTTCTGTTACCGGGCCAGCCTTACCGCCAGTGATTTCCAGAAGCAGTTGCGTAGCACGCTCCATAGCATCATGCTGCAACTGGTAATCAACACCACGTTCATAGCGGTGTGAGGCATCGGTGTGCATACCATAACCACGCGCCTTTCCGGCGATACTCACCGCATCAAAATAAGCGCATTCCAGGAAAATATCGGTGGTTTGTGCCTCTACACCCGTATTGGCACCACCCATAATGCCCGCCATGGCGATCGGCCCTGATCCATCAGTGATAAGCAGAGTCTGATCCTTAAGCTCAAGCAGCTGCCCATCAAGCATGGTCATCTTCTCGCCCGGCTTTGCCAATCGAACATTAATACCCTTTTGCAGTTTATTCAGGTCAAAGGCGTGCATAGGCTGACCCAACTCAAGCAGAACATAGTTGGTGATATCAACCACGGGGTCGATACTGCGAATTCCGCTTCGGCGTAACCGTTCCTGCATCCACAGTGGGGTGTCTGCCTTTACATTCACAGCACGGATAATACGCCCCAGATAACGAGGGCATTGGGTTGTGGCTTCCACAGTGACCGGAAAAGTATCGTCGATCACCGCCTTTACCGGCTCAGGCTTGAGCGCTGTTACCGGCATTTTATTGAGCACACCCACCTCTCTGGCAAGGCCTGCAATGCCAAGACAGTCACCCCTGTTGGGGGTTAAATCTACTTCCAGACACTGGTCATCAAGCTGTAGGTAGCTGCGAATAGACTCACCCACCGGCGCGTCTGCAGGAAGCTCCATAATATTATCGGAGTGCTGTTCCAGACCCAGCTCCTCTTTGGCACAAAGCATACCGAAAGATTCAGCACCTCTGATTTTGGCTTTTTTAATTTTGAAGTTATCCGGCAGCACTGCACCAACTTCAGCCAACGCCACCTTCAAACCAGCCCTGACATTGGGCGCACCGCACACGACCTGAAACTCTTCGTTACCATTGGATACTTGGCAGATACTGAGTTTATCGGCGTTTGGGTGTTGCTCAACTTGCATAACGCTGGCCACAACAACGCCCTGAAAGTCAGCCGCTACCGGTTCTACGCTGTCCACTTCCAGGCCAGCCATGGTAATCTGCTCGACCAATTCTGCGGTACTTATAGTGGGGTTAACCCATTCCCTTAGCCACTGCTCACTGAACTTCATTCATCACCCTGTTTTTCAGATTTTATCCTGGAGCAATATTGACTGCCCCCTTTAAATGGCACGCTGATCACTTGGATTGGAAAACGCAATTTGATCATGAAAACATTCGCAACCTATTGATACACACTGAAAACCCGAAAAAATACCTGCACTTACAGGGTGACTGCAAGTTTTATCAGGTTCCTATACACACCCTCAGGTTGCACATTTTTTCGTGCTCAATCCGGCGTTTCAGGTTAATTGAACTGGGCAAGGAAACGCAGATCGTTCTCGAAAAATAAACGCAGATCGTTGACCCCGTAGCGCAGCATGGCCAGTCTTTCGACCCCCATTCCAAAGGCAAACCCACTGTATTTTTCAGTATCTACGCCGGTTGAGGCAAAAACATTGGGATGCACCATTCCGCAACCCATAACTTCCAACCAACCGGTCCTGCTACAAACTCGACAACCCTTCCCTTCACACATAACACAGGCAATATCAACCTCTGCCGATGGCTCAGTAAAAGGAAAATAGGAGGGACGAAAGCGCACCGCAAGCTCCTGCTCAAAAAATACCCGCAAAAACTCTTCAACGGTACCTTTCAGATCACCAAAACTGATGTCGCGGTCAACCAGCAAACCCTCAACCTGATGAAACATAGGCGTATGAGTCAGGTCCGAGTCACAACGGTATACTCGACCTGGACAGATAATTCGATAGGGTGGGGGATCACTCTCCATCACCCTGATCTGAACGGGGGAAGTATGGGTTCTTAGCAACCTGTTGGCATCAAAATAGAAGGTGTCATGCATCGCCCGTGCAGGATGGTATTCTGGAATATTGAGCGCTTCAAAATTGTGATAATTGTCTTCAATTTCAGGGCCCTGGGCTACATCATAACCGATCCCGGAAAAAAACTTCTCGATACGTTCCAGTGTTTTGGTTACCGGGTGAAGCTTACCAGCTACCTGCCCCCGTCCTGGCAGGGTTACGTCTACAGACTCCGCTGCAAATCGCTGACTCATCAACTCCTGATTAAGGTTTTCTCTGCGCTGCGCAATCTCTTCCTGCAGCTTTACTTTAGCCCCATTGATTGCCGCGCCCATTTTCGGGCGCTCAGCTGCTGACAACTGCCCGAGTCCTTTTAGAACCTGAGTCAATTCACCTTTTTTACCAAGATATTGTACACGCACCTGATCCAATGCCCGCGCATCACTTGCCGCTGCAATTTCAGATTGTGCTTTGAGGACCAGTGTGTCCAGGTCAACCATTTAAGCATCTCCGGGATTTATTGCCCATAGCCCCAAAAGAGGGTTGGGGTTATCAAATTCTGTGCGACCGATTGATCTGCCTGGAAAGTAAAAAAAACTCTTCATAAATCAGGTGAACAGGGATTTTTGCAACCCCCTGTAAGTCCACC
>CAYYRK010000070.1:4950-12666 GCA_964473915.1 uncultured Pseudomonadales bacterium
GCCATTGATCAAACGGCTGTAGGACAGGCCGTTAACTCTGGCTGCCGCATTAATACGGGCGATCCAGAGGGCACGGAATTGGCGTTTGCGCTGACGCCGGTCCCTGTAGGCATATTGTCCAGCTTTAATAACCGCTTGCTTGGCCACACGATAAATACGGCTGCGTGCACCATAATAACCTTTAGCCTGCTTAAGTACTTTCTTGTGACGCTTATGGGCCGTCACTCCCCTTTTTACACGTGGCATATCTCAATCCTTTCAGAGTTTTTTGACTAGAGCAAAATCAAATGTTCGGCAACATCCGCCTAACCAGCGCTACATCAGCACTATGAACCTGACGCATACAGCGCAACTGTCGCTTACGCTTAGTACTCTTCTTGGTCAAAATGTGACTTCTGAAGGATTGTTTGTGCTTAAAGCCATTCGCAGTTTTTCTAAAGCGTTTGGCTGCACCCCTGTTGGTTTTAATTTTCGGCATCATCTAACTCCGCATTCATCTAATTTAAATTAATAATAAAGCTGTCTCCACTGCCAGTCACACTAGGTCACTGAGTTGCAGCAGGGGTATTACTACCTATTGCTTTTTCTTCGTTGGGGCCAGCACCATGGTGATTTGTCGTCCTTCAGGTTTTGGATGAAGTTCGACAGTTCCGTATTCGATAAGGTCATCTTTGACTCGAGTCAGCAGTTTCATGCCGATGTTTTGATGTGCCATTTCTCGACCACGAAACCTACAGGTCACCTTGGTTTTATCCCCATTTTCAAGGAAACGTATCAGGTTGCGTAGTTTTACCTGATAATCCCCCTCTTCCGTCCCTGGCCTAAACTTGATCTCCTTAACCTGTGTCTGCCGCTGTTTCTTGCGGTTAGCCACCTGTTGCTTCTTTTCGTCAAACAATTTTTTGCCGTAATCCATTATCTTACAGACCGGCGGCTCCCCATCTGGCGCAATTTCTACCAGATCTAATTTTGCTTCCTTCGCCTTAGCTAGAGCTTCGTCGAGGGCTACAATACCAGCCTGACTACCATCCGCATCAATAAGACGCACCTCAGATGCTTTAATTTCTTCATTAATGACGGCTTTCTTTGATCGGCTTTTCATTATTTTAACAAAACTCTCCTATTTTGATCGGCCACGGCGCTCAATATCGGCCGCTAGCATATCACTAAATTTGGTCACACTCATACTCCCAAGGTCTTCACCGGCTCTTGATCGTACAGTTACAGTATCATTCTGTACTTCTTTATCACCGATAATAAGCATATAGGGCACCTTTTGAATGGTGTGCTCGCGGATTTTAAAGCCGATCTTCTCGTTTCTCAAGTCAGAACCTGCCCTAAACCCCCTGTTCTTTAAAGTTTTCTCTATTTTTTGGCAATATTGGGCATGGCTATCGGTAATATTAAGAATAACTGCCTGTTGCGGGGCTAACCAGGCAGGCATTGCACCGGCAAAATGTTCGATCAGAATTCCGATAAACCGCTCAAAGGAACCCAGTATCGCCCGATGCAGCATAACCGGAATATGCCGGCTACCGTCCTCTGCCACATATTGCGCATCAAGGCGCCCTGGCATTGAAAAATCGACCTGTATGGTACCACACTGCCAGACACGACCCAGACAATCCTTCAGAGAAAATTCAATTTTCGGC
The DNA here is from genome assembly GCA_964473915.1 of uncultured Pseudomonadales bacterium. Classification (GTDB taxonomy): domain Bacteria; phylum Pseudomonadota; class Gammaproteobacteria; order Pseudomonadales; family IMCC2047; genus CAYYRK01. Next base: position 6,603 of record CAYYRK010000070.1, read on the forward strand.
CCATAAAAAGCACCCTCACCCGGCTGCAGCTGCCAATCCAGGTTTTTATTGTTAAGTGCCCGCTCAAGTGCTTCCTCGGCTTTATCCCAGACCTCATCTGAACCAACCCGTTGTTCGGGGCGAGTTGACAACTTAATAAGTACCTCATCAAAACCAAAATCATGGTAGACATCAAAAAGAAGGTCAATAAAAGCTGAGACCTCATCCTGAATTTGAGATTCGGTACAAAAAATATGGGCATCATCCTGAACAAAACCACGAACTCGCATCAAGCCCTGCAGGGTACCAGAGGGCTCATTACGATGACAGGAACCAAATTCGGCCAGCCGCAACGGTAGATCGCGATAGCTGCGCAGACCCTGATTAAAAACCTGAACATGGCAGGGGCAGTTCATCGGTTTAACCGCATATTCTCGATGTTCAGAATGGGAGCAGAACATCTCATCACCAAACTTGTCTGCATGACCAGAGCGCTGCCACAAAGAGATATCTACCAGCAGCGGAGTTTTGATCTCCTGGTAACCATTCCCGGACTGAACCTGGCGCATAAATCGTTCAATCACTTGATAAATGGTCCAACCGTTAGGGTGCCAGAACACCATTCCCGGCGCCTCTTCCTGTAGATGGAACAGGTTTAGCTTCTTGGCCAGCTTACGATGATCGCGCTTCTCAGCCTCTTCGATTCTTCGCAGATAGGCCTTGAGTTGTTTTTTGTCTGGCCAGCAGGTGCCATAGACCCGCTGCAGCATTGCATTATTTGAATCCCCTCGCCAATACGCACCGGACACTTTGGTCAGTTTGAAGGCTTTGAGTTTTCCGGTTGACGGAACATGAGGACCCAGACACAGGTCAGTAAACTCTCCTTGAGAATATAAACTAAGCTGCTGATCTTCAGGGATATCCTCGATAATTCGTACTTTGTAATCTTCACCCAGGCTGCTAAAAAACTCCACAGCATCGTTGCGCGACAGTTCTCTCCTGGTAATGGTAAGATCCTGTTTCGCCAACGCATACATGCACGACTCAATCTTTTCCAGATCTTCAGGTGAGAAGGCTCTTTCGAAGGCAAAATCGTAATAAAACCCATCCTCTATTACTGGCCCTATGGTGACCTGAGCCTGCGGGAAAAGTGTCTGCACTGCCATCGCCATCAGGTGCGCACAGGAGTGTCTTAAAATCTCCAGAGCCTCCTCATCTCTATCGGTAATGATAGCCAGGTCAGCATCTGCATCAATAACAAAGGAGGTGTCTACCAGCTGGCCATTTACTTTGCCAGCAAGTGCGGCCCTGGCCAAGCCAGACCCGATGGACTGGGCAACATCGTGGACAGTAACAGCATGATCAAATTGACGCTGACTCGCGTCAGGAAGGGTGATGATTGGCATAAAGGTTTACCTTTCCAGTGGTGACCCCTACCAAAGGTCACTTGAGGGGGTGTAACAACACCCCCAGCTATTGTTAAACGTTATTATTTGACTATACTCGGTCGGTTTGAACGATGGGATTGCCCAAACGCAAACCCTCTTCATCCAGGTCATTACTGGCACCAGCCACACCGAAGGGATCTTCCATTCTAGCAGCAGTTTCGGCAGGCAGCAGATCGTTAATCGCTCCGCGCTCCTCGGTCAGCTCCTGCTCTGTAGCCTTCATCTTTTCACGGGAGTAGTCATTGATCTCCAGACCCTGAACAATTTCGTATCTTCCATAGTTACAACGCACGGGGAATGAGTACACAATACCCGTGGCAATACCATAGCTACCATCGCTAGGGATCGCCATGCTGACGACTTTTCCATCACTGCCCAATGCCCAGCTTCGCATATGATCAATGGCCGCCTGCGCCGCAGAAGCGGAGCTTGAAGCACCGCGCGCCTTAATAATAGCCGCGCCACGCTGTTGAACCTGCGGAATAAATTCGTCGTTGTACCATGCCTGATCAATTTGATCCAGGGCAGGCTTGCCGTTAACAGTGGCGTGATGCAGGTCTGGGTACTGGGTAGGTGAATGGTTACCCCAGATAGTGATACCCTGTATATCGGCTGCATTGGCTCCCAACTTGTTACCCAGAAGACCCACAGCACGCTGGTGATCAAGACGGGTCATGGCGGTAAACTGAGCCGGGCTAAGATCCGGTGCGTTACGAGCAGCAATTAGCGCATTGGTATTGGCAGGGTTACCCACAACCAGTACCCGCACGTCAGAGTTGGCAACGTCATTCAGAGCCCTGCCCTGCACTGAAAATATCTGTGCGTTAGCCGTCAGCAGATCCTTACGTTCCATGCCGGGGCCACGGGGTCTGGCACCTACTAACAGCGCATAATGAACGCCCTTGAAACCCTCTTCCGGATTATCATAAACATTGATCTGCTGAACCAGTGGAAAAGCACAATCTTCCAACTCCATCGATACACCGCGCAGCGCACCCATTGCCTGAGGGATCTCCACCAGCTGTAAAATCACTGGTTGATCAGCTCCCAGCATCTCACCTGAAGCAATTTTGAAAAGAAGCGAATAGGCAATACCTCCGGCAGCGCCGGTTACTGCAACCCTGATGGCTGGCTTCACAATCTATCTCCTGTATTGGGCATAAAAGGCACAAAACCCGGCCATAAAATAGCCGGGCTTGCTTGGTTATCCAGACAGTTGTACCAAATGGAACCGGCCTTTGGCCGGGGAATTTGGTAGGCGCGATTGGAGTTGAACCAACGACCCCCACCATGTCAAGGTGGTGCTCTAACCAGCTGAGCTACGCGCCTGGAAATTCGAGGTGCGTAAGATAACACCAGAAGCGGGCGGGCTCAAGAAAAAATCGACCTGATACAGTGATTCAAACCAATTCAAACCACGGTTCACAACAACAGCAGACCTGCCCCTCTCAAAATTAACTCTGATAGTAATCCAGGTACCAGTCCACAAAGCGTGAAATACCCTCTTCGATGGGCATCTGGGGCTGATAATTCAGGTCCTGTACCAGCGCATCTACATTAGCATAGGTGTCCGGCACATCACCAAGCTGCAGAGGCAATAGATTCTTTTCAGCCTTTTTACCCAGGCATTGCTCTAACACCTCGATGTAACGCAGCAGTTCAACAGGCCGGTTACTACCAATATTATAGAGGCGATAGGGAGCCTGGCTGGTACTGGGGTCCGGGTCATCTCCATTCCAGTTCGGGTCAGGCTGGGCCACCTTGTCCAGAGTTCTGATCACGCCTTCGACTATATCGTCAATATAGGTAAAATCTCGACGGTGATTACCATAGTTAAAAACATCGATGGGCTCGCCTGCCAGAATTTTTTTAGTGAAGATAAAGAGCGCCATATCCGGGCGACCCCAAGGGCCATAAACAGTAAAAAAGCGTAGCCCTGCCGTGGGTAGCTGGTAAAGATGGCTATAGGTGTGCGCCATCAGCTCATTGGCTTTTTTACTCGCGGCATAGAGGCTAACGGGGTGATCAACATTATCCTGGACCGAAAAAGGCATTCGTGTATTGGAGCCATACACTGAACTACTGGAGGCATAGACCAGATGCTCCACTTTGTGATGCCGACACCCTTCCAGAATATTCATAAAACCCTGAATATTTGCTGAAATATAGGCATGTGGATTAACCAGAGAGTAGCGTACCCCGGCCTGGGCTGCCAGGTTGACTACCCGCTGCGGCTGGTGACGAGCAAACACCTGCTCCAGGGCTTGTGTATCTTCAATACTAACTCGCTCATCAGTAAACCCCTGATAACCAAGCAGGCGCTCAAGCCTTGCCTTTTTCAGATTAACATCATAGTAGTCATTAAGATTATCAACCCCAACAACTTCATCGCCACGCTCCAGCAAACGCCTTGCCAGCGTAGACCCGATAAACCCCGCAGTTCCGGTTATGAGTACTTTCAACCCAGATCACTCCCTTTTCTTTTATTCATTTCGTTGCAGCACTTTAACTCATAATACAATTTCACCCAAGCAATGCTGCGTTGAGTTCAGCCATTTGGTCCCGATAACCCGCAGCTTTTTCAAATTTCAGATTTTTAGCCGCCTCATACATCTGATCTTCCAGCTGGGTGATCAGCTTACCCAGCTCCGCAGGGGACATTTTAGCGTAATCTTCCCTGCTATATTCCTGAATTTTACTGGATTTTCCAGCTCCAGCTCTACTCTTCGAAGAGGAGCGATAGGCACCCTCCATAATATCTTCGACCGGTTTGCTAATCCCCTGCGGAATAATACCATGCTGCTCATTATGCTCGCGCTGTTTATTCCTTCTGCGCTCAGTTTCATCCATTGCACGCTGCATAGATCCAGTTACCCTGCCAGCGTAGAGTATCGCGCTGCCGTTAATGTTGCGCGCCGCACGGCCAATGGTCTGGATCAGAGAACCCTCAGAGCGCAAAAACCCCTCCTTATCCGCATCCAGTATTGCCACCAGAGAAACCTCCGGAATATCCAGCCCCTCACGCAGCAGGTTGATGCCCACCAGCACATCAAATTCACCTCTGCGCAGGTCACGGATAATTTCAACCCGTTCAACGGTATCAATATCGGAGTGCAGGTAACGCACCTTCACACCATGCTCGGCATAATACTCCGTCAGATCTTCCGCCATCCGTTTTGTCAGCACAGTCACCAATACCCGCTCTCGCTTATCGGCTCTTTTACGAATTTCAGATAACAGGTCATCTACCTGGGTCATTACCGGACGAACCTCCAGCTGTGGATCCAGCAATCCTGTGGGTCTGACCACCTGCTCCACCACCTGCCCCGTATTCGCTTTTTCATAACGCCCAGGCGTAGCCGAAACAAAAATAGTCTGGGGTGATATCTGCTCCCACTCATCAAAACGCATGGGACGATTATCCAGTGCCGATGGCAAACGAAAACCATATTCAACCAGCGTCTCCTTGCGCGATCGATCACCCTTGTACATCGCCCCCAACTGAGGAATGGTCACATGAGATTCGTCAATAACCAGTAGTGAGTCATCCGGCAGATAATCAAACAGAGTCGGAGGAGGCTCACCAATCTTACGCCCGGACAGATAACGAGAGTAATTCTCTATTCCGTTGCAAAAACCCAACTCCAGAATCATCTCCATATCAAAAGTGGTTCGCTGTTCCAGGCGCTGCGCTTCAACCAGCTTATTATTTTCCCTTAACTGCTCAAGCCTTCCTCGCAACTCATCACGAATCTGATCAACAGCATCAAGCAGGGTTTGTCGTGGAGTTACATAGTGCGTTTTGGGATAAACCGTAATACGAGGTACTTTGCGCAACACTTCACCGGTCAGCGGGTCAAACAGACCAATTGACTCAATCTCATCATCAAATAGTTCAATACGGATCGCTTCCTTATCAGAGTCGGCGGGATAGATATCGATCATATCGCCACGAACCCGGTAGGTTGCTCGGTGTAATTCCGCATCATTGCGTTTATATTGCAGCTCGGCAAGGCGCCTCAGGATAAAGCGCTGATCCACTTTATCACCCCGATCAAGATGCATCACCATACTCAAATAGGCCTGCGGGTCACCCAGACCATAAATTGAAGAGACCGTCGCAACAATCAAGGTATCCTTTCTCTCAAGCAACGCCTTCGTCGCCGACAGGCGCATCTGCTCTATATGCTCATTAACCGATGAGTCTTTCTCAATAAAGGTATCAGAGGCTGGCACATAGGCTTCGGGCTGATAATAATCATAATAGGATACAAAATATTCCACTGCGTTTGCAGGAAAGAACTCCCGGAACTCGCCGTAAAGCTGAGCGGCCAGCGTTTTATTAGGTGCCATCACCAATGTCGGGCGCTGCAGCTGCTCAACCAGTTTAGCGATGGTATAGGTTTTCCCTGAGCCGGTCACACCCAGCAAAGTTTGGGAAGCCAGGCCAGCCTCTATACCCTGATGTAGCTTTTTAATAGCTCTGGGCTGATCACCTGCTGGACTGAATGGGGATACAACGTGCAATGGGGACAGGGGCTTTATCTCTTGAATCATGAACTTAAAATTCTCAGCTGACCGCTATAGTGAGACCTTTGCACGAGAGCCATTTTGCTCCCATGCAGTGTTAAAAATGT
>CAYYRK010000071.1:0-4893 GCA_964473915.1 uncultured Pseudomonadales bacterium
TTTTTATAACTTCGCGTTGACTAAATAGGGCAGTCTTTGCGGAAGTTAGGTGCTCTCTTTTCACGATGAGAAGCCAGACCTTCAACCACGTCTTCACCCATGAAACCCAGTATTTCAAGTGCTGTTGAAGCATCAAAAATAGGGCCAGCGGAACGCAGCCAGTTATTCAGAGAATATTTGGTCCAGCGGGTTGCGCTTTGTGAGGCATTGGCCATATCGGTTGCAACTTGCAGCGCTGTTTCTTGCAAAATATCATCTTCGACGCACATGGAGACAAGCCCGATGCGGTCTGCTTCCTCACCCGTTATCGGTTTGCAGGTTAGCAGATAGTATTTAGCCTTTGCCATACCGCACAGCATCGGCCAGATAATGGCCGCTACGTCACCGGCAGCAACACCCAGGCGTGGGTGACCGTCAACCAGTCTGGCAGCTTTTCCGGCGATAGAGATGTCAGCCAGAATACCTACAACCAGGCCCGCGCCGGCTGCTGGTCCGTTGATTGCTGAGACGATCACCTTGTTGCAGTTAATCACGTTATAGACCAGGTCTTTGGCCTCTTTCCAGGTCTTCATCAGTTCGTTATGGTTACCGACCATTCCTTCGATGAAGTCGAAATCGCCACCGGATGAAAAGGCCTTGCCGGCGCCGGTAATGATTACAGTATTGATATCTGGGTCGCGGTCAATTTCACGCCAAACATCAACCATCTGTGTATGGCACTCTGCGGAGACAGAGTTGTAGGTTTCCGGATTGTCAAACGTGATACGAAGTACGCGCTCAGCAGGGTAATCAAATTTTAATGTTGTATAAGCTGCATAACGATCTGTCATTCTATTTTTCTCCTTTGATGGAATAAGACACACAACCTTAGCTAGGAAGGTTGAGCACCATTTTTGATAAAATATTACGTTGAATTTCGTTAGATCCACCATAAATTGTAGTGGGTCGTGTCTTGTAGAAACTATCCAAAATATTGATGGCATGGTCGCCCATCTGAAGCGGGCCGACTGCTCCGCCATCAGGCCCTGCAGCCTCGATCATCAACTCACTGATTCGTTGAGAGGTCTCTGTAACCCATACCTTCAGCATGGATACGTCGGGGCCGAGCGTTTCTCCTCTTTTGAGTTGATCGGCGAAACGCGTATAGAGTGCTGCGTGGTCCTGAACGTCCAGGGCAAGCTGTGTGTAACGATCCCGGAAGCCGGAATCTTCAAAACAGCCTTGTTCCTGGGCCAGCGCCTCAAGTTTAACCAGGGCATTTTGTGCAATAACCGGGCTGCCGATGAAGATCCGCTCAAAACTGAGCAGTGCTTTTGCCATGGTCCAGCCTTTGTTGAGCTCACCGACCAGATTTTCCTGTGGTGTACGAGCATCATCGAAAAAGACTTCACAAAACTCATCTTCACCGGCCAGTGTTTTGATCTTGCGCACGGTGATGCCTGGCTGATCCATATCTGCGAGCAGGAAGCTGATCCCCTGTTGCTGCTTGGCTGCCTTTGGATCAGTGCGTACCAGCATAAAGATATGCGTGGCATCATGCGCCATAGTGGTCCAGATCTTCTGGCCATTGATGACGAAGTCGTCCCCATCGGTGGTTGCCGAAGTGCGCAGGCTGGAGAGGTCCGATCCGGCGTTAGGTTCAGAGTAGCCCTGGCACCAGATATCTTCACAGCTCAGGATGCGCGATAGCCAATAGGTTTTTTGTGCATCAGTGCCAAATTTGATAATTAGCGGGCCGACCATCTGTACGCCCATATCTCGACCGCGTACGACACCCCAGCGTTGCTGCTCTTCGTAAAAAAGCAGCAGTTTTGAAGCTTCAAGTCCCATTCCGCCATATTCAGTGGGCCAGGCTGGTGCTACCCATCCGCGTGCATGAAGTTTTTTGTGCCAATCTTTGATCTCTGCCCAGAAGGGCCGATGTGAAAGGTTTCGAAGCTCTTCCGGATATTCATTTTCAAAAAAGGCACGGACTTCTGCACGGAAGTCCTCATCACTCATCTCATTCCAGTCAGTCATGAAATCCTAACCCTGTTCGTTATTCAGTTTAAACCAGTTGCGGCGATGATACGTCGCATCCCCTAACCAGGCAGCCAGCACTAATGCGCGGTTCAAATACAGACCGATATCGAATTCGTCTGTATAGCCGACAGCACCGTGCATTTGAATGGCGTCCCTGGTGATTTTTTGAGCCGCTTCTCCAGCCCTTGCTTTCGCACGGCTGGCCTGGATTGACCGTACCTGCGCATCTGATGTCTCGTCCATTAGCATCAGGGCCTCACGGATCCCCGCTGCAGCAATTTCGTACCCTATAAACATGTCCACTGCCCGATGTTGGAGTGCCTGAAAGACACCGATCGGTTTACCGAACTGCTCACGAGTTCCCAAAAATTCCAGGGTTATCTTTAACGTTTCGGAGATTACTCCCAGCATTTCTGCAGCCGCCAGTGCGGTGGCATCATCAATGGATGCTGCGAGCGCTTCAGAGACTTGTGGGCCTTTAGCGATCACTTTGGATGCCACCTTGGCAAAGGTAACCTCGTAGAGGTAGCTGCCATCTGCCTGAGGGGTTGCTTCCAGTGTTACTCCGTCGGCACCCGTTTCGACCTGGCACAAAACCTGCCCGTCAGAACTCCCAGCGATTACCAGCAGAACATCCGCCCCTTCGGCGTTTGCAACCCAGGATTTTGTACCACTTAGAGTACCATCAGTAAGCTGGGTTTCCAGTGTATTTGATGGCCCGGAAGAAGCACGTTCTTGCCAGGCAACGGCTGGAATCGATTCACCGGCAATTATCGCCGCTAGCAGCGTGTTTTTGGGAGCAAGTCGCTCAATCAGACCTGCTGCCAGCCCTGTGACAGGGGCAAATGGCTCAGGGGCCAAAACACGGCCTATCTCCTCGGCGATTACACCACCTGCCGTCAGGCCAAGGCCGAGCCCCCCGGCATTTTCGCCAGCCATAACTCCGAGAATGCCAGCTTCTGCCAACTCGGACCAGGTGTTGCGATTAACCCCGTCTCTAGAGTTACGTGCATTTCGAGCCCGATCAACCCCGCCAGCCCTTGACAGTAGTGTTTTAACGCTTTCACCGAGTAGGTTCAGCTCCTGCTTTCGTTCTTCTCTTTCAGAATCAGATATCATTGTTCTCCTGTCCTTTTAGCCGATATTAAAACGGCGGTTTTAGTTGTGTAAACCGGTTTATTGTTGAGGTTCTGGGAGCTATGGCACACCTGCAGTGGTACCGGGCTCGGTAGATGTAAATTTATCATCATAACCAGCAGCTCCCGCATTAATTTGCCGCTCGAATTCCACTAGCTGAGGGTAGGCTTCCTTTAAAGTTGCCAGTAGCTCTGTGGCTGGGACATCTTCATAGACGCCACGATCATTAACATACTCCATATGCCGCCGTTCCTGGGTATCAAACTCGTGAAAAAGCGCATCGGATTTGCCGTCGAAAATAAGAGGTTTAATGCCGAACCGTTGACAAAGTTCAGTATTAAAAGCAGGCGTAATTTTATATGATTTTTCATCTAACCAAAGCTGAACATAACCGTGACAGATAAAGAGATCGGTCTGCATCAGCTGTGCTAGCTTGGGCGTAATCAGATGGTTGCGTACATCGGCAAAGCCAATGGCCGCAGGGATATTGGTGGCGCGCAGACAGGCCGTTAGCAGGATCGCCTTGGGGATGCAGTACGCAGAGTCCTGCGTTGTGACAACGCTGGCTTTATAGTTTTTCTGATCAAGGTTGAACTTATAAGGGTTGTAGGGGATGCCGTCGCGTACTGCATTGAACAGACAGATCGCGCGTCCAGCATCAGATGGGTCGGTCAGGTTCTGCAATGCTTTTGTAGTGAAGTCACGAACCTGGATGGAATCGCTGTCGATATACTGGTATGACTTCAGGTAACACGATATATTCTGCGCAGCAGGTTGGTATTTCAATCGACCTGTTCTCCCCATAAGATAAGCACACGGCAGTCCCTCTTGCTAAGGGTGCTCTATTTCTAACGAACGTTAGAATATTGAAAGCTTAGATAATTGTCAATTATATTGTTGGCCGTACTATCATTTTCCAGTTTAAATAACACCAGTAGCTGGCTACATACTGTCGATCGTTGTTTTAAACTGTTGCGCAGCATCGATATGTTGATCTGGTGTGAAACCGGAATAGAGGCTCCAACACCCAAGGTGGGTAGCTCCCAGGTCTTGCCATGCGGTGATCTCCTCGCACCATTGCTCCGCTGAGCGTAGTAGTTTGTCTTCCGGTCGCTGATTGCGCCCTTCAAATATCTGAGAATTATTAACGGTTATCCATGCCTCAATGCCGATCTTTGTTGGATCTCGGCCAACTTCTTTAGCGTACTGGTGCAACTTGGCAATCATCTGCTTACCATTGCTATCGGGTTTGAATAGCGCAAACCAGCCATCTGCCGTACGGGCAATGCGCTTGATCATCGGGTCTGCCCAACCGCCCAGCCAGATCGGTAGAGGTTGTTGTACCGGTAGAGGGTTAATTCCGGCGTCAGTTATCTGGTCCCACCGACCCTGAAACGTGACCAGTTTGTTAGTCCACAACTGCCTCATGAGTTCGATCTGCTCATCGAGCCGTTTACCTCGGGTACAAAAATCCTGCCCCAGACCTTCGTATTCTACCTGATTCCAGCCGAGGCCAAGGCCCAGGCGCAATCTGCCGTTGCTGAGAACATCGACCTCTGCGGCCTGTTTGGCTAACAGCGCCGTTTGACGTTGTGGCGCAATCACAATCCCTGTGGCCAGTTCGATGGTTTTGGTGACTCCCGCCAAGTAGCCCATAAGTACCATCGGTTCGTGAAATTCATATTCATGGGTATAGGGCCCTGGTAGTTTGTGACTAGCAGGATTGGCCCCCAG
>CAYYRK010000071.1:4993-12436 GCA_964473915.1 uncultured Pseudomonadales bacterium
GCGCTGATGGTATTTTCGATATCCTCATTAGTATGTGCGGCAGACATGAAACCGGCTTCGTAGGAGGCAGGAGCCAGGTAAACACCCTGTTTTAGCATCCCGTGGAAGAAGCGATTGAAGGTTTTAATATCGCAGTTGATGACCTGTTGGTAGTTAGTGATCTTATCTTCAGTGGTAAAGAAAGTACCAAACATAGATCCGACATGGTTGGTAGTAAAGGGGATTCCGCTTTCTGCCGCTGCCTGATGCAGCCCCTGCATCAGTTGATCTGTTTTATCAAAGAGTGATTGATAGAATCCCGGAGCGCTGATCTGTTCCAGTGACGCGAGCCCGGCAGCCATTGCTACTGGGTTGCCAGAGAGCGTCCCGGCTTGATAAATCGGCCCGATCGGGGCAATTTTCTCCATAATTTCTCGTCGGCCACCAAAAGCGCCAACCGGCATACCCCCGCCAATGACCTTGCCCAGAGTCGTTAGATCTGCCCTGATGCCGTAATATCCTTGAGCGCCTTGCAAGCCGAGGCGAAAACCGGTCATCACTTCATCCAGAATCAGCACCGTATCGTATTCATCACAGACCTGCCTGAGGCCCTCGAGGAAACCTGGTATGGGTGGTATACAGTTCATATTGCCCGCTACCGGCTCGACAATAATGCAGGCGATCTCTTCACCCACTTCCTGAAAAACCTGTTTGACGCCCTCGATATCATTGTAGGTCAGGGTGATGGTCTGCTCAGCCAGCACCGCCGGTACCCCGGGTGATGTGGGAATACCGAAGGTCAGGGCTCCAGAACCCGCCTTAACCAGTAAAGAGTCGGAGTGACCGTGGTAACAGCCCTCAAATTTGACAATTTTGTTGCGCCCGGTATGGCCTCTTGCCAACCGAATGGCGCTCATAGTGGCCTCGGTGCCTGAGTTGACAAAACGGACCAGGTCCATATTAGGCATGATCTCGCAGATTCGTTTTGCCAGCTGGGTTTCTATTTCGGTCGGAGCGCCAAAACTAAGGCCATCTTGTGCTTTGTCGATAACCGCCTGGCGGATAGCCGGGTGGTTGTGCCCGAGAATCATCGGTCCCCAGGAGAGTACATAATCAATATAGCGTTGACTATCGGCATCGTACAGATAGGCACCATCAGCCCGTTCGATAAAGACCGGGGTTCCGCCCACTGCTTTGAATGCACGGACGGGTGAATTAACCCCCCCGGGGATATATTGGCAGGCTTCCTGAAAAAGGGTTTCTGATCTGGACATTAATTGAATCTCTTGTGTGTGAAATTAAAATAAAAACAGCCGGTGAGGGTTGTTATTGGGACGCGCCTGATTTCGTTGCTAAAATGGCCTGACTACCGCCAGTATGACAGCTCCCAGCAGAATCAATACCGGGAATTCGTTAAACCAGCGAAAATAGCGGTGACTCCGCTGGCAAAGATCTGCGGCAAATTTTTTAACGTAGCTGCCGCAAATGTGGTGGTAGATGATCAAGATGGCGACCAGTGCTAATTTGGCATGTAGCCAGCCCTGGCTTGCATAATAGCTCCAGTTCAGGGAAAGCAACCAAAGGCCCAGGATAACCGTGGCCAGCATTGATGGGTAGGTAATACCACGGTAGAGTTTGCGCTCCATAATCTTAAATTGATCTATGCTGGCTTTGTCTTCGGCCATGGCGTGGTAGACAAACAGACGAGGCAGATAAAAAAGCCCAGCGAACCAGCAGGTGATAGCGATTATATGGAACGCCTTAAGCCATAACATGTTTTTACCCTCAAAGGTCTCTATTTATAGAGATAGTAATTTTCAATATCATCCCGGGTGATCACGCCAACCACGGATTTGATCATAGGGGCACGGATGCGTTCAACATAGAGTGCCTCCGCGCCTGATGCTTGTAAAGTGCTCAGGGCTTCCTGAATGGTTGCTTCCCAAGGAATGTTTTTCAGGTCACGTCTCCTGGCAGGAATTGATAGCAGGTCAATCTGAGCTTTTTCGGCTGTGGTTTTGTTGTTGGCCTCAATAGACTCCAGGTGCCTCGCCAGATCAACTGCAGGTAGAAGGGCGACAGGGTTTCCTTCGGTGGTCAGAATGATCCACTCCGGTTTGGTCTGCAGTAGCTTGTGAGTCTCCTCCATGCAGGTCAACCGGTCATGGAGCTGGAATTTTTCATTCATCAGGCTAGCTACGCCCATCCTGTTCAGGGCTTGTAGTACCGGCTTGTCCTTCAGCTCAACTCCTTGTGCGGCTAGCAGCGTAGTAAATATTGAATCCTGTTTGAAGATGACTCTTGCTGTTAGATGAGCAATGACAATGGCCAGCATACCCGGCAAAATGATATGGTGGTTTCCGGTTAATTCCAGTAGTGCCATCAATGCGGCCAATGGTGCCTGCAATACTGCGCCCATCATGGCACCCATACCCAGCATGGCATAGAGCGCAAGTTCTGAACTATGCTCAGGAGCCAGCCAGATGGCCAGATAACCCAATGTCGCACCTGTGCTTGCGCCTATGACCATCACCGGACCGATGAGGCTATAGGGTAATCCCAGGCCTACCGGCACGGCAGTGGCGACAAATTTTCCGACTGCAAGCGCTGCCAATAAGCCGAAGCTAGCGGTTCCGGTTAGCGCCAGGTTAACCGAGTCGTATCCAATGCCCATGATTGAGGGTATTGGAATGGCCAGCATTCCCGTGACAATGCCTGCAACCACCGAGCGGGGAAAAACATGATGGTGGTTAAATCGTGTTAGCCATTTTACCAGGCTGATAAAGGCAGCAGCCACTGTGCCGATGATTAAACCCAGCGCAATGGTGAAGGGGATATCCATAAGGGTTTCAATACCAATAGCTGGAACTGAAAAAGCACTTTCTGCGCCGTAGACGATCTGGGAAATAAACGCAGCGGAAACGGCCGCGACAATAACGGGTGTAAAGCCAGCCAGGGTATATTCCATCATCACCACTTCCATGGCAAAGATAACCCCGGCAATAGGTGTGTTGAAAGATGCAGAGATAGCAGCTGCTGTGCCACATCCTGCCAGAATACGGATACTGTTGTTGGGTAGTTTAAAGCGACGACCGAGATAGCTGTTACAGGCTGCACCCAGATGAATAGCTGTGCCCTCTCTCCCTGCGGACTGGCCACTGACCAGTGTAATTACGCCCACTACGAATTGAGTAATAGCGTTACGAAGTCTGAAGTGGCCCTCATGAAAATTGAGCCGGTCCAGTACCCGAATAACACCAACTTGCTGGGCCTCTTTACTGATGACTGAATATAAAATTCCGATCAGGGTGGCTCCGCCAAGTGCCGAAATGAAACGGATCTGCGAGCTCAGAGCCTCGAAGTTTTCCGGATCTCCCTCCGGCAACCACCATCTCAGTGGTATTTCAATCGCCTGGCGGAACACCAATATGATTAACCCTGTGACAACGCCTGAGATAATACCTAGCAGAGTATACTGGGGTAGTGCTTCCAGATGAGAGAGGCGGTTGCGGAACTGCTCCAGAGAAATTGAATAAAAGGGCATAGGCCTTATGTGTCTCGTTGTAAGAATTGTCTTTTGTTTTACCAGCCTAGTTTATTATACTGGCTAACTCTTTATAAAGTGTCATGAATAGTGAGGTTGTTGTGTTAAAAGTGGGCGTTGTGGGTGGAACCGGGTACACAGGCGTTGAGTTGTTAAGGTTGTTGGCAGTCCATCCGGAGGTTGAAATGTCAGCTATTACCTCCCGAGGGGAGGAGGGCCGCCGTGTGGACGACCTCTACCCGAACCTGCGGGGCCATCTGGATCTTATTTTTACCGCGCCCGACAGAAGCAATCTTGAAGATTGTGACCTGGTTTTTTTTGCAACACCCAATGCGGTGGCGATGCATCAGGTGCCTAAACTGTTAGAGCGGGGCGTACGAGTGGTTGATCTGTCCGCTGATTTTCGTATTAGGGATGCTGCCGAGTGGTCTGCCTGGTACGGGCACCCACATGCGTGCCCGGAACTGCTTGATGAGGCGGTTTATGGATTGCCGGAATTAAACCGGGCTAACATTGCTGCAGCACGATTGGTGGCAAACCCGGGTTGTTATCCCACAGCTGTACAGCTGGGTTTTAAACCGCTGCTGGAGCAGGGTTTAGTGGATGTACAAAGTTTGATCGCAGACGCCAAATCTGGAGTGAGTGGTGCGGGCAGGCAGGCCAGTGTGGGCTCACTTTTGTGTGAAGCCAGTGAAAGTTTTAAGGCGTATGCAGTGCCTGGCCACCGACATCTTCCGGAAATAGCCCAGGGCTTGTCCCAGATAGCGCAACAAAAGGTAGCGTTGACCTTTGTGCCGCACCTTACGCCCATGATCCGTGGCATACACGCCACACTTTATGCACGTCTTACAAGCTCTGATAGCCGAGCTGTAGACCTGCAAAAACTTTTTGAAGAACGCTATGCACAGGAGCCCTTCGTGGATGTAATGCCCGCAGGGTCTCACCCGGAAACTCGTAGTGTTAAGGGTTGTAATCAGTGCCGGATAGCGGTGCACAGGCCTCAGGAGGGTGATGTTGTCGTGATCCTGTCGGTAATTGATAATCTGGTTAAAGGCGCTGCCGGTCAGGCGATACATAACATGAATATTATGTTTGGCATAGATGAGGCGTTGGGATTGTCCAATATTGCCCTGATGCCTTGAATGTGGTTAAGTTGAAAATGACACGAGCCAAGTCAAACCCGCAGCATAATTTGGTGATAAAAAGCCACCGGCCTGAACGGGCCGTGTTGTTGTCGGTAGCTGTTTTGGTTTTGTTGTTGGTGGTTGCAGCCCTGAGTTTCACACTTGGTCGGTCCTCTAGGGAGGACAGCGGCAGGTTGGATGAACACAAACAGCAATTGCGTGAAGCCCGGAACCGGGTGATTGGTCTTCAGCAGCAAACGATAGTAGAGAAAATGGCGACTGAAGATGTACGCCAAAGCATCGGTAAGCTGGAGGAACAGATTCAGCAGCTGAACAAAGTGATCGCTTTTTATCGCGGTATCATGGCGCCCGAAGCATTGGCTACCGGACTGCATGTGCAAAATCTTGATATAGAGTCGCTGGAAGCGGTCAACAATTACAGGCTACACTGGGTTTTGATACAGGTTGGTAATAATGAGCAACTGGTTCAGGGAGATGTTGAGCTGCGCATTAATGGCATAATGGAGTCTGCGACTGTCGGCGGTGCTGCGGTAGAGGTGGTGGCAAAAAAATTCAAATTCAGATACTTTCAGGAATTCGAAGCGGATATTATCCTGCCGGCTGGATTTCAGCCTGCTCAGATAGAAGCAATTGCTTCGCTTAAGGGGAAGAGTTCGCAAAAAATCTCCAGAAAATTTGACTGGCTTATTGATGGGAGCTTTGCAGATGTTGCGCAGTAACAAAAAAAATAGGCGTCATCAGTATGACACTCTGATATCCAACTTGACAGAGTTTGAAGGAGATCTGCATTTTGCAGGCGGTGTACATATTGATGGGCGGGTAAAAGGGGCTGTTATTGCGAAAGATAACAAAGATGCTGTGGTACGAATTAGTGATCACGGTGTTGTGGAAGGTGAGGTGCGTGCCCCGCATATCGTTATTAATGGTACCGTGATTGGAGATGTGTATTCGTCGGCTCATCTTGAACTTGCAGCCAATGCATCGGTTACGGGGAATGTGCATTATAATCTGATTGAAATGGTCATGGGAGCCCTAGTCAATGGCAGCTTGTTTCATCATGATTCGGCCGATGAAATTAAGCAGCTGGCTTATAGTGATGAGATTCCTGAGGGTCAGTAATTGCTCCGGCGAGTCTTTGGCCAAGACTACTTAAGCTCAATACTTGACTAAAATGCTCAGTTAAGGCGATAATGGCCAACGAAACAGGAGATTGAGTAATAAATATGTCTGAGGTTCAAACACAAACACCCACGGTTTTCTGCGATTTGGCAGCAGGAAAGGTGAAGGCGCTTATCGAGGCGGAAGGTAATGATGCGCTGAAACTGCGGGTTTTCGTTACCGGTGGAGGCTGTTCAGGATTTCAGTACGGCTTTACCTTTGACGAAGAGATCGCGGAAGATGATACTTTGGTCGACAATATGGGGGTGAAAATGGTTATTGATCCCCTGAGTTTCCAGTATCTGGCGGGTTCTGAAATCGACTATGAAGAGGGTCTGGAGGGATCACGTTTTGTGGTGCACAACCCCAAGGCCAAAACAACCTGTGGTTGTGGCTCATCTTTTTCCCTGTAAACCTCTCCCGGCCTGTCTGTGCGGTTAGCTTTTGCTTTTATATCATCTAAACATCAGGCGTAGTAGATTCCACCCAAAATAGATTTATGTCGGGCACCCGTTACTGAGGGCAGGTTGCTGGATTTTTTTTGCAGGGTGCGGCTGGCAAACCAGGCAAAAGCGATGGCCTCCAGATAGTCTGGATCAATTCCCTGTTCTGAGGTGCTGGTTATGCGGCAGTCTGTGAGTTGCTGGCGTAAACGATCAAGAAGGTAGTGGTTATGGACACCGCCACCGCAAATAAGTAGTTCCTGGCACTGATTGAATTCTGCTTTCAGGGCGGAGCCTACTGAAACTACAACCATTTCGACCAGCGTCGCACAAAGGTTCTGAGGTGTAATTTTTATTCTGTGCTTGCAGAGTTGCGCATCCAGCCAATTCGGATTAAAAAACTCTCGCCCAGTACTTTTTGGGGGTTTTAACCTGAAGTAGGGCTCCTGTAGCATCAGCTCTAAAAATAGCCGATCAACCTTTCCTCCAGCAGCCCACTGTCCTCCCGGATCAAAGCTGCCCCCTTTATAGTGTTGATAACAGTTGTCAATCAGGAGATTGGCTGGGCCTGTATCAAATCCAATAACTGATTGGTCCGGATCTGTCGGCAGAAGCGTAAGGTTTGCGATACCGCCCAGGTTCAATACGGCCCGGTTTATTTTTCTGCAGGACAGAAATTGCGCATGAAAAGCCGGTGCCAGTGGGGCACCCTGGCCACCTGCAGCCATATCTCTGCGTCTAAAATCAGCAACTGTATCAATTCCGGTTCGCTCAGCAATAGTGTTAGGGTCGCCAATCTGGACGGTAAAGGGCGTTGACCCTATAGGTTCGTGGCGGATCGTCTGTCCGTGGCTGCCGATGGCGGCTACCTGTTTGGCATCAGTGTGCGCTTTTTTTAGTAGTTCTGTTGCTGCATCAGCAAAAAGTCTGCCTACGGCAATATCGGTTTCACCATAAAGCTGAATCTCATTAGTTCCTGGTGAGCACAGCTGAATAATTTGTTGACGAAGATTGTGGGGAAGTGCGTATTTTAATGTGCAAACAAGTTGGGGCATCTTGTGGCTGAAATCAACCAGTGCTGCGTCTACTGCGTCCAGACTGGTTCCGGACATGATGCCAATGTAAAGGGAAGGCTGCGTTACCCTCATAGAATTTTTGCCTGAGACCTTTGCAC
>CAYYRK010000072.1:0-1731 GCA_964473915.1 uncultured Pseudomonadales bacterium
AACTTTGAGCAACTCACCAGGCTGGGGTTTGCCGGTTGGATAATGCTGATTGAGCAGACGCAATTGCTCCTCGGCATGATGCGTAATCTCCGATGCCCTGGCCAGATCAGCGAAAGTTGTATTCTCATCAGCCTGTACGATTTTCAATTTCAATGCCCTGGCTAGCGCCTGCTCATCCTCGCGCAGGGCGTGGAAGCTACGCGCGGTGCCCACAAAGTCATCATCATACTGGCGCCGCTGCGCTTCATGCTCCGCAGTACCAACAACTATGATCGCACGGTTCTGAAGATAGAGAATGGTTACACGCGCTGGCAGCTTGCCAAACGGTGTGCGCATGTTGGCTATAGCCGTATATCCCCCCAGTCCATTTGAGGTGATCTCCTTGCCATCTTTAATATCCTTGAGTTTTAGACGACTGATCATAAATTCTCGTGGAGAAATACGCTTGTTGATGTCTTGCATTGTGAATTGAAGAATCGCATCACCGCTTGGCGGTCGCGCAACAATACTATCCGGAAGGTTTTCGATCCTCCAGCCCTCCGGAAAACTTAACGCAAAACCTGAACTCTTGTGATAAAAGCTGTTGCCGCGACGGATCCCTTCACGCTCGCTATCACCAAAGGTAAGGCCCTCAAGCTGTTGCAGAAATTGTTGCCGATGGACTTGAGCAGAAGCTTCACCTCTAAACGGGTCAGCGCTAGCAACCACCTCCTGCAGACGGGTGTCGTTGTCTGGATGGGAGGCAAACACACCATGATATATACGCGGTTTGCGGCCCTGCTCTTTGGCGAGCTGTGTTTCAAAGCCTTCCTGGTCCTTGAGCACACCGATCACCTTGATCATAGCCTGCGAATCAAAACCGGTTCGCGCCAAATACTCGGCACCGAGTCGATCGGCTTCCAGCTCGTGATCTCTACCATAGCCACTAAGCAGGGCGCTCCCCAAAAGATTGAATAGGTCCTGTGCGCCCCCTACCCGCATCTCTGGGACAAAGATTGAACCCAGGGTGTATCCAATGTTAGCGGCCCGCGCCGCACTGATCTGGCGCACACTGTGCCGAGCAGTGACATGCCCGATTTCATGGCCGAGCACTGCTGCCATCTCGGCCTCAGAATTCAGGTAGGCAAGCAGGCCGCGAGTAATATAAATATAACCGCCGGGTAAAGCAAAGGCGTTCACCTGATCGCTGTCCAGAACTGTAAAGCGATAAACCAGCTCACTACGATGACTATGGGCGGCCAATTTCTCGCCAACACCCTGCACATAGGCCTTCAATTCCGAGTTATCATAGGCACCCCCAAACTGTTTTTTAATCTCAGGGTGAGCCTCTCGCCCCAGTTTGATCTCTGCTTCCTCGGATATCAGAACAAAATCGCTTTTACCGGTAACTGGGTTAGTTGAACAGCCGGTCGCGGTCATCAAGGCAGCCACAAACACCCAACAAGAGTGCGTAAGTAGAGTGCTTATCTTTTTCCGCAACACGTTCATGTCAATATCTCCAAAGCTGCAGCGGTGTCGCTCTGCAGTTTCACTCCGTTCACTGATATCATCAAAGAATAAACACCCTCTTGGATTCAGGCAACCACTCAAATTTGGCTCGATGCATAATAAACAACCTCGCGCTTCGGTGAGCACTTATGATTTTACAGGAAATTTCTTCCTAATAACCTGGAAACACCGATACAGACCCCTTTCAGGCTCAAACAGTTCCCACCGCTTTACTCCAACAGC
>CAYYRK010000072.1:1831-12304 GCA_964473915.1 uncultured Pseudomonadales bacterium
TTTTTCAACAGCAGATACGGGAACTATGGCCCTTCCGCAACTACCCTGAGTGGATCGATAACGGCGAGGCCTTCTTTAACCGTCATGGCGGAAAAAGTATTATGATAGGCCGTTTTGTTGGCCCGATCCGCCCGGTGATCCCCCTGGTGGCGGGAATGCTGAACATGTCTCCTCTACGTTTTGTGTTAATCAATCTAATTTCAGCAGTGGCCTGGGCACCCACTTATGTGGTTCCGGGTTATCTATTTGGCCGTTCAATCTCCTGGGGCATCCAGTTTCCCGAGGGCTTTGGCACACTGGTTAGTTATTTTCTGATGGCACTGCTACTGGCCTTTTTGCTGATCAGGCTATCCCACTGGCAGTTAAGTCATGAGTCCAGAGCGTATCTCGCCCTGCAGCGGTTTATCGAGCGTCAATCGAACGCACGCCTGTTCTGGTACTGGTTTTCAAACCAGCGCCACAATATCCGAACTTTCCCCTTAAACTCACTCATCCTGCTTATCACCGGAATTGTAGGGTTTTTAGTGACCGCCTGGCTGCTCCATAGCAATTCTATCGCCGACCTTAACCAGAGTGTATCTCTGTTTTTTCGCTCTATTGAGCACCCCTGGTTTGACCCTGTTTTCACCATGATCTCCCTGTTAGCCGATCAACAACTTTATTATATTGTTTCGGGCATTCTGGTTGCCTGGTTGTTATTCAAACGCCAGATTGCCGCAACGTTAGTTTGTCTGAGCATTGTGTTGCTTTCAGAATTTTTGGTTTTTGCACTCCAAGATGGGCTCACAATTGCCAGCCCCTTGCTCAACGCAGAGGGCCTGGCATCTACAACATCCTTCCCCAGCGGCCATATGACCCGCGCAACGGTATTTGTCGGCTTAATCTCAGCCTTTATTGCACAAGAAACGGGGCATCATCGACGCTGGTGGATCTACAGCCTGGCATCAATTCCGATGCTACTGGTGGGCATCTCCTCTCTTTACCTGGGTAGGCACTGGCTAACAGATGTTGTGGGCGGATTGATGCTGGGGCTGGCTTGCTGCGGCGCTGCGCGTATGATTTTTAGCCGCTATGATATACAGCCACTGCGGTTGGATAGCAGCCTGCTGCTGGCTGCGGCTGCCGCTGTAATCAGTATACTGATCTACATCATGTATCACTTTCCTATGGCATAAACTGAGTCAGCTAAGGCGCTTGTCCTCTCATAGCGGTCAATTGGTGACTTCAGGTTTATCCAGGGCCATTAACAACCGGTCATGTATACCCTCAAAACCGCCGTTACTCATAATCACTACCTGGTCTCCCGCCTGTGATTCAGCCACCAGGGTATCGATCAGATCCTGCACCGATGAATGCTGGCTGGCTTTTTCAAAATCAGCTTGTACCAGGGCGTTAACCCCCCAGTCTTGCCCCTCGGGCTGATACCAAAATACCCGATCTGCGACCGAGGCCGCGTGACTGAGATTTTCACCATGTACACCCATGCGCATGGTATTGGAGCGCGGCTCAATCACAGCCACGATTCGCCCAACGCCCTCTTTTTGTCGTAGCCCCTCCAGCGTTGAGGCGATGGCCGTGGGATGGTGGGCAAAATCATCGTAAACGGTAACATCCCGAACCTGGCCTCTGACCTCCATCCTTCTTTTGACGCCATCAAAACGGCACAGAGCCTCAACCGCTACCTCAGCGACCACGCCCACATGATGCGCCGCCGCAATAGCCGCCAGGGCATTATGCACATTGTGTACTCCCGTATGTTTCCAGGTTACGCTGGCCAACTCCCGACCTTGATAGAGCACCTGAAAACAGCTGCCATCGGCCTTTTCCAGGCGAGCTTTCCATGACGCTGCTCCCTCTTCAAGCGTGCTGAATGTTTCAACGGGAGTCCAACAGCCCAGACTCAGCACCTGATTGAGCGCCTGGTCAGCCTCTGGTGTAATCAATAGACCCTGAGCTGGCACCGTGCGCACCAGATGATGAAACTGCCGCTGAATAGCTTCAAGGTCGGGGAATATATCGGCGTGGTCAAATTCCAGATTATTCAATATGGCCGTGCGTGGCCGGTAATGAATAAATTTGGAACGCTTATCAAAAAAGGCCGTATCATATTCATCGGCCTCGATCACAAAAAAGTCGGTCTCCCCCAGACGAGCCGAGAGCCCAAAATTCCCGGGTACCCCACCTATCAGAAAACCTGGGGCCATGCCCGCATAATCGAGGATCCAGGCCAGCATACTGCTGGTAGTTGTCTTACCGTGGGTACCGGCACAGGCCAGCACCCATCTGCCCTGCAGAACATGATCAGCCAACCACTGGGGACCCGACACATAGGGCAGTTGCCGGTTAAGTAAAGCCTCGACAATCGGATTACCCCGTGCCATAGCATTACCCACCACGAACAGATCCGCACCACAGTCCAGATGTTCAGGTCGAAAACCCTCCATCAGCTCAATATTTGCCGCTTCAAGCTGGGTGCTCATGGGGGGGTAGACATTCTGATCACAACCACTGACCTGAAAGCCCAGCTCCCGGGCTAAAATAGCCAGGCTACCCATGAAGGTGCCGCAGATTCCCAAAATATGTATATGCATAATTTTACTGATCTTTTTTGTCTCTTTGCTTTGGCGAGACCTTTGCACGAGAGATGATTTTGGTTCCAGGCAAGGCAAAAACGCGCACAAAGAGGGAGCTTACAGTTATAAATGACCGATTGAGCAGAGCCTGCCCCGCGAGTGAAGCGAGTGCTTTGGGTACATTTTTAACACAGTATGGGAGCAAAATGGCTCTCGTGCAAAGGTCTCTTGGTATTGTTTCGTTGTATTGCAAATAGTTAATGTCTGACTGATCGCGATATTGCTGACTGGCCAGAGTAGCACAAGGTTAAGCAGTTTCACACAAGCATCATTCTTGGTGGCCCTGCGCTGAAACGGAAGTTAACCTATTGATAACTCACACCAAACATCATTAGCTTAGAGCAATTCCCAACGGGCATCTTGATTGATTCCCCCACTATAAAAGCTTGAGTTAATGATAAACAAAGCCCTATACTTGGCTTTCATCTTGTCGGAGTGCCATTGGCTGAGACCCGTAGTGCGGGATCCGTAGAACCTGATCAGGCTAGTACCTGCGAAGGGAAGCAAGAGCAACGGCGTTAAATTTGCGACGGTAATCCACAGGGCAGTGCCCAGATTCCGTTCGAGTTCTGTCCATCCGCGTCTACAGCCTCTCCAGACAAGCATTCATCACACTCAATATCCGTACAGGTGACGATTGCATGGCTAGCATAGATAGACAAAAAGCACAGGAATTCATTAACCAGATTGGATGCCAACCCTACCCCGAATCGGCCAAAATATTTGTGACCGGCTCCCGGGAGGATATCCAGGTTGGTATGCGCGAGATCACCCTGTCGGACTCCCTGACCGGGGGCACCAAGACCCACCCTGAATATACCCCCAACGATCCTCTACACGTTTATGACACCAGTGGTCCCTACACGGATCCGGAAGCGAAAATCGATGTGCGTGCTGGCTTGGCACCGCTGCGTTTGAACTGGATTCTTGAACGCCAGGATACCCAGCTGCTGGAAAGCACCCATTCACATTTCACCCAGCAACGGCTGGCGGATAATGGCATCGATCACCTGCGCTTTGACAATCTTCCCCGCCCGCGCCGAGCCAAACCGGAGCATACCGTGACCCAGCTGCATTATGCACGCCGGGGTGTCATCACTCCGGAGATGGAATATATTGCCATCCGGGAGAACATGCGCCGTGACGAAGTACGTGACGAGAATCTTAACCGGCAACACCCGGGGCAGGCCTTCGGCACCCAACTACCCGAAGTGATCACCCCCGAGTTTGTTCGCCAGGAGGTGGCCATGGGGCGAGCTATTATTCCCGGAAACATCAACCACCCTGAAGCTGAGCCGATGATTATCGGTCGAAACTTCCTGGTCAAGATCAACGCTAATATCGGCAACTCTGCTGTCACCTCCTCCATTGAAGAGGAAGTGGAAAAACTGGTCTGGGCCACCCGTTGGGGGGGCGATACCGTGATGGATCTCTCCACCGGCCGTTATATCCATGAGATCCGCGAATGGATTATCCGCAACTCACCGGTGCCGATCGGCACCGTGCCCATCTATCAGGCACTGGAAAAGGTCGATGGCGTGGCACAAGACCTGACCTGGGAGGTGTTCCGTGACACATTGATCGAACAGGCGGAGCAGGGGGTGGATTATTTCACCATTCACGCCGGGGTGTTATTGCGCTATGTGCCGATGACGGCCAGTCGCGTCACCGGCATCGTCAGTCGCGGCGGCGCGATTATGGCCAAATGGTGCCTGTCCCATCATCAGGAGAGCTTTCTTTACACTCATTTTCGTGAGATCTGTCAGCTTTGTGCCGCCTACGATGTCGCCCTGTCACTGGGGGATGGCATGCGCCCCGGCTCTATCGCCGATGCCAATGACCAGGCCCAGTTTGCGGAGCTGGAAACATTGGGAGAACTGACCAAGATTGCCTGGGAGTATGATGTTCAGGTGATCATTGAGGGGCCGGGGCATATCCCCATGAATATGATCAAGGAAAATATGGACAAACAGCTGGAGGTTTGTCACGAAGCCCCCTTCTACACCCTTGGCCCCCTGACCACGGATATTGCGCCGGGGTATGATCACTTTACCTCTGGAATCGGCGCGGCGATGATTGGTTGGTACGGTTGTGCGATGCTCTGTTACGTCACGCCTAAGGAGCACCTTGGGCTGCCCAACAAGGAAGATGTCAAAGAGGGTCTGATTACCTACAAAATTGCCGCCCATGCCGCAGATTTGGCCAAGGGCCATCCAGGAGCGCAGATTCGCGATAATGCGATGTCCAAAGCCCGGTTTGAATTTCGCTGGAACGATCAATTCAATATCGGCCTGGACCCAGAGCGTGCCCGCGCTTTTCATGATGAAACCCTGCCCCAGGAATCCGGCAAGGTCGCCCATTTCTGTTCCATGTGTGGCCCAAAATTCTGTTCGATGAAGATCTCCCACGAGGTACGAGCTTTTGTCGACAGCGGCGAAACCGTGCCCAAGATCAAGCTGTTGGGCGAGGAGATTGTCCTGGATGCAGCCATGGCTGAAAAATCACAGCAGTTTCGTGATCAGGGTGCAAAAATTTATCATTGCGCCGTGGAAGAGAATTAGCCGGTGAGCACTGACCACCAAGAGCCGCCGGTCATTTGGAGCATTGCCGCCGTCGACTGCCTGGGGGCGGCCGGCAGCGGTGCTGACGGTCGCAGCGCCCAAAGCCTGGGCGTCCACTGCGCCACACTGATCACGGCGGTGACAGCACAAAATAGCCACCAATTTGATCGCATGGAACCTTCAACGGTGGCGATACTGGAAGCCCAGTGGCAAGCCCTGGTCCAGCAAACCCGGCCCAGGGCCATCAAAATAGGCCTGCTCGCTAACCCTGAACAGGTCAACTGGCTGGCAACCAAGCTTGCCAGCTTGAAAGCGGGTAAGCAGCCACCCTATGTGATCTATGATCCTGTGGCGGTCAGCTCCTCGGGGCACACCATGTGTGATAGCCCTATTCTGGCCGCAGTAAAACGAAGACTGTTGCCACAGGTCGATCTACTGACCCCCAATCGCCAGGAGGCGGAGCAGCTCACGGGGCACACCATCAAGCACCGTAACGGTTTGCTGAACGCAGCCCGCGCCCTGAAAACAACTTTTGAAGTGGATCTTCTGTTGAAGGGCGGCCATTGCGGCAGTGAAGAGTCGCTGGATCTCTATCTGGGCGATGGCGGCCAGCTGAGCCAGGGCTTCGCGATGACATCACCGCGGCAATGCAACCCGAATCAACGGGGCACCGGTTGTCACCTCTCCAGCTTGATTGCTGCGGCACTGGCCCTGAACTATCCCATCGAAGATGCCCTGGTATTAGCCAAGGCCTGCATCAACCGGGCACTGGCGGCTGCCCAGCCCATCGGCAATGCTCCGGGCAGCCTGATACCCCAAGGTTGGCCAACCCAACTAGAAGATTTCCCACAGATATTATCACTGGAGACATTGAACCAAAAAGCTGTTACAACAGCCGCCTTCGCCCGCTGCGGCAGCCTGAAACTGGGGCTCTATCCGGTGGTCGACTCTCTGGCCTGGTTACGTCAGCTGTTAGCGCTCGGAGTACGCACCATCCAGTTGCGGATCAAGGATTGCCCAACGGACGAAGAGGTCGCGGAGCAGATTCGCCAGGCCGCTGCCCTGGGTAGGCAGTATGATGCCCGGCTCTTTATCAATGATTACTGGCAGCTGGCAATCAAATATCATGCCTATGGAGTTCATCTGGGCCAGGAAGATCTGCTTGATGCGGATCTGGCTCAAATCCGTGATGCCGGGTTGCGCCTGGGATTAAGCACTCATGGTTTTTTTGAGATTCTCAAGGCACACCAGCTCAACCCCAGCTATATCGCCCTGGGGCATATTTTTCCCACCCAGACCAAGAAAATGCCCTCATCGCCCCAAGGGCTCGTCAAGTTGAGCCGTTATGTAACACTGCTTAATACTCAGTATCCGCTGGTTGCGATCGGCGGCATTGACCTGGCCAGGGCAACCTCAGTAGCAGCCACCGGAGTAGGCAGCATCGCTGCCGTCACCGCTATAACCCGGGCAGAAGATCCTGCTCAGGCGGTATCTTGCCTAAATCAAATTCTGACAGATGCCTGTTGACCGGCAAAAAATACAGGAGGTCTCACTATGCAAATCAACATCAATCAAGATTCATACCCCCTGATCACGCCGATGAGCCTGACCGAGTTGCTGGCCCAGCTTTCTCTGTCTAGCAAGGGCATGGCCATCGCCGTTAATGGTAAAGTCATCAGCCGTACAGATTGGCCGCAACAACAGCTACAGGACGGCGATCAACTGAGTATGTTTCGGGTCATCGCTGGCGGTTAAGGTCGGGGGTAAGCGTCATTTATGGAGTCAAAAATGTTAACTATTGCGGATCATCAGTTCAAGTCTCGGTTATTTACCGGCACAGGAAAGTTTAATGATCAACAAACCATGGTAGATGCCCTGACCGCCTCAGGCTCGGAACTGGTAACCATGGCCATGAAACGGGTCAATCTTGACGAGAAGGGAGACGACATTCTGTCACCACTGATCGCAGCTGACATGAAACTGCTACCCAATACTTCCGGGGCTCGCACCGCTGAAGAAGCGGTTTATGCTGCCCGCCTTGCGCGCGAAGCCTTGGATACCAACTGGCTGAAGCTGGAGATTCACCCAGATCCCAAGTATCTGCTGCCCGATCCAATTGAAACCCTGAAAGCAGCTGAAATTCTCTGCCGGGAAGGGTTTGTTATTCTGCCCTACATCCATGCTGACCCCGTACTCTGTCGGCGCCTGGAGGAGGTGGGTTGCGCCGCCGTAATGCCATTGGGCGCACCTATTGGCTCTAATCTTGGGCTAAAAACAGAGGAATTTCTTGAGATCATCATCGAGCAGTCGGGGGTACCCGTCGTGGTGGATGCTGGTATCGGTGCGCCATCCCATGCCGCCAGGGCAATGGAGATGGGCGCCGATGCAGTGCTGGTCAATACCGCCATAGCGGTGGCGGCAAATCCGGTGGCGATGAGTCAGGCTTTTGCCCAGGCGGTACAGGCCGGACGCAACGCCCATTTGGCAGGACTGGGGGGCCAGCAGGTCCAGGCGATGGCCACCAGCCCGCTGACCGACTTTTTGGAGTCATTCCATGAGCCACTTTAGCGCTCAACTCAACGACTCACTTTGGCGGCAACGCCGGGAAAGTATCTACCACAAGAGTGAGAACGATGTCATTGATGCCCTGGGAAGCAGCAAATGTAATCTGGAGGATTTCAAGGCCCTGATCTCCCCCGCTGCCACGCCCTATCTGGAACAGATGGCGAGACGCAGCAAAGAGATGACCCTGCAACGTTTCGGCCCCACTATCGGTCTCTATGTGCCTCTCTATCTTTCCAACAGATGCAGCAATATCTGCACCTATTGCGGTTTCAGTGTGGGCAACAAAATTCAGCGTACTACGCTTGATTCAGACCAGTTGGCAGCAGAAGCTAAGGCCATCAAAAAGATGGGCTTTGATCATATCCTGCTGGTAACCGGGGAGTCGCCACGCAAGGTCGGCATGGACTATTTCCGCCAGGCGCTGGCTATCCTGAAGCCCTATTTCAGCCATATTTCTATGGAAGTACAGCCACTGGATACCGACCAGTATCGGGAGCTGTCCGGGCTGGGAGTGGATGCGGTGCTGGTTTACCAGGAGACCTACCACCGACAAAGCTACGCCGAGTATCACCTGAAGGGCAGAAAGACAGATTTTGATTTCCGGCTCGGTAGCCCGGAAAGACTGGGGCAGGCGGAAATTCACAAGATCGGTCTGGGCTGCCTGCTGGGCCTAGAGGACTGGCGCAGCGATGCCTTCCATGTTGCGCTGCACCTGGACTATCTGGAAAAACGCTACTGGAAAAGTCGTTATTCTCTGTCCTTTCCACGAATACGCCCCTGCGAAGGGGGCTTTCAACCGAAATCGCCAGTCAATGAGCGGGAATTACTACAGCTAATCTGCGCCTACCGGCTGCTTAATCCGCAGGTGGAACTTTCCCTGTCGACTCGAGAATCAGCCCTGTTCAGGGATAATGCCATGGCCCTGGGCATTACCACCATAAGTGCCGGTTCAAGCACCCGGCCCGGAGGTTATTCCGATGCCCAGCAAAGCCTGGAGCAATTTAGTATTGATGACAGCCGCAGCCCCAAGGCCGTTGCCAGAATGATTAAGCGCAAAGGTTATGAGGTTATTTGGAAAGACTGGGAGCCTGCGCTTTCTACAACCAGGGGCTTGACTCAAGAAAGATAAAGTACACTCCAGAAAACGCCGGATTTAACCATGCAAGAAAACCGGGAATAAAGTATTATTCGCTCCCTGTTTTACCACTGCGTTGTGCCATAGACCCTGTCGAACGTGACCACCCTTAGCGAGAAAAGGGCCAACGTCTCCTGGCCAGAGCCCAATCGAGGAGTTTCGTTAATGAAAAAAAATGCATTTTACGCCCAGTCCGGCGGAGTCACCGCAGTGATTAATGCCTCCGCCTGCGGGGTTATTGAGACCGTCCGACAACATCCGGATAAGATCGGTAAACTGTACGTCGGCAAAAATGGGATACTGGGCGCTCTGCATGAAAACCTGATCGACACCTCTCTGGAAAGTGATGAGGATATTGCCGCACTGAACCATACACCCGGCGGTGCTTTCGGCTCCTGCCGCTACAAATTAAAAGACATCAATAGTCACCGCGCCGAATATGAACGCCTGATAGAGGTCTTCAGAGCCCATGATATAGGCTACTTCTTCTACAATGGCGGCAATGATTCTGCCGATACTGCCCATAAAATCTCCCAGATAAGCCAACAGTTCGGTTATTCAATCCAGTGTATCGGGATTCCAAAAACAGTCGATAACGACCTGGCCTGCACCGATAACTGCCCTGGCTTTGGCTCGGTAGCCAAGTATGTTGCGGTATCGATCCGCGAAGCCAGCCTGGATATTGAGTCGATGTGCCAAACCTCTACCAAGGTCTTCATCATGGAGGTGATGGGACGCCACGCCGGTTGGATCGCTGCAGCCGGAGGCCTTGCCTGCGAGCAGGCCGGTGACCCGCCACATATTATCATCTTCCCCGAAGTCCCCTTCGACAAGGTGCTTTTTCTGGCCAAAGTCAAGCAAACCGTTGATGACAAGGGCTTCTGCGTGATAGTCGTATCAGAGGGCGCCCAATATGAGGATGGCACCTTTGTTGCCGACGCAGGCGGCCAGGATGCCTTTGGCCATGCCCAGCTGGGCGGCGTGGCCACCACGCTGGCGCAGATGGTCAAGGATGAACTGGGGCTGAAATACCACTACGCAGTGGCTGATTATCTACAACGCTCTGCACGTCATATTGCTGCCGCAACAGATGTTGAACAAGCCTATGCGCTAGGCAAGGCCGCGGTTGATCTGGCCCTGGCCGGTGAAAGTGCAGTGATGCCAGTGATTGTGCGCGAGTCTGGTGACAGCTATATCTGGCGGGTTGGCACGGCAGCTCTGAGCGATGCCGCTAATGTAGAAAAGACGATGCCGCTCTCCTTTATCCGCGAGGATGGCTTTCACATCACACCAGAAGCGGTGAACTACCTGTTGCCCCTGATTCAAGGTGAAGCCTACCCACCCTACCACAATGGCCTGCCCCGCTATGTGAGGCTTAAAAACCGGCTGGCGGCTAAAAAACTACCTGAATTTAACGGGGTTTAACCTAGAATCCTCAGTTTGACAGGCTAGAGTGTGCGTTTGTGGCAGTACAGAGCAAGGCGCAATGACGCGGAATAGTTGTTCTATTCCAAGGAATTGCAACGCTGCACTGTTCCGCCACAAGCGTGCAATCTGCCCTGTAGCGTGACTCACCCAG
>CAYYRK010000073.1:0-12165 GCA_964473915.1 uncultured Pseudomonadales bacterium
CAATATGATATTAAACCTGAAAATCACTCCTGCCGTTTTCTCTATCGGCCTATTGTTAGTGGGCTGTAGCGAACCACCGATGAATTGGGGCAACTACAACCCTGAAGTAAAGCAAAATATCGATACAATGGCAGCATCAAAAGATTGTCGTAATTTGCAAAAACACCTTGGTGCTGCCGCATTGAACAGTGATTATCAAAAACAAAAAACAGGTGAAGATAACGCTTTATTAATGAGATACATTGATGAGCAGATGCGTGCTGCCGGCTGCTACACATAGATAAATACAGCCCTCCCTGGTTTGCTGTTTTTATCCCGGATAATTCATAAATTATCCGGGACATAATCATTAATAAGCTTTGAATCTAAAATTCTCAGTTTAGCTCCTATGAGATATGAACTTCAAAATCAGATGGTTTCAGTCTTGTATTCACCAAAAACATCCCTGAAAACATCACAAATTTCCTGCAAAGTAGCGTAATTTCTTACACATTCAATAACATCAGGCATAACATTTTTTGAGTTATCAGCAGCGGTTGCCCTTAAGCGGTTTAAGCCGCTTGCAACGGCTTCATTATCTCGCTCATTTTTAAGTGCCTTTAGGTTGTCAATTTGTCGCTGTTCAGCGGTAGCACTTAATTGTTTGTCATAAACGTCCTCTACACTCCGGTCAATTTTTACATCAAGCTCGTTATCGCCCCTAAAGCAGTTAACACCTACAATAAACTCCTCTTTGTTTTCAATTTTTTTCTGCTTATCATAAGCTGAATGTCCAACGGCTTTCTGCATATAACCATTTTCAATAGCGGCAACGGCACCACCCATTGTTTCAATTTTGTCTAACTCCTCTTTGGCGGCATCTTCGATTTCGTTAGTCATGGATTCCATGAAATAGGAGCCAGCCCATGGGTCAAGTACTTCCCCTACTTTGGCTTCGTAGATGAGGATGCGTGTTCCATCATGAGCGAGTTGTTGAGCCTCAAGGCTGTGGCCTAAGCCCAAAGGTTCATCAAAGGGTGGGAAGGTGCCGGGAATTCCGCCTGACATTCCCGCGGCAACTCCGCCAATAGTTGCCCGTATCAAATTATTTAGTGGCCTTTGCAGTTGCGTGCTGATGCACCCTATATGGGCGGTAGATATCTGTCGGATCGTCATGGCACGTGGGTTTGTGGCGCCAAATTTCTCCTTCAGCAGAGTCGCCCACATCCTTCTGGCCGCACGCTGAAATGCGATCTCTTTATAGATCTCCATGCTGCCACCAAAGGCGTTAAAGGTGAAACGTTCGCCGAAGGAGTTGATATCTCTGCCTGCATCGATGCCTGCTTGTATGTATGCTGAGCCAATGGCCATGCTGAAAGCCAAGTCCTCAACCCTGGTGGCACCCGCTTCACGCATATGATAACCGCCAATGCTGGTAATATTGAATTTGGGCATTTTCTCATCACAAAAAGCCAGCGAGTCTCTGAACAGACGCAAGGCATCTCTTGGAGGGAATATTTGTGTTCCTCTCCCAACATACTCTTTTAAAATATCATTTTGCGGTGTTCCGCGAAGTTTGTTGATAGCAACGCCACGTTTTTCCGCCAATACAGCGTACATGGCGATAATGACACAGGCGGGGGCATTAATAGTGAAATTAGAGGCGATTTTGTCTAGTTCTAGCTCTCCAGTGTAGGGCTCATAGATGATTTCAAAATCTCTGAGAGAGTCAATAGCAACGCCTACACGACCAACCTCTCCTGAAGCTCGTTCATCATCAGAGTCATACCCGCATTGCGTTGGGAGATCCATCGCAATATTAGGCGCTCCTTTGCGACCCAAGGAATGCATGCGGATTAGATAATCACGGTAGTCTGCGGCTGTTCCAAAACCAGCATATTTTCCAGCACCACTGTCACCCCACTCATGACGTTTTTCAGCTCGGGCCAGCTTTTCTGAGAATGCTTGCCATTTCGGCAGTGGATCGTTACCCGATGTGAAAGGATAGCTGCCGGGAAAGCCCACCTTTTTTTCGAAATCAAAATCGGGGAGGTCGGCAGGTGTGTAATATCTGGTGGGTCTCTTTTTTAAACCCAGTTTAGCCAGTTTCTTATCATAAATTTCGGTCTGCCATTTTTCTTTTTTTTCTTCAATTTTTTTCATAACACCTTCAGTTTAATTGTTTTTATAGGGTTGCAGCTCGTTTTATCCTGAAATTGAGACGCGTTGCTGCATAAAACCTACGTTGCAGTTGATTTTATATTTTTGAGGTTTTTTTTATTAAATGGCTAACGGTTGTGCAGACTTATGTTATCCGCATTACTTGACTATATTATTTTTAGTTGTCGATTTGTCCCTTTATATTTAGGTAACCCTAAAGAGTTAGGAGCCAACCTTTTTTAACACCCCCGGCAGGCATAGGTTGCCACCTCCTGCCGACACTGCTCCTCTGCTTCGGCCAAATTTTTATAGCCCAGATTTGTCACCATCAGTTCATACATACTTTCGGCCATATTTTTGTTTGCATTGTCATACTCCCTGACATCGCGAAGCAGATAATGCAGGGTCTTATCGGAGTATGTTTCCAGCTCTGCTTTCAGGTATTTTTGGAAGGAGGTAAATCGGTCATCCTGATGTTGGTCGTCAATCATGCGCCCCTTTTTCATGAGTGATGGATATTCTAACAGCATCTGTTTTTGCCATTCTGTCTCAATGGCTACAATGGTATCTATTAACTGATGAATATCAGGATCTTCGTGAAGATCGGGTATCAGATTGTCCATGTGGGCATATTTGAGTGTCATCAGGTTGTTGCCTTTTGATTCGGCGCGTTCCAAATCTTCCAGGTAGCTGGCCAGCGTGTCTTCAGACCAGACCGCAAACTGAGCAGAGCGGAACACGTCAAACCCTTTAGGATCCTGCTGGCAAGGTGCTGGCTGTTCAGACACGACAGCTACAAACATTGCCAGCTCTTTGCTAACGATGCTTTCAATTAGGGTATCAATACTCATTATCACCTCTGGGTTGCCTGACGTATGATTGCCGCCAGCGTTCAATAACCAGTTGAATCACAGGAGGTGTGTGCACAGTATTTTGATCCGCCTGCCAGCCACCCCAGGTTATGTTTCCCGCAGGGCAGCTTGTCGCATGCAATGTGCCTCAAGTTTGCTTTACTCAAATGTGACCTGACCCTCTACTACCTCTACCTTTATGTGGTCGCCAGAAACAAACTCGTTTGCAAGCATCAAGTCTGCCAGAGGGTTCTCGACCCAGCGTTGTAGTGCGCGTCGTAGGGGCCTCGCGCCAAACATATAGTCGTAGCCCACATCAACCAGGTGTTGTAGCGTGTCGCTGCTAAATTCAATGGTGATATCTTTTTTGTCTAAACGCTGCTGTAACTCTGTTAATTGAATCTTTACGATATCGACGGCGTTCTCTTTGCTGAGTGCATTGAACAGCACTATCTCATCAATTCGACCGATAAACTCGGGGCGAAATTTCTGGCCCACAGCTTCCATGATCTCCTGATGAACTTTCTCACTGCGAGGTTCATTTGTTTTATCCAAAATAAATTCTGAACCCAGATTGGAGGTCATTACGATCACTGTGTTACGAAAGTTGATGGTGCGACCGTGGCCATCTGTTAGGCGACCCTCTTCAAGTACCTGCAGCAGAATGTTAACCACATCTTTATGTGCTTTTTCTATCTCATCCAGCAGTAACACAGAGTAGGGTCTGCGGCGTACGGCTTCCGTCAGATATCCACCCTCTTCGTGGCCAACATATCCCGGAGGCGCGCCGATGAAACGTGCTACAGAGTGATGCTCCATAAATTCAGACATATCGATGCGCACTATCGCATCATCGTCATCAAATAGAAAATGTGCTAGCGCTTTGCACAGTTCAGTTTTTCCGACACCCGTTGGCCCTAAGAAAAGGAATGAGCTGCTGGGGCGATTGGGATCAGACAAGCCTGCACGAGCGCGCCTTATTGCGCTTGCTACCGTATGGATTGGCTCATCCTGACCAATTACCCGCAGCTGCAGTTTTTCTCCCATTTTGAGTAGCATTTCACGCTGGCTTTTATGCATTTTTGTCACAGGGACGCCGGTCCAATTCGCAACTATCTCAGCTATTTCATCTTCGGTTACCTTGTTTCTCTGCAATTTCTGCTTTTCACTGTCGCCATCTGATGCCTGGTTGAGTTCATCTTCCAGTTTTGGAATAACCTCGTACTGCAACTCTGACATGCGGCCTACACTACTGGTTCGACGGGCAGCGTCCAGGTCGATGCGTGCTTGTTCAAGGTCTGCTTTGAGCTGAGTGGTGTATTTTAATAAGGCCTTTTCGTCATCCCAAATTTTTTGCAGGCCAGCAAATTCAGTTTCGGCTCTACTGATTTGTCGATTAATCTCATTCAGGTGTTCCTGGGAGGCCGAGTCAGTCTCTTTAAGCAGTGCTTCGGCCTCTATTTTTAGCTGGATGATGCGTCGTTCAATACGGTCGATTTTTTCAGGTTTAGAATCAATTTCAAGTCGAATGCCACTGGCGGCCTCATCAATCAGGTCAATCGCTTTGTCTGGCAGTTGTCGGTCAGGAATGTAGCGCTGAGAAAGCTTTACCGCTTCGATAATGGCTGCATCAGTTATGTGTACACCATGGTGTACCTCATACCGCTCCTTTAAGCCACGCAGTATGGCGATACTGTCGATCTCGTTTGGCTCACCCACCAGCACCGTCTGAAAACGCCGCTCCAGTGCCGCATCTTTCTCTATGCTTTCGCGATACTCATCCAGAGTGGTCGCGCCAATACAGTGCAGCTCGCCTCTGGCCAGGGCTGGTTTGGCCATGTTGCTGGCATCCATCGAGCCATCTGTTCCACCAGCACCCACTGTCATATGGATCTCGTCAATAAACAGGATGATTTCACCCTGGTGCTTGATCAGTACATCTAATAGATCCTTTAAGCGTTCTTCAAATTCACCGCGGTATTTGGTGCCTGCAATCAACAGGGCTATATCCAGCGATAATAATCGTTTGTTTTTAAGCCCTTCCGCTACCTCTCCATTGACGATGCGCTGTGCCAGGCCCTCAACAATGGCGGTCTTGCCTACGCCGGGTTCACCTATTAGTACAGGGTTGTTTTTTGAGCGGCGCTGCAGAATTCGTACGGCTCGACGAATTTCATCGTCTCTGCCGACCACCGGGTCCAATTTCCCCTGTTCGGCGAGGGCTGTAAGATCGGTGGTGTAGAGTTGCAGTACATCCAGATCATCATCTGTTTGCGCCTCATCGCCCTGTTGACCAGGACGTAATTTGTCGATGGTTTCGGTTATTTTTTGTCGGCTGATACCGGCCTGGCCAAAAACCTCACCCAACTCACCCACATTTATTGTCGCTGACAATACAATATAATTTGATGAGATGAACTGCTCTTCATTTTGCAGTGAAAGATTGTGTGCGGTTTTTAATAACCGCATGAGCTCCATGGATACTTCTACCTCCCCCCCCTCTATACGCGCAACAGGTGGGAGTCCGTCGATCGCTCTTTTAACCTCTTTTCTGAGAGTCTCTACATTAACTCCTGCACGAATCAGCAGTGGGCGGACCTTTCCGCCTGTCTGGTCTAGTAGGGCCAGCATAATATCAGTAGCTTCTATTTGGTTATGCTCCCTCGCTGAGGCATTCGATCGGGCATCTTCCCACGCTTCAAGTAACTTGGCAGTGAATTTCTTCGTTAACGTATCGATTCTCATTCTAAAACCATCCTGTACTTCAGTTGTTATTTTATGATTTGCCCAGTTTTACTGGTAGCCATTTTTTATACAGCGCACTGGAATTTAATTGTATCCGTTTTTTTCTTATCATTACACAGTAGGACAAACTGGACTCAAATACACTCTGTGATCTGAATGCGGCTCTGCAGCCAAATAAATAGTAGGCTCAGGCCCGAACAGTCCAGCTGATAGGGGCAGCTCCTTCCCTATGGGCTTGTGGAATACCACCCACTGATATCTGATTATTGCCTTTCGCAATACACGGTTGCAAGTTTTATAAGCTTGTGGCATCGTGATCACACTAATTTTTGCATTAAATCGCTAGATTGAAAGTAGGGGGTTAAAGCGATGCTTGATGAGTTGTTGCGGGCAAAATTTCGTGAAGCAGGGGAGAGCAGGCGTCACTGGGTGGGATTGACAGAACTCATGCAGGCCGTTAGATATGGAGACATCTCTGAAGCGGCGAGCTCTATGGGTATGGACGAGGCCAAATTTCGCGAGAAGATCAAGTCGTTAGAAGAAAGCTTATGCACTAAAATACTAAATCCATCCTCATCCGCCGAGGTGAAGTTAACCGAGATGGGCAAACGATTTGTCCGCAGGTGTTCCGGAGTACTGGAAGAGATCGAGGATATTGAGGCCGAAGCGGTTAATCGCCGTTGGTTTACTACCAGGAATCCGTCTGGAGTTTTGAGAATAGGCGTTCCCCATCTGCTGGGGGAGCGTTATGTTATCCCCGCATTGGCGGATTTTCTACGGCAATACCCAAATCTTGATGTTGAACTGAACTTCCATAGCGGAAGAGCAGACCTTGCTGGTCGTGGGTATGATATTGCTATTGAGATCGGTGCAAAACTGGAAACAAGCCACGTTTCACAAACCTTGGCCACCACTCGTTTTCACGTCTGTGGTAGTCCAGACTATTTTGATGAGTATGGTGAGCCAAAAACCCCAGATGAACTTAAAGACCATAAGGTGTTGCTTTTTTCACGGAATGGGCAGGTTCGACCCTGGATTTTTAAAAATGGCGATCAAACCATCAATGTGAGACTTACCCCAAAATGGTACAGTAATAGCGGTGAAGCGTTAGTAACGGCAGCACGCCATAGCGCAGGTTTGACCTTTGTTCCTAGTTATTGTCTCGTTGATGATATAGCCAAGGGTACGTTGCACACAGTATTAGACGACTGGACTCAACAGCCAAAAGATATTCAATTGATCTATTTGCAAAAGCGTAATCTTCCTGCAAAAGTGGAATATTTTATTGAGTTTATTGCAGAGCGATTCGTCCACTTCCCCAATACCTCTGGTGCAAATGATCATCATCTCAACGCTGGCCCCTCTTAAATAATGTATTGCAGCAAACCTGTAGCTGTTCAGCGGGAGGCTTTCTAAATACAGTGCAAGCTCCTGCTGCGCCTCTAATCCATAGGGTTTAGAGGCGTTTGTTGTTGAGTTGAAGGTGAGCGATCTCTCCATAACACTTATGCTGGATGGATAGTGTGAATTTATCGGGTAAAACTTCGTGCCCCCAAAACTATCTTCACCTATTTCATATCTTAAGCAACCATTTTTTTAAATGATTTAATTAAAAACTTAGGGATTAATAAATATGAGTACTGAGAAAACAATTAGAGCGTTGATTGCGAAACCTGGCCTTGATGGCCATGAACGGGGCGCTAAAGTTGTAGCCTATGGGCTTCGTGATGCGGGTTTTGAGGTTATCTATACCGGCTTGAGGCAGAAGCCAGATGACATTGCCACTACTGCGGTTCATGAAGATGTTGATGTGGTAGGCCTTTCTGTTTTGTCAGGCGCGCACCTTTCTTTGACCCGTCGGGTTATCGCCAAGCTTAACGAGCTGGGTGCAGAGGATATTCTTGTGGTTCTGGGTGGCGTCATTCCTGACTCTGATAGAGCAGAGCTGAAGGAGATGGGCGTCAGTGGGGTGTTTACTGCGGGAACACCTATATCGAATATCGTTGAGCACATTGAGCAAAACATTTCGGCCAGTGGAGTCTAAAGTTATGTCAACAAATGATGAAGTTAGGAAAGCAAAGGTTGCGTGGGAAGAGACACTGGTAGCTCCTCGGGTTAAAAAATATAAGCTTGAAGAGAGCCCAACGCGTTTCTATACGCCAGCAGACCGAAAGAATTTTGATTTTTTGACCAAAGTTGGTTTTCCAGGGGAATTCCCCTTTACCGCAGGCAATGAACCCTTTGCTTTTTTTCAGTTAAATGCCAGAAAGGCTGCTTTGAGCGGATACCGTACCTCAGGGGCTTCTCCCGTCGGTAGTGTGGGAAAATATAGTGGTTTTGGTACCCCGGGAGATACTCGGGACTATCACTTTAATTGCCAGAAAGAGGGGCAAATGGGTGGCCCGAATGTCGCTTTTGATTTGGCGACCCAGTGTGGTTATGATTCTGATAGCGACTTTGCCGAGGGTGAAGTGGGTCGGGTTGGTATGGCGCTTGATACTCTGGAGGATTTCGAGATCCTTTATGAGGCTTTTGACGGCGATCTGAATATTGACAGGACACCATCTGCCTATACCATTAACGCACCTGCAGTGGTTGTTATTGCCATGTATGTTGCCCTGGCTGAAAAGCGTGGCGTACCCCTGGAAAAGCTCAGAGGCACACCGCAAAACGATATATTGAAAGAGTTTGTGGGGCGCGGAACCTATATCTTTCCACCCAAGCCATCGATCAGACTATTCAGGGATATACTGACCTTTTCTACCGAGCATATGCCCAAGATGAATATCACCAGTATTGGTGGTTATCATATGCGTGAAGCCGGTGCTTCCAGAGCTCAGGATCTGGCGTTTAGCCTGGCCAACGGTCACTGCTATATTCAGGCAGGTGTTGATGCAGGGTTACATGTGGATCAGTTTGCCCCGATGATCACCTTCAATGGCTTTGGTGGCAGCATGGAGCTTTACCAGGAGGTAGCTTTCCAGCGGGCTGCTCGAAGAATGTGGGCGCGTATGTTGAAAGAGGAGTTTGGCGCCAAACTCAAGAAGAGCATGTTGATTCGTCAATCTCTTGCCGCCCATATTGGCTGCTCCAGCACGACCTTACAGCGGCCTATTAATAACCACACCCGTGCGGTGGTGGGTGGGATCGCTGGTGGCATGTGTGGCGGTATGCCCAATGTATTTCCTCCCTATGATGAGCCGCTTGGGTTGGGCCACAGCAATGAGGGGATGCAGATGCAGATAGATGCAACGCGTATCCTGCTCCATGAGGTAAAACTGGGTGAAGTCTCCGATCCTTGGGCAGGTTCCTATTTTATGGAAGCGCTGACCGATGAGATCGAAGCGGAAGCCCAGGCTGAATTGGATAAAATTGAAAAACTGGGTGGTACCCTGGCTGCTATTGAGAGCGGCTACATGTCCAGAGCCATTGCAAAAAATGCCTACGAAAAACAGAAAAAGATTGAAACTCAAGAGGAGTTCATCGTGGGCGTAAACTGTTTTACCGGGGATAATGAGATAGAGGTGGGTGTTAGTTCAACGGTTAAGCCCCCTTATGATCCAGAACTGATGAAAACAGCCGAGGAGCGTCAGAAGGTAAATCTGGCTAAGGTTAAGGCAAGGCGTGATAGTAATGCGGTTACCTCAGCGCTGGCTGCCCTACGAGTGAGTGCCAAAGATGAGAGCGTTAATGTGATGCCTGATGTCATCGCATGTGTTAAAGCCTACGCTACTCTGCAGGAAATATGCGATGTTTTCAGAGATGAATTCGGCGTAGCAGAACCATTTAGAGTCTAGACCAGGCAGGAGTGGTATATGTTGGAATCGTGGCAGAAGTTAGTCGATGGAGTTAAAGAGGGCCGTATAATCTCTTTGGCGAAATGCATCACCCGGGTAGAGAACCGTGAGCCCGGCTGGAAGGATGCAATGAAGGCGATCTGTGCTGAAGCGGGAACGCCTCGGGTGATCGGTATTACCGGCCCACCCGGTGCAGGCAAGAGCACTCTTACAGGAAAGATTGCCAGCTGTTTTTCTGCAAAGGGGCTGCAGGTCGGAATTATTGCTATTGATCCATCAAGTCCCTTTTCAGGAGGCGCTCTTTTGGGAGATCGTCTTCGGATGAGTGAGGCTTTCTCTGACTCCAATATCTATATCCGCTCTATGGCTACGCGGGGTGCGCTGGGAGGGCTTTGTCAGGCAGCAAGAGATGTTGCTCGCATCATGGATGCCTTTGGTAAGGATATTATTATTATTGAAACTGTTGGTGTGGGCCAGGATGAAATTGAAGTGGTGAAGGCTGCAGACCTGGTAGCGGTAGTTAGCGTGCCGGGTCAGGGTGATGGTGTGCAAGCCATCAAAGCCGGCATCATGGAGATCGCTGATATATTTGTGGTTAACAAGGCCGATCGAGAGGACGCTGATGTAGTTGTCGCAGATATTGAAGGCATGTTGAATATGACCTGTGAAAGGTCTGGCCCCACGCCTTCAGTGATTAAAACAACTGCACTTGAAAATGAGGGTATTAATGACCTTGTTGAACTGATGACACAGCTTCTGGATGATCAGCACCAGGACAGGCAGCGGGATGAGTTACGAGTAAAAGATGAGCTTTTACTGTTTATAGAGCGGGAGATATCTCGACACGTTACAGAAGTATTTGGTAATAGCGGGGTATTGGAGCGAGCCGTTCAAGACATTCTGTCACGAAATAGTAACCTCTATTCAGTCGTAGACACACTGCTACCAGGCGTTGAAAACGCAATATCGAAAGAGTGTGCAAAAGAATATTATTCATAGTGAGTCCTTTGCGCGGAGGTTGATCCTACTTTTAGGCAAGGCAGCACATCGCGTACAAATGCCTCATAGACATAGATATTAAATAAGGGTTGATATTATGGAAGGAATAACCAAGCGACTGGCAAGGTTTATAGTCGAAACTGATGGTTCAACAATACCGGATGAGATGTTTGAACATGCGAAATACGCATTTATGGATTATCTGACGGTTATTTTAGAGGGAGCCGAAGAGCCCCTGGCGAAAAAGCTTATAACATTTGCTGAAACCATGGGGGGTGCCGAACAGGCTACAATACTGGGCAGTCAATGTAGTAAAAAAAGCGTGAGTCAAGCGGCGCTTATCAACGGCGCAGCGGCACATGCCCTTGACTATGACGACACATTAATGAGCTTTTTTGGCCACCCTTCGGTAACAATTTTCCCCAGCCTAATGGCATTATCGGAATGGCAGGAGAAAAGTGGTTCAGAATTCCTGACCGCCTATCTGGTAGGGCTTCAAGTGGGCGCTGTGGTTGGAACCTGTGCCGGTTATGACCACTACATGAAGGGGTTGCATGCCACCTCTACCATTGGTCATTTCGCTTCAGCTGCAGCCTGTTCAAAACTCCTTGGGCTGGATTTTGAACAGACAACTAATGCGCTTGGTATTGCCGGCACCCGCGCGGCTGGGCTTAAGCAGGTATTTGGTACCATGTGTAAACCCTACCATGCTGGCCTGGCATCAGAAGCGGGTCTTGTGGCTACTTTGCTGGCTAAAGATGGCTTTGACAGCGCTTCAGATATTATTGAGGGAAGGCAGGGGTTTCTGCACTGCTTAAGTGGTGGGGAAGTTAATGAGGAGAAAGTGGCGGCCCTGGGTACAGAGTGGGATGTGGTCAATCTGGCACAAAAATATCATGCCTCATGCCACGCAACCCACTCCCCCATCGAGGCATCACTGAAGCTGGTTCAAGATGAGAAGATTGATCTGAATGATATAGAAACAATTACTCTTGGGGTCTCTGATCTGGCACTGGATGTCGCAGCGATTGAGAATCCTACTACTGCGCTTGAAGGCAAGTTCAGCATCAGCTATTGCGTGGCTAATGCATTGATTCGGGGTATCACTGATCAGAGTGCATTTACTGATGAAAAAGTAAATGCGCCCGAGATTAGGGCCTTAATGGATAAGATCACTCTGTTGCATGATGAGAATATGGATATGGTTGAGTCCATTACAAAAATTAAAACAAAGGATGGGCGTACACAGGAACAATGCTATGACATCATGAAGCAGATACCTTCGTTGGAGCAAAAAGCGGAGAAATTAACCAGTAAGTTATTTGGTATTTGTGTGCCTATTTTTGGTCAGGACCGCACCGAAGGTTTGCATCGGGAGATTG
This sequence comes from uncultured Pseudomonadales bacterium, assembly GCA_964473915.1. Classification (GTDB taxonomy): domain Bacteria; phylum Pseudomonadota; class Gammaproteobacteria; order Pseudomonadales; family IMCC2047; genus CAYYRK01. The sequence goes on from CAYYRK010000073.1 coordinate 11,914, forward strand.
TGTCACTTGACAAAATTGAGAATATGAAGCAGTTTGTTGAGGAACAAAATTTCTGATATCAGCAGGTTGTTACTTCTAACCTGGAAATTTTAAACCAGGAAGGTATCCCCTTTATGTTATGGGAGATACCTTCCTGCAAGTTGGGCCGCATTGTAGTTTCTGTAGATAAAAGAGCAGCAACCGGGATCTTTTATGTTGGGGGGTGGTTTGGAAGAGCCTCGAATAATTATATAAAAGCCAACAATAGATAAA
>CAYYRK010000074.1:0-3790 GCA_964473915.1 uncultured Pseudomonadales bacterium
AACCCAATACAATAAACCCTATCTAATTCATGCTCAACGCATGGCCACATTACTTAAACGCTGCCGCTATCAACTGCTTTGTGTAGGTTTGCTGGGGGTTGTTAAACAGCTGTTGGGCCGGGCCCTGTTCAACAACTTCACCCTCTTTCATCACGATCAGTTCGTGGCTTAATGCTTTGACGACGGCCAGGTCATGGCTGATGAAGATGTAGGAAAGTTTATACCGCACCTGCAGGTTGCGCAGTAGCTCGACGATTTGTGATTGCACGGTTCTGTCCAGGGCGGAGGTGGGTTCGTCAAGAATGATCAGTTTTGGTTTAAGAATCAGAGCACGGGCAATGGCAATGCGTTGTCGCTGGCCTCCGGAAAATTCGTGGGGGTAGCGGTTTCGTGCTTGTGGGTCGAGCCCTACCTCTTTGAGTACCGCAATAATCTGCTGTTCCTGTTGGGCGGGGCTACCTGTTTTATGAATTTTGAGGCCTTCACCAATGATATCTGAAATCGACATGCGTGGGCTTAATGAGCCAAAGGGGTCCTGAAATACGATCTGAATTTCTCGGCGTAGTGGGATCATCTGTTTCTGATTGAGCTGTGCGATATCACGCCCAAGAAAGAGCAGTTGACCTTCGCTTTTGATCAAACGTAGTGCTGCAAGGCCCAGAGTGGTCTTTCCTGAGCCGCTCTCACCGACCACTCCAAAGGTATAACCCTCTTTAAGAGTCATCGATATCCCATTGACTGCCTTGATATAATCGACTGTGCGACCAAAAACTCCTGCTTTTATTGGGAACCATACCTTGAGCTGTTTAATCTGGATTATATCTGGAGCCTCTTTGGCAACAGGGGCGGGTTCGCCACCCGGTTCAGCGTTGAGCAGCCGAACGCTGTAGGGGTGTTGTGGGTCAGCAAAGATAGCGGCGGTTTCGCCAGACTCAACAATTTCGCCCTCACACATGATGCAAACTCGTTTGCAGAAATGGCGCACGATACCCAGGTCGTGGGTAATGAGCAGTATCGCCATGCCCAGCTTGGCTTGCAGGCTGGCCAGTAGTTCCAGGACCTGCGCTTGAATGGTGACATCCAGCGCGGTGGTGGGTTCGTCTGCAATCAGAATATCGGGCTCATTGGCCAACGCCATGGCGATCATCACCCGTTGGCGCTGCCCGCCAGAGAGTTGATGCGGATAGGCTCCAATGCGTTTTTCAGGTTCAGCGATACCGACCAGTTCAAGAAGCTCAAGAATACGTTTTGATGCCTGCTTGCCGGTCAAGCCCTTGTGCAGCAACAGGGTTTCACCAATCTGCTTTTCTACGGTATGCAGTGGGTTAAGGGAGGTCATGGGTTCCTGAAAGATCATGCTGACCCGGTCGCCGCGCAGGTTGCGCAGTTGGTGCTGCGACATAGACATCACCTCCTGACCATTAACCCGAATACTTCCCTCAGGGTGGCGGGCAGCGGGGTAGGGCAGAAGCTGCATCACCGAGAGCGCGGTCACTGATTTGCCCGAGCCTGATTCTCCCACCAAGGCCAGGGTTTCACCCCGGTTGAGTGTTAAAGAGACCTTGTTAACGGCCGTGGAATAACCGCTGTCGGTTTTAAACTCAACACTGAGGTTGTTAATTTCCAGTACCGGTTGGCTGCTCAAAACAGGGTTTTCCTGGGGTCGAAGGCATCACGGGCCGCTTCACCGATAAATACCAGCAGGGTTAACATGACCGATAGCACCAGAAAGGCTGAAATACCCAGCCAGGGCGCCTGTAAATTAGCTTTGCCCTGTGCGACCAACTCCCCCAGGGAGGGTGAGCCGGGAGGCAAGCCAAAACCGAGAAAATCCAGTGCGGTCAGGGTGGTGATGGCCCCGGTTAGAATAAAGGGCAGAAAGGTCATGGTGGCGACCATGGCGTTGGGCAGAATATGGCGAAACATAATGCCCCTATTGCTCAGCCCCAGTGCGCGTGCTGCGCGGGCATATTCGAGATTACGGCCTCTTAAAAATTCAGCACGCACCAGGTCAATCAACGACATCCAGCTAAACAGCAGCATAATACCCAGTAGCCACCAAAAGTTGGGGGCAACGATGCTTGATAGAATGATCAGCAGATAGAGCCGGGGCATGCTCGCCCAGACTTCGATGAAACGCTGCCCGAACAGGTCTATTTTGCCACCATAAAAACCCTGTATGGCACCTGCAATAATACCGATGATGGAGCTCACCAGCGTCAAAGTCAGGCCAAACAGTACCGATATTCTAAAACCATAGATCACCCTGGCGGTAACATCGCGTGCCTGATCATCGGTCCCCAACCAGTTATCGCCTGTGGGGGGTGAGGGTGCGGGTTCGGTCAGTCTGTAGTTGATGGTATCGTAGCTGTAGGGGATGGGCGGCCATAGCATCCAGCCCTTTTTGTTGATCAGCTCTTGTACGAACTCATCACGGTAATCGGTCTCGGTTTCAAATTCACCATCAAATTGGGTTTCAGGGTAGAGCTTCCAAACCGGTGTATAGATTTCATGGTCGTAATAGACCAGCAGGGGCTTGTCGTTGGCAATCAGTTCCGCCATCAGGCTTAGGCTAAATAGCACCAGGAAGATCCACAGGGAATACCAGCCACGTCGATGTTCACGAAAAATTTCCAGACGTCTGCGGTTGATGGGAGAGAGTGGCCGGGTCAATTTTATCATTCTACTCAACCCTCCCTGCTTGAAAAATCGATACGTGGGTCAACCAGGCTGTAGGTGATATCACTGACCAGCTTGATCAGCATTCCGATCAGGGTAAAGATAAAGAGGGTGCCAAAAAATACTGGATAATCCCGATTAAGCACCGCTTCAAAGCTCAGTAAACCCAGCCCGTCCAGGGAGAATATCACCTCGATCAGCAGCGCACCGGTAAAAAATATTTCAATAATGGCACCGGGAAAGCCTGCAATAATAATCAGCATGGCGTTACGGAATATATGGCCGTAAAGCACTCGATTTTCTGTCAGCCCTTTGGCGCGTGCAGTAATTACATACTGCTTGTTTATCTCATCGAGGAAGGAGTTTTTGGTCAGCATGGTCAGGGTGGCAAAACTGCCAATTACCATAGCGGTGATGGGCAGTACAAGGTGCCAGAAATAATCGGCAATCTTGCCCAGCACCGATAGCTCCTCCCAATTGGAGGAGGTGAGTCCACGCAGGGGGAACCAGTCGAAATAGCTGCCGCCAGCAAAAAGCACGATCAGGAATATGGCAAACAAAAAGCCGGGAATAGCATAGCCAATGATGACCACTGAGCTGGTCCACACATCAAATGCCGAGCCATGCTTGACCGCCTTTTTGATGCCCAGCGGAATAGAGATGATATAGACCAGCAATGTAGTCCATAAACCCAGAGAGATGGAGACCGGCATTTTTTCGATAATCAGGTCAACAACGCTCTCATCACGGAAAAAGCTGTCGCCAAAGTTAAAGCTGCTATAGTTTTTAAGCATCAGAAAAAAGCGTTCATGGGCTGGTTTATCGAACCCGTAAAGCTTCTCTATTTTGGCGATCAGGTCTGGGTCAAGCCCCTGAGCACCCAGGTATTTGGAGTTGCTGCCACCTGTGGCCAAATTGGGGTTGGTTGAGCGCACTTCTGCCTGACTAGAGCCACTGATGCGTGATGAGCCGCCGGTATCATGCCCCTGCATCTGGGCAATCATCCGTTCTACCGGCCCACCCGGTGCCACTTGAACAATCGCAAAATTGATCAGCATGATTCCGAGTAGTGTCGGAATCATCAGCAGCAGGCGACGGATAATATAGGCGT
>CAYYRK010000074.1:3890-12159 GCA_964473915.1 uncultured Pseudomonadales bacterium
ATGATTCCGAGTAGTGTCGGAATCATCAGCAGCAGGCGACGGATAATATAGGCGTTCATTAGGCGCTCAGCTTAGCCAATTTGAATTTCATCAATCGGATGTTTCCGGTTTTTGCTTTGCCCACCAGGTATTCAGCCCCAGCCCGTATCGTGGTCGTTGCTGTGGTTTTTCGAACTTGTTCCAATAGGCGATTCGGTAACTTCTATTATGGTACTGCGGAATAACATAGTGGCCCCAAAGCAATACACGATCAAGCGCCCGGGTACGATAGATTAACTGCTCCCGATCTGGTGCTTGAATAACAAGTTCGATCAACTCATCTATTACAGGACTTTTGATCCCGGCGATATTTCGACTGCCCGGGCGGTCTGCTTCGCGTGAATTCCAGAAATCGCGCTGCTCATTACCTGGCGAATTGGACTGAGCGAAGGATGCACTGACCATATCAAAATCAAATTGATTGAGCCGGTTGATATATTGCTGTGGGTCTACCAGCCTGATATGGGCCTGAATGCCCATGCGTTCCAGATTTTTAATAAAGGGTAGAACAATACGCTGAAATTCAGGGGTGACCAGCATAATTTCAAAGCTCATCACCTGGCCGGTAGCCTCATGGGTCAGCTTGTTATCTTTAATCTTCCAGCCAGCCTCGGCAAATAGCCGCTTGGCCTGGCGCAGATTGTTTCTGATATTACCATCACCCCTGGTTGTCGGTGCTCGGTAGATGGTGGTAAAAACCGCTTCAGGCAGTTGATCTTTAAAGGGGTTGAGTATCGCCAGCTCCGGTGCTGAGGGCGGTCCGGCTGCGGCCAGGTCAGAGTTGGAATAGAAACTTTCGGTGCGGCTGTAAGCGCCACTAAACAGTTGCTTGTTGGTCCACTCAAAGTCAAAGGCGTAGGCCAGCGCCTGGCGCACACGCCGGTCTTTAAATTGCCAGCGTCGTGAGTTCATAACAAAACCCTGCATACCGGTCGGGTTTTCATTGTGCAGTTCTTCACGGATAAGATCACCGCGCTCAAAGGGTGGGCCGGTGTAGCCAGTCATCCAGGTTTTGGCGGTATTTTCCAGGCGAAAGTCATATTCACCGGCCTTCAAGGCCTCCAATGCGACATTGCTGTCCCGATAATAGTCGAAGCTTACCTCGTCAAAATTATTGATGCCTCGGTTAACCGGCAGACTCTGGCCCCAGTAATCCTGGATTCGCTCGTAGACGATGCTTCGACCAGGCTCCAGGGACTTGATGCGATAGGCACCACTTCCCACGGGTATTTCCAGAGAAGACTTATTAAAAGTCCGTTCCTGCCAGTAATGTTTGGGTAGTATCGGTAGTTGCCCTACAATCAGCGGTAGTTCCCTGTTTTCATTATTCAAAAAACTGAATTTTACCGTCAGTGGCGCGAGTATTTCGCTTTTGACCACATCATGGTAATAGGCCCCATAGAGCGGGTGCCCCTGCTGAGTCAGCAGTTCAAAACTGTAAACCACATCCTGTGCCGTGATCGGTTTGCCATCATGAAATCGGGCCTTGGGGTTGATATAAAAGATGACCCAGGAGCGATCTTCCGGCATCTCCATGCGTTCAGCGATCAGTCCATACTGGGTAAAGGCTTCATCATCAGATTGAACGGTTAATGAATCATAAAAATAGTTGCGCCCCAGCCGGGTCAGTCCCGATGCTGGCACTCCTTTGATAATATAGGGGTTCAGGCTGTCAAAGCCGCTGCTGCTAACGGTGGCCATTTTGATCTTTCCACCTTTGACGGCTGCCGGGTTTACATAGTCAAAATGCTTAAAATCAGCTGGATATTTGGGGCTGCCGTGCATCGCAAAGGCATGCACAGGTGAGGCGTCAGCTTGAACCATGCTGGAAAAATAAAGAAGACAAAAGCAGTGCAAAATAGCAAACAGATAGCCGAGAGGCCGGAGTCGATACATGCAGTAAGAGTCCATTTTAGTTGTGATGATATAGCGTGATTTAATCGGGTTGCACCGGCCTAGTCAAGCTGCCCGTCCCTGAAATCAGGTGCAGTTGAATATCAGGGCGCTGTACAGAGTTTTGTGGCGCTGCTCACAGTATCAAAAGAGGGTTTTTATACGTATACTTCCTGCGTTCTGTTGGAATTGTCGTAAAGATTGCTGCAAGGTATCAGTGCAGCGTAGTTGTTTTCATTCTACGGTGATGAAAGCCAGTTAGACGCTAATTTGAGACGTTTACGATAACCAGCAGTGTCCACTCGTCTATATGAGAGTGACCTAAAAAAATAACGAATAACAGGCATCCAGAGTGTGATGGGTAATGCGCTCAGCAGAGCCACTTAGTGAGTAGAGGTGCCGTAACTTAAATTTGAGGTATTAAGATGACATCTTTGTCAGGTCAAAGGGTAGTGGTTGTAGGTGGTAGTTCTGGAATGGGGTTTGGTTGTGCGCAAGCTGCGGTGGCGGCAGGTGCCCAGGTGGTCATTGTCAGCCGTAATAAAGAGAAGCTTGACGCAGCTGCGGCAACCCTGGGGGGTGATGTGCAGTGCTTTGCTGTCAACATTAAAAATGAAAATGAAGTGGAAGAGCTGTTTTCAACTTTAGGTTCACTTGACCATCTGATCATCACCGCCTCATCTACGGCGATGGCACCTTTCCTGAAGATGGAATCAGGTGCGGCCAGGAACTTTTTTGAGACCAAGTTTTGGGGTGCTTATTATTGCGCTAAATTTGCAGCACCGAATATCTCCAGGAACGGTAGTATTACTTTTGTTTCCGGTGTGGCAAGTCGCCGGCCTATGAAGGGTTTGGCCGCTCCTGGCGCTTGCAACGGGGCGTTGGAATCTCTCTCCAAAGCGTTGGCTCTGGAACTGGCACCGATCCGTGTCAACACTATTGCCCCGGGCCTGGTTGATACGCCCCTGTACGCCAAAATGCCAGAAGAACAGCGGAACGGCATGTTTGAGGCAACTGCAAAAATCCTTCCAGCCGGGCGGGTAGGGCGGTCAGAAGATATCGGTAATTTGGCGATCTCTGTGATGAGCAATGGCTTTATAACCGGGACAACGCTTGATATCGATGGCGGTAATATGATCAGTTAACGCGCTTGCAAAACCAATGAGAGACTATTATGAAAAAAACAGACGTGATGCCTCTTTTTTTGGTGCATAATCTCCGGCTCTTTTTTATCTCGGAGTAGTCTCTTTTATGTGGTTTAAAAATCTATCTCTCTACCGTTTAAGCAGCCCCTTTACACTGACAATGGATGAGCTGGGCGAAAAACTGGCTGAAAAGGTTTTTCACCCAGCTGGGAAACATGATCTTTCATCTGTAGGCTGGTCCGAACCCCTGGGGCGTAATGGCCAAGAGCTATTCCATAGCGCCAATGGGTTCATTATGTTGTGTCTGCGAACTGAGCAAAAGATTCTGCCTGCGGCGGCGGTCAAGGAGTTGGTAGATGTGCGGGCTGAAGAGATTGAAGAAAAAGAGGCCCGCAAAGTTCGAGGAAAGGAGCGGGCGGCGTTAAAAGAGCAGGTGTTGATGGAGATGGTTCCGCGCGCTTTCTCAAAAAGCAGTCGAACATTTGCCTATATCGATCCCAAAGAGGGTTGGTTAATCGTTGATGCGGCAAGCGACAAAAAAGCTGAAGAGCTAATCGGTTTGCTAAGAAAGTCATTAGGTTCGTTTCCCGCTGCTCGGATTAACATGATCAACGCACCCAGCGCGATTATGACACAGTGGCTGGAGCGCGAAGAGCTTCCAGATTACCTGGAGTTGAATGATGAATGTGAGCTGCGTGATTCGCTGGAAGATGGTGGTATTGTCAAAATACGCAAACAGTCTCTTCTTTCGGAGGAGGTGAAGATACACCTGAATGCCGGAAAGGTTGTGGCGCGGCTGGCGCTGATTTTTGATGAGCGTATCAGCTTTGTACTGGATGAAAATATAACGATTAAAAAAGTTCGTTTTCTCGATGTGATACAGGAGGAAGCGATGGATGTCGTAACAGAAACAGCCGCTGAACGATTTGATAGTGATTTCGCCATTATGACACTGGAATTAAAGCGTTTTCTGCCAGTGCTTTTTACAGCTCTTGGCGGACTGGTTGAGCTCAGTGCTCAGTAGCGTTATCAACAGGGTTATCTATTTGCTGAGTTTGACTAAGAACTCTTCCGGACAAACCACTCGAGCTCGAATTGTTTGTCCGGGTTGATCCTGTTTCAGTCTTGACTCATACCCCTGCGATCAAGTTTACTAGAACCCGCTTGCAGGGGTGGGTAACAGCACTAGAAAGATCGCTATTTTATCTAACCCGGATATTTTATAGATAGCTAGAGTTTTGAGATTATTGGCTTGGCTGCACTTACTTAGGCTTACAGGGAGATTAGTATGGAACAAAAAATCAGTAGTGATAAACCTTTCGGTAGTTATTTGACTGCAAAGCGCACAATATTTGATGCGGATATTTGCTCATTTGTTAATGTATGCGGTCTGCATGAACCGCTGTTTATCGATATGGAATATATTAAAACAGATATGGCGGCCTCCCATCATCAGCGATTTGCTCCGGGCCCCTTTTTAATGACGATGGGTATGGGGCTGGTTGCTCCACTTATACTCACCATATTTGATGATGTCAGAAAACAGACCCCCTTGGGATTATTAAAAGGGATGGTTAACGTAAATGCTGATATTAAATCGCCGGGTTATGTTGGAGATACGATTCAGGTTGAGTTGATTCCGTACATCAAATCAACTACCAAATCGGGCAATGTGCTGCTGGCTATGCAGCATATTCTACGAAACCAAAACAATATTGTTGTGGTTGATTTTGTGGAAACACTTCTGTTTGGGCCTCCGGAACAGAGCTGATTGATGGTGGGGTTTAGGGAGCGTTTGATCAAGTTACCCCGATCTGGATTGAGGAAGAATAGGGCTAAACTTCCAGTTAAATGAGCCCGTTCATCGGTTTTTTGAGCAAATACCGCTTCAAAAAATCAACACATGAAGTTTGAGATCTCTGTGTAAGAAGCTTCGCGCAAAGGTCTCAATATTAAAACTGAGGTTATCCGTAGCCCAATGACTGATAATAAAATCTGTACTCAAAATGCTCCCGACCACCACGCTTCATTCCGCTGGCTACGCAGCCAGCAGATAGAATCTCTGAACATTGAGGTTTCAGAGTACCAGCACAAGGTTACCGGCGCACTGCACTATCATCTCGCGGCCAATAGTGACGAGAACGTATTTTTGGTGGCGCTGCGAACTATCCCGACCGACTCCACCGGTGTCGCTCATATCCTTGAGCATACCGCACTTTGTGGCAGTGAAAAATACCCGGTCCGGGATCCTTTTTTTATGATGTTAAGGCGTTCTCTCAATACTTTTATGAATGCCTTTACCAGCTCGGACTGGACCGCTTATCCCTTTGCCAGTCAGAACAACAAAGATTGGTATAATCTGCTTGATGTTTATCTGGATGCGGTGTTTTTTTCTCGCCTTGATCCTCTGGATTTTGCTCAGGAAGGGCATCGCTTCGAGTTTGAAGAACCTGAGAATGAGCAATCTGACCTGGTTTACAAAGGGGTTGTCTATAACGAGATGAAGGGGGCGATGAGCTCTCCAGTATCGGTTCTTTGGCAAACCCTAACCACCCATCTCTATCCAACCACGACCTATCATTTCAATAGTGGCGGAGAGCCTGAAAATATCCCGGATCTGGATCACTCTCAGCTTAAAGAATTTTACCAAACCCATTATCACCCCAGTAATGCTGTGTTTATGACCTATGGTCAGATGCCTGTGGAGGATATTCAGGGGCGGATACACGAGCAGGCTTTATCTCGTTTCAAACAGCTGGGCCGGTCTATTAGTGTTGCAGATGAAACAAGGTATACACAGCCTGTTCGGGTGGAAGAAGCTTATGCAGCAGAAGATGAAGACAATAAGACCCATCATGTGATGGGTTGGTTGCTTGGGCCAAGCATCGATCTTAAATCGCAGCTCGAGGCGCACCTGTTGGCCAACGTATTACTTGGGGATAGCTCTTCACCACTGCGCCAGGCGCTGGAAACTTCAGCACTGGGCAGTGCTCCCTCACCGATATGTGGGCTAGAGGACTCAAACCGGGAGATGTGTTTTGTCTGCGGACTAGAGGGCAGTAATCCGCAACATGCCAAAGCCTTTGAAAAGATGGTTTTTCAAGTTTTGGAAAAGATCGCTGTTCAGGGCGTTTCCATTGAGTGTGTCGAATCTGTTTTGCACCAGCTGGAACTCGGGCAGCGAGAGGTCAGTGGTGACGGCATGCCCTACGGCCTGCAAATTATGCTTGCCGGGCTTTCAGCGGCGATCCATCGTGGTGACCCGATCGGTGTGCTTAACATTGATCCTGTTCTGGAGGATCTGCGGACAGCTATTCTTGATCCAGATTATATCCCAGGGCTGGTAAGACGGCTGTTACTTGATAACCCGCACCGGGTCAATCTCTCTCTCCTGCCTGATAGCGGTTTGAGTCAACGCAAAGAACAGCTTGAACGGGAGCGGTTGGCTCAGGTGAAAGCCCAGCTCAGCCCGAAACAGGTGCAAGCCATTATCCAGCAAAGTACAGCATTGTCGAAACGACAAAATGCTGTGGACGATCCTGAAATGCTTCCCAAAGTAGGGATTGAAGATGTGCCGCTAAAGATGCGGATACCTGAGCCCAGTCGCCTGTATGTCGGAGAGAGTGAGCCATCGATCACCTGTTTCTCCCAGGGCACTAACGGTCTTGTTTATCAGGACCTGATTTTTGAACTGCCTGAAATAGAAAGTGAATTATTGGACCTGCTTCCCTATTACAGCAGTAGCTTGACGGAACTGGGTTGCGCTGGCCGTGATTACCTGGAAACTCAAGCCTGGCAAACTGCGGTGTGCGGTAGTATTCATGCCTCTACCAGTTTGCGCGGTGATGCTGACGATGAGCAGAAATCAAAAGGCTATTTTTCTCTTTACGCAAAGGCGCTAGCCCGAAATGCAGAAAAACTGACTCAGCTGGCCGGAGGAACCCTTCTGCAACCCCGTTTTGATGAACTTGAACGAATCAAAGATTTGATCTCTCAAAGTCGACTGCGCGCTGAGCAGAGCATAACCGGCCGAGGACATCTGTATGCGATGAAAGCTGCTACTAGTGGAATGAGCCCGGTTGCCAGTAGCGCTCACCGGCTGGGGGGATTGCAGGGAATACAGTCGCTTAAGACACTGGATGATCGATTGCAAAGCAAGCAAACTGCAGCTCAAGGCAGTGCAGAGCTTGCGGAAAGCTTTGGGCGTATCCATCGGCAATTAACCGCCGGGTCACATCGGGTGTTGCTGATCTGTGAAGATAGGGAGCAGCAGGATAATATCCGCTATATTCAGGATTGCTGGGCTAAGGGAACCCAGCAGGAGAATGGTCTGGTTCAGGAAGATTTCATGCCTTTTAAAGGGGCAGCCGTCCGTACCCAGATAAAGCAAATATGGACAACCAGCACCCAGGTCAATTTTTGTGCCAAGGCCTACCCTACAGTACCGGTTAATCACCCCGATGCGGTGGCTTTGACTGTGTTGGGTGAGTTCATAAAGAATGGATTTTTGCATGGCGCGATCCGAGAGCAGGGCGGTGCATACGGTTCAGCTGCAAGCCAGGACTCAGGTATCGCCGCGTTCTGTTTTGCATCGTACCGAGACCCTCGGTTACAGGGTACTCTTGACGATTTTGATCGGGCTGTTAGCTGGTTGGTGCGCGAGAAGCATCCGCCGCGCCAGTTGGAAGAGGCGATACTGGGTATTATAGGGTCTATCGACAAGCCGGGTTCGCCTGCTGGTGAGGCGCGTCAGGCCTTTTATAGCCAGTTGCATGGCCGGAGTGTAGCGCAGCGTGAGGAGTTTCGTGCCAGGGTTCTGAAGGTAACATTGGATGACCTGGTGCATGTAGGTGAGACTTACCTGCAACCGGAAAAGGCCAGTATTGCTATTGTCACCGGGCCAGATCGGCTAGATCAGATTAGCTGTTCAGAAGATTTTGAGCTGTTTCAGGTTTAGAGTCTGATCGGGTGGTTTGATTAAACCTAGAATCCTCAGTTGGACAGGCTAGAGTGTGCCGCCACAAGCGTGCAATCTGCCCTGTAGCGTGACTCAGCCAGCGGATGAAGAGGCAGATCGGAACTAATTGCCTTCATATCAATAAGTTACTATTAGAATGGAGCGGTCAACTGAGGAATTTAGGTTAAAACGTCGACAATAAAAAGGCCGGAAATATATTCCGGCCTTTTTTGTT
>CAYYRK010000075.1:0-12041 GCA_964473915.1 uncultured Pseudomonadales bacterium
ACCGATTGAGCACATTTTTAACGCCGCATGGGAGCAAAATGGCTTTCGTACAAAGGTCTCTAAACAATAGGGAGCAAATATTATGGTAGCGCAGAAGGGGTATAGTTTTGAGGAGATGCTGGGAAAAATGAGAATCCCGGTTATCGCAGCACCGATGTTTCTTGTGTCGGGGCCGGATCTTGTCACAGCATGTTGCCGATCGGGTGTCATCGGATCATTTCCAACCATTAATGCACGTACGCCGGAAATTCTGAATGAATGGCTTGCCCAGATTAAGTCCGATCTAGAGGCCTCACCCAACGCCCTGCCAGCGGCGGTCAACCTGGTTGTTCATCGCACCAATGAACGACTGGCTGCCGATCTTGATCTTGTTGTTGAATATAAAATCCCCCTGACCATTGCCAGTGTAGGCAACCCCACACCGGTCGTTGAACGAGTCCATCAGTATGGTGGTATTGTGCTTGCCGATGTTGCAACAGTGCGGCATGCGCGTCTTGCCATTGATGCCGGCGTTGATGGTTTGATCTTGTTGTGCGGTGGTGCCGGCGGCAATACCGGTTGGTTAAATCCCTTTGCCTTTGTCGCTGATGTCCGTGAGTTCTATGACGGTCCTCTTGGTGTCGCTGGCTCTATAGCCAGTGGGCGCGCTATTCGTGCAATTGAGGTGCTGGGTGCAGATTTTGCGTATATGGGTACACACTTTATATCTGCCACAGAAAGTATGGCTGTGGATGGTTATCGGGAGATGATTGTCGAGTCCAAGGCAGATGATATTAAACTAACGGATGAAGTTACGGGGATACCCGCTAATTTTCTGCGTCCGAGTATGGAGCGTGCCGGTTTCAAGCCGACCCGCAACAAAGATGATGCCTTCTCTGTCGAGCACGAGCTTGCGGCCTTTAGAGCGTGGAAAGATGTTTGGAGCGCGGGGCAAGCGGTTGGCCGCACAAAACAGATCTGCCCGGTTGAAACCATTGTGACAGAGCTAGAGAGCGAATATCGTCAGTTGAAATAACTTTAGAATTAAGTGTGGCGTTCTGTTTCTTCACCCTGTGGGTGTGTATAGAAACCTTGCCCGCCCTGGGCCTGATGCAGGGGGATCAGTTGACCCTCAATTAACAACCGCATAGGCGCAACGCGCTCCGGTACTGGCTCAGGCGTAGAAACGGTCCAGCGTATTGATAAAATCTCCCAGCATCGCTTCGGGCAGGTCATTAATCCCTGCTGCCGCCTTGCGGCCTCCACCTGTGGGGAACTGACGACATATTTCGTCTGCACCGGTTTTATTGTTCAGGGGCGCGCGAACACTGACAAGGTATGTGCCATCGGCTTTTTCAGTCAATACCGCATGGGCGCGATCTGGGTTGGTGTTTGCAAGGTCATTGCTATAAACGCCACTGACTCGCCGAGCCCATGTTTCATTAGGCAGGATAAATATCGCAGCACTTGTTGATTCATGTTGGGGCTTGATAGTGGCGGCTGATGCCATGTCCTGCTTATAGCCCTCTTCCAGTAGGAAAAATACCTCTTTGGCTTCGTTGATAAAAGTTAAGGGGTCTGGAAATGGTGATAGCTTTTGATACAGGGCTGTGGGTTCAAAATGCAGGTCCTCGAGACTTGCACCATAGCCGTTGTAGTTGATATAGGTGCCTAGCGCTTCCAGCTGAGATAGTTTTTTTTCAGGTAGTCCCAGTGGTTTTGCAGCAGCGGTCGCGCTTTGTTTAAGGTTGTCACCGAAGGCCCCGACTACAGCCCAGCCGCGATATTGGCCCTTCAGATGCTGGTCAACCAAGAGGCTTGTGCAGATATCGCTGGCGGTATTAATATGGGTTTTAAGTTGATCGCTTGCCGGTATCTCTCCAGCGAAGTGGTGATCGAAATAACGAATATGGGCACCTGCCGCCAACGCCTTTTCAATGCCTGAACGGTTTTTGTCAAAGGAGAGATCCAGCACCGTGACCTCATCCCCCCTGGCATAATCCACCTGATCAACCAGAGCAATATCCCTTTTTACGCCGGTGATCAGTTTGCTGGAGCGGGGGGTAGCACTACGAAGCTGTATTAGCGAGCAGAGCCCGTCGGCGTCACCGTTAAAAATATCGATAAATGCCATGTATCAATTCCTGTTGATTAATCCTGACAGTGTGAGGGATATTTTGATCTATTTTCCCGCCTGTTTTTACCTGAATAGCCAGAATGCCGGTCTAAAATGGCTACTTTTTTGCTATGCAAATTAACGGGTAGAATCAGTGCCAAAAAGGCATCAGCATGTCTGGGTTGTCTATTGTCAGGGAGTGCGCCCGATGATCAGGGCGCAGCACCGAAGTGACAGTTTACTCGTCAGGGGTGTGCAGGTGGCTGAAGTTTTCATGATAATCGAGCATGGAGGCTTCAATAACCTTAATGGCCTGTTCCCGACCATAGACTAGGTCGACATTGATCTCGATATCTTTACCGGGAGCCATCTTGTAGGTTGAGAAATAGTGTTGTAACCGCTCGGTTTTAATTTTGGGCAGGTCTGAAATATCATGAACGTCACCCCATATATTATCACCATCGAGTACGGCAATAATTTTATCATCGGCTTCACCATCGTCGATCATCTGGATACCACCTACAACACGGGCATTGAGCAGGATGTCTGACTTGGTAATGAGACGTTCGGAAAAAACGCAAATATCCAACGGATCTTTGTCGGCTATCTCGACATTCTTACAAAGCGATGCTACATGGTCGCCGCAATAGGTCTGCGGGATAAAACCGTACAGAGCCGGTGGGCTAGAGGTGGTTCGCTGAGGTCGATCAACCATCAAAAACCCGGAGTATTTGTCGATCTCATATTTTACCACATCGCTGGGAGTGATCTCGATATAGGCCCGGACGACAGACTTAACTTCGTCGTCAGGACGGGCGTGTAACCCATGCCAAGGGTGGCGACGCCAGCGATTAAATTCACGACTGCTGTACATTATTTATATTCCTTTTTTCTGCAAATTGATTGAAAACATGGGGTTGCCAAAATGCTTGAGAAGCTTGGCAGGCTATTTCTGGCCCAAGATCTGTTGATGAAAGGTGGATTGCGTACACTAGCACCCTGGCGGGTTAACCCGTGCGGGCCGGATTATACGATTATTCGCCTCAAGTATGAAATTATTTTCTGCATTCAAATCCCTGCATGAAGGACCCCCAGTGTACGGCTCAACGAGTTAATTGTTCCCTTATTTTTTTGTTGGTCTCTTGCGCTTCTGATTGAGGGGTTCATGATTTGTATCAAGGTGTGATCATTATGCTCTCTAATAAAATAAAGCCCGCTATCCAGGGGGACTATGTATAAGGCGTGTTGTTTTGCTAAATTCGTCCTGTTTTCTACCTGCCAGAATTTTTTTAACAGCTGAGCTGTTATAGAGCAGGGTAGAAATTAAATATTTAACGAAGTGCTTTTTATGTTACGCCTGCTAATATACGCGTTTTACGCGAGGGCGTTACTGAATGAAGCGCTCAGAGAGGTACAGTTTAATGAGTGACGCCTGTGTTTACCTGGTTGGAGCCGGCCCTGGTGATCCTGAATTATTAACTATAAAAGCACTACGCCTGATCGAAGGGGCTGATGTGGTGGTTTATGACCGGCTGGTTTCAACTGAAATTATTGAGCTGATTCCTGCGGGTGTTCCCAAGATATTTGTAGGTAAAATAACGGGCAGGCATTCACTTGCGCAGGAGGAGATTAACCAGTTGCTGGTCTCGCTGGCCAAAAGACACCGGCGTATTGTGCGTTTAAAAGGGGGAGACCCTTTTCTCTTCGGCCGAGGCAGTGAAGAAGCAATAACCCTGACTGAACACCGCATCGGTTTTGAGATCATCCCCGGTATTACTTCAGCGATGGCCTGCGCTGCTTATGCAGGTATCCCTATGACGCACCGTGGGCTGGCTGATGGGGTACGTTTTATGACGGGCCATCGTCAAGCTGATGCTGAGTTGGAGTTTGATCAACATGCCCTGGCTGATAAAAACTGTACTATCGCGATCTATATGGGCTTAGCCAACCTTGAACCTATCGTTAAAGCTTTGCTTAATGCTGGCCGCCCGCTATCAACACCTGTCGCGGTGATAGAGCAGGGGACAACACAACGGCAGCGGCGCCTGGTCAGCACATTATCAACACTGGTTGTTGATCTTAAGCGCGCAGGAATGACCCCGCCCTCAATGGTGGTGATTGGTGAGGTGGTCACCCTTGCTAAAACACTGGCCTGGTTTGAACCTGATATTGAGCAATCGTTAGTGCAACCTAACGACCAGACCGGGCAGTGCTTGAGGTGACTTTTAAAAATACAGTGTTATTTTTTGGCCTTCTCTGTTTTTCTGCAATGAGCTACGCAGCAGCAGAACCGCTCTCTTCTGAGCGCCAGGCGGAGTTAAAACACCTGCTACTACATGACTGCGGCTCCTGTCATGGCATGACGTTAAAGGGTGGCCTGGGTCCAGCGCTAACGCCTGATGTGCTGCTGAATAAATCAGAAGAGTTTCTGTTTCAAACTATCAATTTTGGCCGTCATGGTACCCCCATGCCGCCGTGGCAAGGGCTGCTGAGCGAAACGGAAATTCATTGGATTGTCAGCACCCTTAAAAAAGGTATTTAGCGATGTGCAATTATTGGATCAGTTTCCTGTTTCTGACCGTCATTTCATCCTGCTTATACGCGGACCGTGGCACCGGCGATCTGGGTGTGATTATTGAGCGTGCAACGGGTAGCGTTCAGGTAGTAGAACACTCTACCGGCACGAGTCTTCACCGGATAGAGGGACTGGGTGACCTGTCTCATGCCTCCATTGTTTTTTCGCGTGATGAACGGTTTGCCTATGTCTTTGGTCGTGATGGTGGCTTAACAAAGGTCGATATACTCCAAGGTAAAATTAGTAACCGAATATTACAGGCAGGAAACAGTATTGGAGGGGCTATTTCAGCAGATGGGCGTCTGGTTGCGGTATCCAACTATGAACCTGGTGGGGTACGAGTTTTTGATGCGGACACCCTTGCTCTGATTGCGGACATTCCCGCTAAAGGCGCTAATGGGGTCCAATCAAAAGTAGTCGGTTTAGTTGATGCTCCAGGAAACAGGTTTGTCTATAGTCTGTATGAATCTGATGAGATCTGGATCGCTGATTTAACCACACCAACAGCCCCAAAAATAAGTAAATTCAGAGAGGTGGGAAGCCAGCCTTATGATGCCCTGATCACCCCTGATGGTCGTTACTATATTGCAGGCTTGTTTGGCGAAGATGGCATGGCTCTGCTTGATCTTTGGCATCCAGAAAAAGGCACCCGCCATATTCTGGATAACTACGGCCGTGGAGAGGAGAAACTGCCCATTTATAAGATGCCACACCTGGAAGGATGGGCTGTTGCCGGTGATTATGCTTTTGTACCTGCGGTGGGCCACCATGAAGTGATTGTGATTGATCGTCAGACATGGAAGCAAACGGCGACTATTCCAGTGTATGGTCAGCCTATTTTTGTTATGGCTCGCCCCGGTGGCCGCTACATCTGGGTCAACTTTGCCTTCCCCAATAATGATACCCTGCAAATTATCGATACCGAAACTCAAAAAATTATCCGCTCGCTAAAACCAGGTAAGGCCGTTTTGCACATGGAGTTTACTCCTCGTGGCGAGAAGCTCTGGACCTCCGTCAGGGATGATGACAAGGTTAAAATTTACAATGCACAAACACTGGAAGTGATCAAGGAGCTAGCAGCAGAAAAACCATCAGGCATATTTTTTACAAATCGTGCTCACAAAATTGGGTTATAGCAAGATGGAAGAGATTGAACAACGATTGCTTAATGAGTATCAACATCATTTCCCCCTTATTCCAGAGCCCTATGCCTATATGGCTGATGAGTTGAAAACCAACACTCAAACAGTCATTGATCTGCTGATCAAACTGAATGCCAACGGCAAGATTAACCGTGTGGGGCCAGTATTTAAGCCGAATGTATTGGGGGTTAGTACGTTGGCAGCCATGAGTATTCCGGCCGATCAACTGATTAAGGTAGCCACCATCGTTAATGAGTTCTCTGGGGTTAATCACAACTATGAACGTGAGCATCATCTGAACTTATGGTTCGTTATAGTAGCGGCTAATCAGAGCGCATTGAATATAGCTATTGAGAAGATAGAGCATCTCAGCGGCTATAAGGTGATGCAGCTTCCTTTGCTTAAGGAATATCATATTGACCTGGGTTTTAAGATGGGAAAAAACTCAGCGGTGAAATGTGATAAAAATGATAGATACAAATCAGCACAGTCCAATAATGTTGATATCCTGATAGACAAACCATTAGTTTCCGCTATTCAAGCCGGTTTGCCATTAACGGAAAGGCCCTACCTTGCCATTGGTACCCAACTTGGGCTTACTGAAAAAGTAGTCATTAATAAGATCAGCGAGCTGCAATCTGCGGGTATTATTCGTCGTTTTGGCGTCATCGTTCGTCATCATGAGCTGGGTTATCGGGCTAATGCCATGCTGGTTTGGAACGTGCCTGATGACCGCGTTGATGAGCTGGGTGAGCAGCTAAGCCTGGATGAGAGCGTCACGCTTTGCTATCAACGCCCGAGAGTTGAACCTGATTGGCAATATAATCTATTCAGCATGATCCATGGCAAAAGTCGAGATTACGTCATGAGTCGTGTTGAGCACCTCGTAAAAAAACTGGGTCTGGAAGAGATATCTCATGAGATACTGTTTTCCCGCCAGCGGTTTAAACAGTGTGGTGCAAAATATTTTGTTAAGGATGAATCTCTATCATGATGGATGAGCTTGATCGCAATATCATTAACCGGTTGCAACTGGATTTTCCTGTCTGTGATCATCCTTTTGCTGTCGTGGCCGATCAACTGGGGACCAGTGAAACAGAACTTATCTCCCGAATAGAACGGCTGTTGGATGATAACTATTTGACCCGTTTTGGCCCGCTGTATGATGCGGTTAAATTTGATGGGGCTCTGAGTCTTTGTGCTATGACGGTTCCTGAAGAGCGCTTTGAAGCTGTTGCTGAAAAGGTCAATGCATACTCCCAGGTTGCACACAATTACCAGCGCGACCATCAATTAAATATGTGGTTTGTACTGGCAACAGAAACACAGGACGATCTCGATAAGACATTGGTTGCAATTGAGGCTGATACTGGCTTGCCAGTTCGTAATATGCCGAAGTTGCAAGAGTTTTATGTTGGCCTGTATTTTAAGGTTTGATAGTGGGAAAACAGTAGTGAAACAGATAGAGTTGGATCGTGAAATTATTCTTGCAACGCAGTCAGGCCTGCCTTTAGTGCCAGAGCCCTATCAGCAAATAGCTGGCCAGCTTGGGGTCACTGCTGAGCTGCTCAAGGCACGCCTGGAAGCGATGCGTGAAGATGGTCGGATTAGGCGAATTGGTGTGGTGCCCAACCACTATAAACTGGGCTATACCGCCAATGGCATGTCTGTTTGGGACGTGCCAGATGAGTTGATTCAATCACTGGGCGAGCGTGTCGGCAAGCAGGAGTTTGTTAGCCACTGCTATCATCGGTCACGCTTTCTACCCGACTGGCCCTATAACCTCTTCGCCATGGTTCATGGGCATTCTCGTGAAGAGGTGCTTGAGAAAGCGGAGAAAATTGCCACCTTACTAGGTGAACACTGTCGTGCTCACGACATACTTTTTAGTACACGTATTTTAAAAAAGACTGGAATCCGCATCGGAGGGCGGCGCTGAATCATGTTTCGAATCTCTCAATATATGCAGGAATTAAAAAACCCAACCCCCCTGGGGCCAGCAAGAAAGCCGCCTGGCCCAGTGGTGATATGGAACCTGGTACGGCGCTGTAATTTGGCGTGTAAACACTGCTATTCCATCTCAGCTGACGTGGATTTTCCTGGTGAACTCTCTACTGACCAAGTTTTTGATGTGATGAAGGACCTAAAACAGTTTAGGGTGCCCGTGCTGATTCTTTCCGGTGGAGAGCCACTGCTGCGTCCGGACATGCTGGAAATTTCTCGCCATGCAAAAGCGATGGGGTTTTACGTAGCCCTTTCAACCAATGGCACGATGATTGACGAGTCGAATATTAAAGAGATCGCTGCGGTAGGTTACGACTATGTCGGTATCAGCATCGATGGTATGCGTGAGACCCATGATGAGTTTCGGCAAAAAAAAGGTGCTTTTGATGCTTCTTTAAAGGGGCTAAGGTTGTGCCGAGAACATGGGATTAAAGTCGGTACCCGTTTCTCTATCACCCAGGATAATGCGGGTGAGCTACCCTTTCTTCTCAACCTGATGGAGCAGGAGCGGGTTGATAAATTTTATCTTTCCCATCTAAATTATGGCGGTCGCGGTAATCGTCACCGTGGTCATGATGCGATCCACCGTATCACCCGTGAGACATTGGACACCCTGTTTGATACCTGCTGGGCCGCAGTTGAGGCAGGGAAAAATCAGGAGTTTGTAACCGGTAACAACGATGCTGATGGTGTTTACTTTTTACAGTGGGTCAAAAAACGCTTCCCGGAACGTTATGATCATATGCGGGCCAAGTTGGCGCAGTGGGGTGGCAACTCCTCGGGTGTAAACGTTTCAAATATCGATAATATTGGCAATGTTCACCCGGATACCTTCTGGTGGAACTATAACCTTGGTAACGTTCTCGAAAGACCCTTCTCCGAAATTTGGCAAGACAGGTCTGACCCCCTAATGGCTGGCTTTAAAGCTGAGCCCAGACCGTTGCGCGGCCGTTGCGGTGTCTGCCATTACCGGGATGTTTGTGGTGGCAATACTCGTGTGCGCGCCTTCCAAACAACCGGAGATCCCTGGTGGGAGGACCCGGCCTGTTATATGGAAGATGATGAGCTGGGGATCAAGCCTGAAGATTATGATCAGGACCAACCCATTCCGCTAAAATTAAATATAAGAGAGATCGGTTTTGCGAACTAACAGTTTTGGGTTTTTTCTGTTGCTACTGGCATCAACCTGTCTGCAGGCGGGTGGTGAAAGCCAGCCGAACCTGTTTGGGCAGCACTGCGCAACCTGTCACGGTATAGACCGATTGGGAGGTATAGGCCCAGCACTGTTACCTGAAAATTTAAAACGGGTTAGAAAGAAACAGGCGATCAACTCAATCACCAACGGTCTTCCCGCAACACAGATGCCGGCGTTCGGAGAACAGTTAAAAACCGAAGAAATTCAGTCGCTTGTTGACTATATCTATACGCCACTGCCAAAAATACCGGAATGGAATGAGCCGTCGATAAAAGCAAGCCATATTATTTATAAGCCGGAGCTTCTCTCGCAACCTGCTCAAAAACCGATATACCAAGCGGACCCGCTGAATCTGTTTCTGGTTGTAGAATCAGGCAGCCACCATGTTAGCGTACTCAATGGGGATACGTTTGAGCCGATTCACCGCTTTAAAACCCGCTATGCGCTGCACGGAGGCCCCAAATTTACCTCTGATGGCCGTTTTGTATACCTGGCCTCACGTGACGGTTGGATCAGTAAGTTTGATATGTATCGGTTAGAAATGGTCGCCGAAACTCGTGTAGCGATCAACACCCGCAACCTGGCGGTGTCGGCAGATGATCGTTATGTGCTGGTTGGCAACTACCTGCCGCATACTTTAGTGTTGCTTGATGCAAAAGATCTGAACTTGATAAAAATCATTCCTGTCACCGATGAGAAAGGTAACAGCTCTCGGGTAAGTGCGGTCTATACCGCTCCACCCCGTCAAAGCTTTATCGCAGCGCTGAAAGACTTTAAAGAGGTCTGGGAGATCAGTTATGCGGGTGAAGCGGTGAAGGGGAGGGGTGATGCGGATAATCATACTACCCTACGTGAGGAAGGGCTCCCGGTTAACCGTATTAAAACTGATGATTATTTCGATGATTTCTTTTTTGATCAGGAATATAACAATATCATTGGAACAGCACGAAATAGCAAAAATGGCCAGGTTTTCAACCTGAATTCAAAGCAGAAAGTTGCGGATCTTACCTTGACCGGTATGCCGCATCTGGGTTCTGGTATTACCTGGAAATACAAAGATACCACGGTTTTGGCCACCCCTAACCTGAAACAACACAGCGTCACCATCATTGACACCAAAAGCTGGAAGACCCTGAGAAAAATCCAAACCAAAGGGCCCGGTGTCTTTATGCGAAGCCATGAAAACTCTCAATATGCCTGGGTTGACGTGTTCGCTGGAGAAAACAAGGATATGGTTCATGTGATCGACAAGGCCACGCTGGAGATCGTAAAAACACTAATCCCTTCACCGGGAAAAACATCGGGACATATCGAGTTTACCCGTGATGGGCGTTTTGCTTTACTCAGTATCTGGGAAACTGATGGCGAATTGATTGTCTATGATGCGCAAACTCTAAAAGAGGTGAAGCGGATACCGATGAATAAGCCGGTAGGCAAGTATAACGTCTATAATAAAATTACGCGTTCATCGGGCACCAGCCACTAATTGGGCCGGTGCTGCTGACTAGCGTTTTTCAAGATGGGATCCACTTCACAGTAAGGGTTTTCTGTCTAACAGGCTGCTGAACGAGGCAGGCCGGGACAAAGCAATCCTGGAGCAGGCTTCTTGCATCCGCTTCTATTTCCTCAGTTAGGATGGCCATTAACATAGGATGACTATCCTTAACTGAAGGTCTCATTATGTCAAAACATCCACTATAGACTTATTTCACTCATATCATCTAACCAGCCAGCTTTATCATCTAAGGCCATTACCATCATGCGGCTGGCTTTTTCAGGTTCTTCTGGTCTCGAGTGAATTTGCTTCAAGATCAACTTGTCACCCATTCGTCCACATATTTCAATTTTGCCGATATCATGCCCCATAATGAACTTAAATCGTTTAGCATACCCATCAAGTCGCAACTTGGCCTCATCAACGAGATCAATCCCTTTTTTTAGCGGCACCTGAAAGTGGTGCCTCACCCTTGAAACGGGCATACATTGATACAGGTAGTAGGGGTTAACACCAATTTTAGCCAACCCATTCATCAAATTCTCTATATCACTAGCGTTATCGTTAACACCTTCCAGGAGGACTGCTTGATTATTGACAGTAACCCCGGCTTGACGAATACGTAATATGGTTTCCGTAGCTATATCTGTAATTTCGTTGACGTGATTAAAGTGTGTAGGAAGATAAAGGGTTTTTTGCTTATTGAACTCTTCGAAACACCTTAAAAGATCGTCATCAAAGAATCGCATAGGGTAAACAACCGGGGTTCTTGTACCGATACGAACGTAATTAACGTGTTCAATATCCACAAGGCTTTCTAAAATCTTTCTGATTCTTTGCGTGTTGATTAGTAAGGGATCACCGCCGGATATTATGACGTTAGTAATCTCTTTGTGCTCACGAATATAGGCTGCTGCCTGCTGAAAATTTTCCACAGTCTTATCATTAGGTAGTCCAACAATAGCTTTTCTAAAGCAATGCCGACAATACATAGAGCAATAATCTGTGGCTACTATTAATGCTGAATATGGATATTTGTGTAGAACGCCATTACCCTTATTATGCTTATCATCACCATAGGGGTCTTTGGTTGTTTCTCCCATAGAGCCAGCCACAACCAGCTCGTCTTCACTCGGGAGTGCTAATTTCCGGATGGGATCATTAGCATCATGCTCATTAATTAAGCTCAAGTAGTATCTGGGAATATTCATGGGGTGATTATTGACCACCTCACGAAGTACTTTCTCCTCATCCCCAGATAAATCGATATATTTTTTAAGTGAATCAATAGAGTTGATATTATTTTTTAGCTCAGCCTGCCAATCAATATGCTTCCAATCTATGTTTTTCAGTTCATCAAGATTACTCAAAATATTAGGACCCTTTTTTGTACATACTTAACTTGATAGTTTAACGAAAGAAATCTCTGTGAGCTTGCTCCCGAATTAAAGCAGATAGAAATTAGAAAACTCTGGTTGGTCGAAGGTCAATCGCATTGGGCGTAAGCTCGGTTGCTTGCGGCCGAGTAGCCCCAG
>CAYYRK010000076.1:0-11934 GCA_964473915.1 uncultured Pseudomonadales bacterium
CTAACTATTAGAATGGAGCGGTCAACTGAGGAATTTAGGTTTAACGAAAGTCATCGGGAGATCGGGGCATGTTTAACATTTTCGCTGTAGCCTGACCCCAAGCCCGCCACGCTCCTGGCCAAACTTCCGTTCATCTTGATACAAAAGTATTTTTGGCGTAATCGACCATTATTGATCCATATCAATTACACATCTAGGTTTAACACGCCATGCTATCAGACATTCACGCTTCTGGTGCCCGAACAAGGGCTTCAAAGGGAACCGGGTGTAAATCCTGGGCCGTACCCGCAACTGTAAGCAGCATGTCGCGCTCAGCGCAACAAACTGATCCAACAAAATACCACTGGCTTAGGCTGGGAAGGGGTTGGAACAGGCTGTAAGCCAGGAAACCTGCCAAAAGCATTAAGCGAAACCACCTCTCCAGCAATGGACGGTGGTTGTTGGGCGGGTTACCCAGCGGCGCTCTGTAGGCTTTCCCGCAACCAGGGTTTCCTGCCGGCCTGCCCCCCGCTACAGTTACTTATGGCCGGGGAAATTCACCTGAAATCACAATTCCTGATAGCTGCGCCCCATAGTGGTGCAGGGAAAACTACTGTCACATTAGGGCTGTTGCGCGCCATAGCCAATAGTGGAAAAATAGTACAGCCTTTCAAATGTGGCCCGGATTATATCGACCCATTTCACCACCGCCAGGCTTGCGCCCGCCCCTCCTACAACCTTGACAGCTATATGAGCTCTGCTGAGCATGTTCGTGATATCTACGCTCTTCAGCTTGCCAATGCCGATGTGGCTATCGTCGAAGGCGTCATGGGGTTGTTTGATGGTGCCAACAGGAGTGAGGGCAGCAGCGCGGAGATCGCCCAACTGCTGAATCTGCCCATCATCCTGGTAGTAAAAGCGCAAGCCATGGCCTATTCGGCCGCAGCACTACTTTTTGGATTTAGCCGCTTCAACCCAAAACTGAATATTGCCGGGGTGTTGTTCAATGAGGTCGGTAGCGAGAGTCACTACAATTATCTACGCATTGCCTGTGAAGATGTCGGGCTGACTCCGCTGGGCTATCTGCCGCGCAACCCTGCCATCACAGTACCCTCGCGCCACCTGGGGCTGTGCATTTCCGATGAACACGACTACGATGCCATGATCGATACCATGGCTGAGCATGTTGCCGCTCACATCGATATTGAAGCGTTGCTTAAGGCGACAAGCTCCCCTGAGCCTACCCCCAGGCCGGCTCCCCCAGTTTCTACTACCAAAAACCTGACGATTGCAGTAGCCCAGGATGCAGCCTTTAATTTTATCTACCCACAAAATTTGCGGGTACTGGAGCAGTTAGGGAAAGTAATCACATTCAGCCCCCTGGAAGACTCTGAACTCCCCCAGGCTGATCTAATCTATCTGGCAGGCGGCTATCCGGAACTTCACCTACAACAACTCTCGCAAAATCTTTCACTACACAGCGCACTGAGAGATTACTGCGCTCAGGGCGGCCGAATGATCGCCGAGTGCGGCGGCATGATGCTTATGAGCCACACCATTATTGATAAAGATGGGCGTGTCTGGCCCATGGCTGGCGTATTGGATCAGGACGTTTCATTGGCGCAGATGAAGCTGCATCTGGGTTATCGCTGTATCGAACTTGAAACCAATAATATAGCGCCATTGAGCTTATCACTGCGCGGACATGAATTTCACTACTCCTGCATTAGCCGACAGGGCAACCTTGATAATATTGCCCATGTTAAAAATGCCCGCGATGCCGTTATTGAAACGCCGGTGTGGCGTCATGGCAACCTGCTGGCCTCCTATATTCATTTTTATTGGGGCGAAGACGGTGCGCTGCCACGCTGGTTGCTACAGCAGCCGCTAACAGAACAGCAAGAAAAACCGAGGCAGCACTGATGGTCAGCAAAGGCGCTCATATTGGCCGATCCGGTCATGCTGGCGAACTGCGGTGGGGCTATACCACCGGAGCCTGTGCTGCCGCCGCATCACGTGCAGCTGCAGAGCTTTTGGTAACCGGGCAGGTTCGCAACCAGGTGACCATTGAACTGCCCTGCGGAGAGGTCACCCGCTTCAAATTACAACGTTGCGAGCTCACTGAACATAACAATCAACAACACGCACGCTGTTCAGTCATCAAGGACGCCGGTGATGACCCGGATTGCACTCATGGCGCAGAAATTGTAGCCACCGTGACGCTGCGCCGGGCGGGCGGAGTTGTTATTGACGGCGGCGATGGTGTAGCACGAGTGACCAAACCAGGGCTGGAACTGGCGGTGGGCGAAGCCGCAATCAATCCGGTACCGCGCCGTAATATTCGTGAAATGGTATTGCAGGCTCTGGATGCCTCTGACCAGGGTGGTGCGCAGGTGATCATCAGTGTGCCCGAAGGTGAAGAGCGCGCCAAAAAAACCATCAATGCTCGCCTGGGTCTGTTGGGTGGCATCTCTATTCTAGGCACTCGCGGCACGGTAAGGCCCTACTCTACTTCCGCCTTTGCCGTATCGGTACGCAAACAGATAGAGATTGCCCGTGTTAACGGTATTGATGAATTGGCGCTGACAACCGGTAGTCGTACTGAGCGTTTTGGCATGGCTCACTTTCCAGAACTACCCGATACCGCCTTTGTTCAAGCGGGTGATTTTGTCGGCGTGGGTTTACGTGCAGCGCTTAAAAACAAGGTTAAACATGTCTGCATCTTCGCAATGATTGGCAAGCTGGCCAAACTTTGCGCCGGGCATATGATGACGCACGTTTCCGGTCACGCCATTGACTTTAACCTGCTGGCACAAATTGCAGCCTCCCAAGGAGCAAGCCAAAAGCAGGTAGATTCTATTCTCAACGCCAATACTGCGCGCCATGTCCTGGATCTTTTGAGAGGGCAAATTGACGCCAATTATTGGGATGCTTTGTGCCAAATGGCCGCTGAACATGCCCACCGCTTTGCTCGGAAAAAGCTGCCTGTGGCAGTCTATTTGGTCGATTTTGATGGCGCACTACTGGGCAGTGCCAATATTAATTAGCCAGCAAAACCAACAAAACTGAACAGGAGAGGCAAGCATGGAACAGATGAAACAAATCACCGAACAAGGACGAAAAATCGAAGAGGGTTCTTTCGGTATTATCGATCATGAAATTGAACGTGATCATGGCGGCCATAACTTAACCCCGGCCCAGTGGTCTGTAGTGCGCCGAGCCATCCACACCAGCGGTGATTTTGAGTTCGCCAAGCTCTTTAAATTTAGCGATCAAGCAATTGAATCAGGGATTACAGCGTTGCGTAATGGCTGCACTATTGTCACTGATGTCACCATGATTACAGCGGGGTTGAGCCAACGCCGCTTAGAACCCTTTGGCTGCTCAGCCCACTGTTTTATTAGTGATCAGCAGGTTATTGATGACGCCAAAGCTGCAGGGTCAACCCGTGCTATTGTCGCGATGCGCCGGGCACGTGACCTGGGGCTACTTGATGGCGGCGTTGTCGGCATCGGCAACGCCCCCACCGCCTTATTGGAACTGCTGCGTATGCTCGAACACGGAGAGGTAAAACCGGCACTGGTCGTGGCTATTCCGGTCGGTTTTGTGATGGCGGAGGAATCCAAGGCCAATCTCATGCAGGCCAATGCTGTGGAATACATCACCTCTGTGGGGCGAAAGGGTGGCAGCCCACTGGTTGTTTCAACGCTTAATGCTTTGCTGATTGAGGCCTCTAAATGACAGCCCAGGTTACTCTGATTGGTATCGGTGACGATGGCTGTTCGGGTCTGACAAGCCGCACCATCAATGTTGTCGAGCAAGTGGGCGTGCTAGCAGGTGCTGAGCGCCACCTTGCCTTCTTCCCGCAATTTCGTGGTGAACTGCTGACAATGAGGGGTGGCCTGAACAACTACCTTGATGCGATTACCGAAGCAGCCGAGGCTGAACCGATCTGCGTATTGGCCTCGGGAGATCCGCTCTTTTTCGGATTGGGACGACGCCTTACCGAGAGGTTGGGTCGTGAGCGCGTAAGAATATTACCTTCACTGTCCAGCGTACAACTGGCCTTCGCCAGACTACGCATCGCCTGGGATGACGCACAGTTTATTACCCTGCACGGTCGCCCGATGCAGGGGCTGGTTGCACGGTTACAACAGGGTGATACTTTTGCACTACTCACCGACAAAAAAAACAACCCGGTCACCATTGCTCAGCATCTGGCAGCTTATCACGAAGAGCACTGGCGGCTGCACATCTGTGAAAGCCTGGGGGGCACCGATGAACGGGTGCGCAGCTTAAGTGTTGCACAACTGTGCGCACTGGACAGTACCGACATCAATCCGCTCAACGTGATGATTTTACAGCGTGATGGCGGAAAACCCTGGGGCGACCACCCGCTGCATTGCACCGATGATGCCTACCTTAAGCGGATGCCCGCCAAAGGGTTAATTACCAAACAACCGGTCAGAGCATTGGCACTGGCCAACCTTAACCTGAGCCCAACCAGTTGCGTCTGGGACGTGGGTTCCGCTTCAGGCTCTGTAGCCATTGAGGCAGCCAAACAAGCATGGCGTGGTCAGGTTTTTTCGGTAGAGTGTAATGACGAATGTTTTGATCAAATTCAAACCAACGCTCAAACCCACCGTGTGGATAACCTAAAACTAATAAAAGGGCGCGCACCCCAGGCACTCATCGAACTGCCTGCACCCGATGCCGTTTTTATTGGTGGTTCACGCGGGGCAATGGCCGATATTTTTAATACCAGCTGGGAGGCCCTGCGCCCCGGTGGACGGCTGGTTATCGCTGCGGTCACCCTGGATAGCGTCACAGAAGTTTTCCAGCTAACCCAGGCACACAACCTCAAACCACAAATTATGTTAGTCAATATTGCACAGGGGGCACCGCTGGCTCACTACACTCGCTATGCCCCAGAAAGCCCTATTCATCTATTTATTTTGGAAAAAAAGGATCTCCCTCTATGACCCAGGCTCTCGGTAAACTTTATGCACTGGGCGTGGGTCCAGGCGCCAGTGACCTGCTCACCCTACGCGCAGTCAAGCTACTACAGCACATTGACGTCATTGCTATTCCGGAAAAGAAGGCTGGCAGCCATCACTCTTTTGCCTGGGATATTGTCTGTGGTGCGCTGGAAGAGGACGCAATGCGCGGCGAACGATTGTTTCTGCATTTCCCCATGACCAAGAACAGCGCCGTTACAATCCCCGCCTTTCAGCGAGCGGGCAGTGCAATTTGTAAGCGACTCAAAGCCGGGCTGGATGTACTGTTTATCACCGAAGGGGACCCTTCAGTTTTTTCCACCTGGTCCTATGTGCTGGAAGAGATTAACGAACAGTTGCCAGAAGCGGTCATTGATGTTGTTCCTGCTATCTCTTCAATTACCGCTGTAGCTGCCGCCACAGGTATTCCTCTGGGTGATGGGGAGGAACGCTTCTGTGTTGTACCTGCCACCTATGGCATTGAAATGCTCCCGCATCTGGTAGAAGAGTTCGATACTATTTTGCTGATGAAAGTCGGACGAATGATTGAGCCATTGAAAAAAATATTGGCACAACTGGGCCTGTTAAGTTGTGCCACCTATGTTTCCCACGCATCCATGGAACAACAGCAAATTCATCGTGACCTTGATGAAGTGCCGGCAGAAAATCGCTATTTTTCTATGGTGCAGATCTCTATTCGCAAGCGTCGTGGTTTCCTGCGCAACAACAATAATGCGCAAACACTAGGGCAGCTTCAATGAGTCAGAAAAAAATTGCCATTCACGCAATTACCCGCAACGGTGCTCGCCAGGCAGAAAAATTGGCGCGCCTGTTGCCCGAGGCAGAACTGTTTATCAGTGAAAAATTTTGTGGTGATTTTCCCCAGGCGCAACTATTAAAACTACCGCTTTCATGTCATCTTAGGGATCAGTTTCTCTGCTATGAGCAGCATATCTGCTTTTTTAGCATCGGGATTACTACCCGTCTTTTAGCACCACTGTTGGCCGACAAACGTACCGACCCGGGTGTCAACTGTATTGACGAGCAGGCACGCTTTTGTATTCCGGTATTATCAGGCCATCGAGGTGGAGCCAATGCCATCGCATCTCAAGTTGCGCAACTACTTCAAGCCACCCCGGTACTGACGACAGCGTCTGACACCTCCCGCACGCTCTCAGTTGACCTGTTAGGTGAACCCTACGGCTGGCAGCTAGAACCGGTCAGCGAAGTGGCAATAACCCCGGTCTCAGCAGCAGTGGTCAATGGGGAGCCGGTTATTATCATTCAGGAAACGGGCGAACAAAACTGGTGGCCCTATCAACACCCGCTACCTGAACATCTGCATGTAACAAACAGCTTTAACAAGGTTGATCTGACACCCTACCAGGGGGCCATTATCATTAGTGATCGTGGCGATGTGCTGGAGCAACTGCTGCGTCTTGCGCCACATTTGAATAAACGCTGTGTGCTATGGCGACCTAACTCTCTGACCCTGGGAGTAGGCTGCGACCGCAATATACCGTTGCATAGTTTGCGCTCAGGGCTAAACACTTTTCTGGCCGAACAGAACCTGGCTTGCAGCAGTGTCACTGCACTGGTCTCTATCGACCTGAAGGCCGATGAAACAGGACTACAATTATTGGCCGACGAACTACAGCGGCCCTTTATCACCTATAGTGCGGCAACACTGGATGGCGTAGAAGGCATTGAAAACCCCTCGGAAACGGTCAAACGCTGCGTTGGTGTCAGCTCGGTCGCCGAGGCCGCAGCACTCTACCACTCGGGTAGCAACAAACTGTTGGTCGCCAAATGGAAGTACCTCAATGAGGGCAAAAACATGACGCTGGCCGCCTGCCGTACAGTTTACAACCGTACAACTGGAAAGCATGCGGCTCACCACGCCATAGCAGAAGATTCCTTACCCGCCGTTGAAAAAGCTCATTTGCATCATTCACACCATAATACGATGGGCAGCAAGGTCGTACCGGGGTTTCACTGTAAACCACACAAGGTCGATCCTGAACGTCCGCTGCTCTACTATCGCTACCACCTGATGATTTGTGGTGCAGGCCGTTGTGCAGAGGAGGACGAGAAACAGCTGGCACACAAGATACGCAATGTCGTCAAGAAGATGGGGGTAAATCGCGGTGCTCAACGCATCAAAATAAACCGCACCTACTGTCTGGGTGCATGCAGAAACCGCACCACAGCCGTGATTTACCAAAATATCGCTCCTGGCGAAACCGCTACGGATAATCATGCACTGTGGTTACGCAACATTGATCAATTCGATGAGACACTGTGGAAGCAAGTATTTACTGCATTAATGACCAATGAAAACCTGCGGGAACAGTTACCCAAAAAACACCTGGCACCGGTCAACTCCGCCCCTAATATCGCATCAAACAGCTCTTCTTGAGAATACTATGAAACGATTTCGACACTACCAAAAAGACACCGCCATCATCCTGGCCTGTTTTGGCTCCGTGGTGGCGCAGCCACGTTATCTAACACTGCTTGAGCAGGTGCGTGCTGCCTTCCCTGATTACCCAGCAGAAATTGCAATTAGTTCGCGCATGGTACTCAAAGGGCTTGCCAAACAGGGGCAGCATTACCTTAATTTACCGCAACAATTGGCCAACATGGATATGGCCGGTTACCGCCGTATTATAGTGGTCTCAACCTACCTCTTTCCCACTGAAGAGCACGCCATGGCCCACGCCACTGTTGATGGCTTTAAACATTTTTCGCTATCACGTTTGGTGGTAACTTCAGCACTGCTGCAGCAGGTGAAGGCAGCCAACAATATTTTGCAGGCATTGGCCGACCATTTTCCTACCGCACCCGATACGGCAAACCTCTTTATCAGCCATGGAGCCCCCTGCCTTGATAACCCCGGTTACAGTGCAGTGCAGTATGCTGAGGGGTTATTGAATCGTATCGGGCCACGCAACTTTACCTGTTCACTGGAGGGTATCTACCCCTTTGGGGTGGTGCGTGAAGCACTGCTGGGCGAAATTCGCACCGCAATACCAGCGGTGGAACGTCCCCGCGTGCGGCTGATCCCATTGCTGCTGGTCTCAGGCAACCACTGCATTAAAGATTTAACGGATATCAGCCAAAGCCTGGGCACTGAGTGTAATGTTGAAATGGCCAAGCCGATCAGCGGCGAGCGTTTTTGCTTGCTGGATCTGCCAGCAGTCACCCAGACTCTGATCGAACAGATCAATGATGAGATCAAAAAACTAGGTTAAATAATGTTCAATGACGGATTAATATTATGAGTAAAGAGACAGGACAATTAAATATAGTGGGCATCGGCCCCGGTAACCTGGAGTTGATAGCACCCATGGCACGCAGGGCCATCGAAGAAGCGGAATTGGTGGTGGGCTACGAAGGCTATTTAGCGCTGGTTGCCCCACTGTGTAACGACAAGGAAGTATTGGGCAGCGGCATGACCGCCGAGATTAAGCGCGCCACGCTTGCGGTAGAGGCCGCATTGGCTGGCCGCAAGGTTGCATTGATCTCCTCAGGAGATGCAGGCATCTATGCTATGGGCTCGCTGGCGATGGAGCTACTGGAAAAACAGGGCTGGACCCGTGCGCATCCTACCCAGGTGTCAATTATTCCCGGCATCACCGCTGCTAACTCCTGCGCATCTTTGGTGGGAACCCCACTGGGGCATGATAGCTGCACCATCTCACTCTCTGATCTGCTCACTCCTCTGGAGCTGATTCTAAAGCGCGTCGAAGCAGCCGCCAGTGCTGACTTTGCCATCACTTTTTATAATGCACGCTCAAAACGGCGCCAGGATCAAATCGTTCAGGCGCGAGATATTTTACTCAAATACCAGAAAGCCACCACACCAGTCGCCATTGTTGAACATGCCTACCGTGATGGCCAGCGAATTATTATCAGTGATCTGGAAAATTTTTTACAGCATGATTTTGGTATGAATGCTGCGGTAATTGTTGGCAATAGCAGCAGCTATCAGTTCGAGGGTTTGATCGTCACCCCACGTGGCTATACCAAAAAATATGACCTTGACGATGGTGCTTTACAGAACGGACAAAAGCGTGGCCGCGCTCTGCGCACTGATCTGAATCAACAGCAAAAAGAGGGTGAACCGGTATGACCGTCTATTTTATCGGCGCAGGGCCAGGCGACCCTGACCTAATCACTGTTAAGGGCGCACGGCTGGTGGAACAGTGCCCGGTAGTACTCTACGCTGGCTCTCTGGTACCGCGTGCGGTGGTCGAGCGGGCACGCGATGACGCACTGGTGCTCGATTCAGCCAGCATGGATCTGCAGGAGATCACTGAGGTTTATCGTAACGCCCATCAACAGGGCCACGATGTAGCCAGGGTGCAAACGGGCGATCTATCCATCTACAGCTCACTGGCCGAACAGACCCGGCAAATTGATGCACTGGGCATTGACTGGCAAGTGGTGCCGGGGGTCTCCTCTTTCCAGGCATCAGCCGCCGCACTGGGGCAGGAGCTGACGCTGCCCGAGCATTGTCAGACCATCATCCTGAGCCGCGCCTCAGGCCGTACCCCGGTTCCAGACAAAGAAAGCCTCAAAAGCCTAGCTGCTCATGAGGCGACACTCTGCCTGTTTCTCAGCATTACTTTGATCAAGAAAGTGGTACGTGAACTCAAAGAAGTTTATCCCGATGACTGGCCTGTCGCAGTCGTGGAACGTGCTTCACACCCAGAACAGCGTATTTTCAGAGGCACTCTGGCCGATATTGCTGAGAAGATAACAGCGGCTGGCGTTCGTTCCACAGCGATGATTATTGTTTCTAAGGTGCTTAATTGTAACGAGTTTAATGACTCAAAACTCTATGATGCCACATTTTCACACCAGTTTCGCTCGGCTCGTAATTAGACTCCGAAGCAAAATCCATATAACATATTGATTTTTAAAATCATTAATCCGAAAGGAGCCGGGGCTAAGGAGGAAAGGATGCCTCGAAAACCCAGATTGCTCTTACCCGGTCAGCCGTAGCATTTGATGGTTCGAGGACATAACCGGGATCCCATTATTGCACGCAAGGCCGATGCTCGTTATTTTGTCGCGTCACTGACAAACGCAGCTGAAAATTATCGTCTTGCGGTGCATACCTGGGTGTTAATGACGAATCATCTGCACCTTCTGGCGACGCCGGGGACGCCGGGGACGCCGGGGACGCCGGGGACGCCGGGGACGCCGGGGACGGGAGGTAGCCTGCCCGGTGATGCAGTCGCTGGGTAGACGCTATAGAAGCTATTTTAACCGTTGCTATCGCGCTCAAAATCGCTTTGGGAGGGCCGCTATAAAATCAGCCTGGTGGATACCGATAGCTACTCTGCTACCGCTATATTAAGCTTAACCTGGTGCACGACGGAATGGTGGCAAGGCCTGAGAACTACCCCTGCTCAAGTTATCGCAGCAATGTGATGGGGGTCGATGATGACCTCACCCAACCGCATGAAAACTTTCTCGAACTGATGCCTAGCACTGAGGAACGGCAGCACAGATACACTGCACCCTTTGAGGATGAGATGGGGCGCCGAGAACTGGTACAAATCCGGCGCGGTGTTGACGATATGGAGCTATTGAAAATCCAGAGTTTTTGCTTAAAGCTGCCCTACTAACAGCAGGGGCGGAGTAAGGCACTTACTCCGTCTCTTTGCCAAGCACATATAGGCCCGCTATTGAGCACAACGGGCGCAAAATAACCCCAATCAATCAATGCTTCACCGAAGCTACGAGGATTTTCCATTCAGTACTATCTGGTGCAACACCTATGAAAATGCAGTGTTTATATTGAGTGATTATTTAACTGCCATTTGATATTCTTCAGCGATGGATCCTATATCACAGGCTGGATTTGCTGCCAGCCTCTCACAGTCATCAGCAAAACCCAATCACCAATGGTCAGCGTTGATCATCGGTGCCTGTGCAGGCATGGTGCCTGATCTGGATGTGCTGATTTCCTCCCAGGAAGACCCGCTGCTTTTCCTCGAATACCATCGCCAATTCACGCATTCGCTGCTGTTTATTCCTGTGGGTGCCTTGATCTGCGCATTTATCGCCTTCGCCATAAGCAGATTCCGCTGGTTCTCTGTTGACCTGAGTTTCCGACAGATATACCTGTTCAGCTTCCTGGGCTATTCAACGCATGGCCTGCTCGATGCCTGCACTTCGTACGGTACGCAGCTGTTTTGGCCCTTCAGTGATATAAGAATCGCATGGAATAGTGTTTCCATCATCGATCCGTTTTTTACGCTACCTGTTGTTGTGCTGGTAGCCGCTTCGGCCATCAGAAAGAAGCCTTTGTATGCACGCATCGCATTTGTGTATGCCGTAATATTTCTTAGTGCAGGCGTTATGCAGAAAATGCGTGCAGAGCAGTCATTGTACGAATTAGCCGAATCTCGTGGTCATCAAGTAGAACGGATGCATGTGAAACCCACCTTCGCGAATCGGCATGTCTGGAAATTGATCTATGAGTCCGGTGGACGATATCATGTTGATGCCGTCAGGCTGTTGCTTGAGCCGGCAATTATTGAAGGCGACTCGATCAGGAAGCTGGACGTTAAACGCGACTTCCCCTGGCTGCCGGAAGAGAGCCAATATGCCCAGGATATTGAACGGTTCCGGTGGTTTTCTGATGACTTCGTTGCTGTGCACAAAGACGACCCTTCTGTGATCTTTGATGTGCGATATTCATTTGTGCCCAACCAGATCGATATGATGTGGGGCATCGAACTGGATCCCCAGGCAATCAAGCAGGGCATGCTAAGACGGCATGTCACATACCAGATGCGCAGCACGCAGGAAAAGGGCAAGAGGGATGCTTTTATAAATATGGTGATAAGGTTCTAAGCCGGTTACTGCGCTATTAACCTAAACGCCAAATACCCGGCATATTAAAATACTCGAATGGAAAAAATAGATGCACGCAAAAGAA
>CAYYRK010000077.1:0-8387 GCA_964473915.1 uncultured Pseudomonadales bacterium
GGTGTCCGCCGCCGATGGCATAGCCATTAACACGGGCGATGATCGGTTTCTGACACTCAACCAGCTTGCGGTCAAAGTTGAATTCGAGATCATCCAGGCCGCCGCCTGCTTCCCACTCAATGTCTCCACCGGCTGAAAAAGCGCGGTCGCCAACGCCTGTCAGGCAGATAACCGCAACATCACCATCAGCCTCGGCTTTTTCCAGAGCATCTTGCATCTCATTAATGGTGTCGCCCGTGAAGGAGTTTAGGCGTTTGGGCCTGTTGATGGCAATGGTCGCTAAACCATCTTCAACGGTGTAAATAATATCTTTATAATCAGACATTTAAATTCTCCTGTAGAGTTAATAAAACAAAAATCCATGAGGCCGTAGAGATAGCCCTCTAAAAAAGTGGCCATAAATTCGTTGTAGTGAGCGGGGTTGGCCACGAATAGCTGACGCAGTAGGCCTGAATACTCAAACGCGAAGCTACCCTTCCAGTGTTCGTGAAAACAGCTGGCTTGTCATTTAGGGAAAGGGTGGCCGATTGCTCATATTGAAACGAATAGGAAGGATAAAAGCCCTGTCCAAAAAAGTCCAGATTTATTGAGTAAGAAGATTGCTCTAATTATACCCCGGTGAGCATTAAGCTGCCTTGACGTGACTTGAAAGTGGGGGTCATTAACACTGCCCAATGGATTGTATAGAGGGTGGACTGTTCTTGATTTAGCAGCAAGGAGCCTTTATTCTCCTACCACCCATCCAAAAAGCCGGTGGGATCTCAATGTAACCGGAACGGCAACTGTTAGGCTGAACCAGCCGCTTAGTAAATGATGAGCGGTTCCTTTTGTCAATACAACGATCTGCTGACCGGGTTAAAATAAAACCAATAAATATTGGCAGTTGGGCATACAGCGCGCCCAGCTTGTCACAATTAATAAGAGAGCTTGTTCTATGTTCGAAACGAAAATCACTAAGCTACTGAATATTAAATATCCGATAATCGGCGGCGCAATGATGTCGGTATCAAAGGCGGAATTTGTTGCAGCTATCTCTAATGCCGGCGGTTTAGGCATTCTTGCCTCGGCCATCTATAAAACAGAGGCTGAGTTTGCCCAGGCGATTGATACCATCCAGTCGCTTACTGACAAACCTTTTGCGGTAAATATTAACCTTTTTCCTTCGATGCAACCGGTTGATAATGAAGACTATGTGCGCATTATGACCGAAAAAGGGGTCAAGGTTGTTGAAACCTCAGGGCATTCTGCACCGGAAAAATTGTCAAGCATGTTCAAAGAAGCGGGCATGACCTGGATACATAAGTGTGTTGGTGCGCGATACGCAAGAAAGGCTGAATCTATAGGGGCAGATATTGTCACTGTCGTAGGTTATGAAAACGGTGGCGCTACCGGTAAGCTTGATATCAGCACGCTGGTACTAGTTCCTACGGTAGTTGATGCGGTCAAAATTCCTGTTATCGGTGGCGGTGGTGTTGCTGACGGCAGAAGTTTGGTTGCTCTTTTATCTGCTGGTGCTGAGGCTGTGATCATGGGAAGCCGGTTGATGATGACCCAGGAGTGTCCCATTCATGATAATCTCAAGCAGGCTTTTTTGGAGGCCAGCGAGCTGGATACCATGCTGGTTATGCGCTCAATCGGTTCTACGCACCGTGTCTGGACAAACGAAGCTGCTAAAAAATGTCTTGAGATGGAGGAGGGCGGTGCGACTTTCGAAGATCTGATCCCAATAATCTCTGGTGACAATGCGCGCAAGATGTATGCCGGTGGTGATCTTAATGCCGGGCTGGTTTCACTCAGTCAATCAATCGGGCTATCGCATGATATCCCAACCGTCAAAGAACTGTTTGACCGAATGATGGATGAGGCGCAGCAGACACTCAGCCGACTGAACCAGTTGAACAATAACTAATTCGCCTGTTCTGAGTGAACCGCTGAGTTAGTTCAATACCTTCTTGAAAAACAATAACTGGATACGCCCATGGCAGACTATCTTTTATTTGATGAACTGGAAATTGGATTGGCCTTTCCAGATAAACCGGTGGAGTATCCAGTTGTGGGCTCCCAAGTAAACCAGTACCTGGTAGCAACGGGTGATGCCTCAGTGGCCTTCAAGGAAACAACCGGTGCTAAACAATTAGCGCCGCCTAGTCTCGCAGCGATCTACATGATTGAGGCGATGAAAGCGTTAAAGTCACCTCCTGGTGGTGTTCATGCAAAACAAAAATTTGTTTTTCATCAACCAGCCTGTGTCGGCGATACTCTTTTTACCACCTGTTTTATCAAAGA
This sequence comes from uncultured Pseudomonadales bacterium, assembly GCA_964473915.1. Lineage (GTDB taxonomy): Bacteria > Pseudomonadota > Gammaproteobacteria > Pseudomonadales > IMCC2047 > CAYYRK01. Next base: position 2,287 of record CAYYRK010000077.1, read on the forward strand.
GAAGTATGTCAAAAAAGGGCGCAACTACGTGGTAATGGAATCGGTTACTAAAAACCAGAACGGTGAGCCGGTGACTACCAGTGAAATCACTAGAATTTGGTCAAAATAAGAGACGGGAGAAGGTTAATGCACGAATTTGCTGGAGTAAAAGTGGGCGACAAACTACCGCTTACCAAACGAAAAATTACCCAGGATACGATCTGTGAATATGCTGAAGCTTCCGGAGATTTTAACCCGCTACATATCGACCCAGAATTTGCCAAAGACACTTTTTATGGCCGCACCATTGCGCACGGGCTCAACTCGCTCGCTTTTGTATCTCAGATCATGACCGAATGGGATTGGCAGGGCTGGGGGTACGGCGGTGAGCTTGAGGTCACTTTTCTCTCCCCGGTTTTTCCTGAAGATACAATAGCCGTTACGGGTGAGGTGGTAGCAATTGAATCACGTGAAAATGGTGTCTATGCTAAGGCCAAGCTGGGTGTTACGGTGGATGATCGTACCATTGTGGCTGGTCACACCTGGCGATATCTTGGCAGTAATTAAACCGTCACCAAGCTGTAAACCCTCTGTTGTTGGCTGGGCGTATAGGGGGTTTGCACCGAACCTCTGTACGCCTACCATCGGCGGCAGGCTCTCTAACCGGGTATAAAACCCCGACCTCTTTTCTGCCGTAACAACCCCAGCCATCTCCTCCAGGCTACTGGATTTTTTGTTGTCTAAGAAAATCGATGGATTCAGGATTAACCATTGAGGAAAGATCACCCGGGTCTTTGCCCAGTAACACCGCTTTAACCACTCGACGCATAATTTTCATGGTACGGGTTTTTGGCAGGTCTTTTACAAACACAACCTGCTTCGGTTTATAGGCCCGTCCCATTACATTGACTACCGCATCGATTAACTGCGTTTCAAGTGTGGCTTGATCTTGGCAATCATCTTTTGGAACACACACGCACACAACCGCAGAACCACCAATCTTGTCAGGAACTCCGATGACAGCTGCTTCCACAATTTTTCCGGTTTCCAGCAATGGCCCTTCAATTTCGGCAGGCCCCGTTCGTTTTCCGGCAATTTTGAGTGTGTCATCTGAACGGCCCAAGACATACCACATTCCCTGGTCATCCTTGACAGCCCAGTCACCATGAACCCAGACTCCAGGCACTGTGCGCCAGTAGCTATCAAGGTAGCGCTCAGGATTTTTCCATAACCCGCGCGTTAGGCCAATAGAGTTGTTGCGCAGAGCTAACTCTCCAACAGTTCCAACTTCAATGGAGTCGCCCTGTTCATCAAGAATATCAGCACCCATCGCGGGAACGGCTGTATTAAAACAGCAGGGTTTAAGTGGGCGAAGCACTGTGCAGCCCAGGATGCCCCCGCCAATTTCGGTACCACCGGTATAATTGAGAATGGGTACACGCTTGCCGCATATTTTATCAAAAAACCAGAGCCAGGCATCTGGGTTCCAGGGTTCTCCAGTCGTCAGGGTCACCCTCAATGAAGAAAAATCATAGCGACTGACGTTTTCCTCTGGTTGATTCATAAAGATACGTGCAATAGTTGGGGCAAAACCAAGCCAAGTTACTTTATATTCATCAATTAATCGCCAAATACGACCTGCATCTGGGTAGCTAGGTGCACCTTCTCCCATAATCAGGGTGGCTCCGGTAAAGCAAACACCTAAAATTTCAAGTGGCCCGACAACCCAGCCCATATCACTCATCCAAAGCAGCCTGTCTTCACCGGTCAGGTCTGATAAGATTTGCAGGTCAAACATCGCCTTGATCATGAGTCCGCAGTGAGTTTGTACTGTGCCCTTGGGCATGCCGGTAGTCCCTGAAGTGTAAGCCAGCATCATAGGGTCTTCGGCATCCATTACCTGTGTTTCACTGGTGGTTGGCATATCTCTGATCAGTTCGTCCCAATCAAGGTCGCCGGGCTGGTTGTTAATACCCATATCCATGTGATTAAAGATGATCACATGCTCCAGTGAAGGGATGCTCTTTCTGGCCTCGTCAATTGATGATTTTAACCCGACTGTTTTCCCCCTTCTGGGTGCCCCGTCCACGGTAATCACAGCTTTGGCAAGTCCATCATTCAGCCGGACCGCTATGGGCTCTGGGCCAAACCCGGAAAAGAGCGGTATAACCAAAGCGCCTATTTTAATGATTGCCAAAAATGCTACAGCGACCTCCGGAATCATCGGCATGTACAAACCGATGCTATCTCCTTTGCCTAAACCTAATGAGCGCATACCCTCTGCTAGTTGGCAGACTTTTGCGTCAAGCTGAGCATAGCTGAGTGATGTTTTTTCTCCGCCCTCGCTCTCATGGTGAATAAAGGTTTTATCCCATATTGGGGTCCCCCTATGCTTATCCAGGCAATTCATCACTATGTTCGTTTTTCCGCCCACACACCACTGAGTCCATTCAATACCTTTAGACTGGTCCATGACAGAGCTATAATTTTGATAAAACTTCACCTGAAGAAAACCGATAGCCGCATTCCAGAACCATTCCGGATCACTGTCTGCTTTAGCCAATAAAGCGGCATAATCGTCAACACCAACGGCATCAATAAACTTTTGCATCTGTGACTGCGAAGTTAACTCTTTAGTAGGTTCCCAGACAATATGAGGGTGAGGTTTGAAATCCATAATAGCTCCTATTATTAAAATCGTCTGGCAACCGGGTAAGAGATATTGAGATCCTATACTCCGTGCTCAACGAACACCCCCTACTTAGCTCCTTAAACAATTTTTTTTCAATATGCATTTGGGAAAAAGATAAAAAAATATCTGCCCTCGCCAGGTGAGCAAGCAAAAAGGTACCAAAAACAGATGGTGATTCAACAATACTTTATGGTTGCTGGTTCTGTTTGCAATCTGCCAAATCATAAAAACTCATGCTATGCTGTTGAGATTAAGAACAGCTCAAAAGTATTCAGTCAATGTTTCGCTAATCTTATGAAAAATAAAAGAAAAAGATCAGTGGTATTGCGAGTTGGTATGGTTGCGACAGGAGTTCTACTGCTTGCCTTGGGTGCTTATATAACCTGGCGAATGGTTCGTCCCATGTCGATTTTTGTGGTTTCCGATGAATTCGCCCTTCCGATTATGGAGAGTGAGGTCTCGGGAATTCCTGATCTGCGTGCTGAAACCTGCGGATCTTGTCATCAAGCTATTTACAGAGAGTGGAAAACTTCCATTCACTCTCAAGCCTGGAATGACCCTCTTTTTCAAGCCTACAATCGGCATGATGGTTATCAGCAAATCTGTCTGAATTGCCACACCCCTATGCAAAATCAACAGGCAGATCTTGTTGTTGGGCATAAAGATCGCGCACGATCTCAACCCATTCTGGAGAATAATGCACAATTTGATGCGGACTTTCGAGATGAGGGTGTCACCTGTGCAGCCTGCCATGTGAAGGAGGGGAAGATACAGGGCCCTTTTGGTAGCAAACTTGCGCCACATCCATCAGTAAAAGCCCCTGCATTTTTAGCCCAGGGGCAGGTTTGTCAGCGCTGCCATCTCGTAAATGGGAAGAGTTGGGATTATTTTTTGTATCAGGAGGGCCCCTGCGGAACCTATGAAGACCTGGCTAAAGAGATAGTCGATGGCCAGAGGCGGGATGTTGGATGTTACTCATGTCATATGCCTACTATTGAACGCTCCCTGCTTCCAGGTGGGCCTGCCAGATCAACCCGTGCTCATCTGTGGCGTGGTGGTCATGACCGGGAGATGGTACGAAATGCACTAAAAATCACCTTTGATCAGGATTCAAACAGCACTTTCAAATTAACACTCAACAACCATGGTGCGGGGCATCGATTGCCGACAGGAGCCCCCATGCGCTATTTACAGGTCACTTTTCGTAGTTACGATAAAGAGGATAATGTGCTCAAAGAGAGCGTGCATAAGATGCGGCGGGTGATTATATGGCGCCCTTTTATCATTGATCTTTGGGATGATCGCCTGGAACCGGGTAAACCACGAACCTTTAAGTTTACCGCCGATGATCCAGAAGTGGTGCGGGTAGAAGCGACGTTGAGTTACCATTTGATGCCTAAAAAAGAGCGAAAACTTATCAATGCTCCCGCCACGCAACAGATCAGTTATGAGCTGTTCCGGAGCGTTATTGTCCCAAATCTGGAGCAATTTCATTGAGCGACTACCGGGGGTGTGTCGGACTTAAGAGCATCGTTGCCAGGAGCTGTTCTTGACCTGCACGCCCTAAATCAGGTTTACTACAACCTGCTGAAAGAGCTTCTTCTAACAGCATGGCCAAGCGTAATAGGCGCCCACCTAAGAGGAGTCTTTACTGCCCAAGCTATCAGTTGGCTACATCAGGCCTCTACGGCTGCAGGCCAGCATATTTCAACGACCACGTACGACAAAGTCTTAGACGCTTCATCTGCGTGAAATAACAAAAATACAGATAACAATCAACTGATACCCTAAATGTTGAACTGGAGGAAAGATGACTATTCCATGGCTAACGCAAGACCAAATTACCATCAAGGATATCGCGGAGCGGTTTGCACGTGAGCGACTGAAAGAGGGCTATCAAAGTAGAGAAAGTAAACCGGTTATCGATCGTGAACTACTGCGCGAGATGGGTTCACTCGGTCTCATCGCTCCATCGTTGGCAGAGGAGTATGGAGGGATCGGCGCATCAAGTGTGATTTCAGGGTTGATTTGCGAAGCTATCGCCTATGGCGACTTCAACATGAGTTATTTGACCATGACTTCGCCTCTGCTTGGTGGTGTCATTGAAAATTACGGCAGTGAAGAGATGAAAAATGAGGTGTTGCCGAAAATAACCAGCGGCGAGTCTATCATCGCCCTGGGGCTTACAGAGCCACGCGGCGGGTCCGATGCGGCGAACCTCATCGTTAAAGCCGTTAAAAGTGGTGATAGATATATTCTCAGTGGCGAGAAAACTTCTGTCAGCTACAGTGAGCAGGCTGACATGATGGCTATCTGGGCGCGTACAGATCAGACCATACCCGGTGCTCATGGCGTTTCAGCCTTTTTGATACCACTCAATCTCCCAGGAATCACTCGCACCGGGTTCAATGACCTTGGAACACGCCCTGTCGGGCGCGGGCAGGTTTTTTTTGACGAAGTTGAAATTCCAGAGAGCTGCCGTATCGCTGAAGAGGGTGCCGGTTTCAGCAAAATTATGGTTGGCTTTGACCTGAGCCGGATACTCATTGCGCTGCAGTGTGTCGGCGCTGCACAGGCTTCGCTTGATGAAACATGGCAATACATCCAGGAACGAGAGGCTTTCGGCAGACCATTGGCCAAATTTCAGGGTACTACCTTCCCGCTAGCTGAACATGAAAGCATGATCTCTGCTGTGCGGGCGCTGTGCTACAACGCACTCATGATGAGAGACAAGGGGGTGCCCCATACCAAGGAGGCTGCGATGGTTAAGTGGATGGCTCCAAAATGGTGTACCGATATTATTCAAAACTGTTTGTTGCTCCATGGCCATTACGGTTACACCATGGACCTACCACATCAGCAACGCATGCGTGATGTGCTTGGGCTGCAAATGGGTGATGGTACCGCTCAAATCATGAAAACGGTTATCGCTCGCGAAACAATCGGTAGCATCGGGGTTGCCTATAAATAGAACAGAAGGCTGCTGGCTAATAACTTCAGAAGGTCGACCCCCTGCAAATCAGCGGGGGTTATGTTATCCAAAAACTCTTAGTTGGGCAGGGTAGGGTGGTCAACTGAGGGTTTAGGGTTTACCGGCCGGCTCCTCAAAATCTCCTGTATACCAACCACCAGCCTAATCCAGGGTTTATTCAGTTTGCGTAGTTCAGGGGGCAATTTTGACTCCGCTTCCACTGCTTTCTGGCGATCCTGGTAGTGACCATAGATCAGGACAACCCAGGGTGCATTTTTATAGGTGGTTTCAAAGCGCATAAACTGCTCATCTTGCGTTACTGTTGCGATCAGTTGGTCGATGCGATCATGGGTGCGTGAACCCATCAGCTGGATAGTGTAATCGGTTGGCGCCAATGCCAGAATCAGTTGTTCTTCCTCAGTGAAAATTTGTTTTTTTGTCGGGTTTTTCTCTGTTTTT
>CAYYRK010000077.1:8487-11786 GCA_964473915.1 uncultured Pseudomonadales bacterium
CAGTTGTTCTTCCTCAGTGAAAATTTGTTTTTTTGTCGGGTTTTTCTCTGTTTTTACAATTTTAATGGGTTTAGGCTCTTTTGTAGGCACGGCAAGTGGAGCAGGCGGAACTTCCTCAGTTTTTTGATTAGGGCGCTCTATCTCCTGTTTTGGTAATATCGGTGCTGTTTGTGTAAGGTTCTCTGGAGTGTCCAGGTCTGCGTCCCGGTTGGATATGGGCTTGATTTGGGGCGCAGCGTTGATTACTTTTAATTGCTCAACCGCCCGTCTGTCAATACGTCCACTTCCTATCTTTTGTGTATGCAGGATGTTAGCTGAGTCGACTAACTCAGGTGTCTGATCATCCTCACTGCTGGTCAGATAGATAGCGGTAAATACTATCAGCAGTAGGGCGATTGCTATTATTGGCCATCTGCTCAGATTTGAGTATGCTTTAACCTGTCGGTTCCTGCCTCCCTCCGTTGCGGCCCTGTATTCCTGTAATACTCTGCCGGGTAACCCTTCTGATGCCTGATAGATATTTTCAAGCAAACTACCAGACAATATATCTGTGCCGCTGCTCGCTTGTTGTGCTCCAATATACAGCTTAAGCAGCTGGCGACACTCCCCCCTGTTAAAGTTGTTGATGGTATGCTGGTAAATCATGTTCGCAGGGAGAGACAATCCAGACAGTCGTGTTTCCAGTTCCGGTTGAGCGAATAGTATCAGCCTGAAACCCCTGTTTTTTTCAGCTGAGGACAGGGCTGCCTGGGTTACGAATTCTAGCGCAGGTCCATCCAGCAACTGTGCATCGTCAATAATCAGCAGTTGCCGAAGGGGAGGTGAATCAAGGTTTTTTGCTGCAGTGTCCAGAAACTGCGTAAGCGATGCGGCCCCCATTTTTTCGTTGGGTGGTAGTTCAAAGCTTTGACAGATTGATTGGGCGGCTGAATCGCTTTGTGTCAAATGATGTCCACTTAGACAGGCGCACCAGTTGCTTTGCGATAACCGTTGCAATAAAGCTTTTACTAAAGCTGTTTTGCCCGCCTGCTCTGCACCAGAAATAAGAATAATTTTGTTGGTTGACTGTACCAAATAGTCGAATAGATGTAGTAGGTTCTGTAGATGTGGGGTATCCAGAAAGTGTGACGCTTTCTGTTTTTTGATCAGATTATCGCTGTTATTGTCGCTAGTAACCACGATATTCTCCGGTTCGGATACAGACTGGATAATTTATAAAACATCTTCCGTGCAAAGGATCTCTTATGAAAATATCCTTTTGTCAGGTGGAGGTATTCTGTCGACAAAGCAGATCACCTGCCGCCAGCGTTTCATTGAGTGCGCTGGAAGAAAAATCGCTGTTGATTACAGCTTCGCCTAACTTTTTAAGTAGTACCAGTCGCAACCGACCATCCAGTACCTTTTTATCAACTGCCATAAGTTCCATGAAGTGTTCAGGCAGAAGGTTGGCTGGTGGTATGGATGGCAGCCCGGATTTTTCTACCAAATTTCGTACCAGTTGGGCGTGCTTAGACGTGATCCAACCCAATCGACAGGACATATCTGCTGCCATGACCATGCCAACAGCAACGGCCTCACCGTGCAACCATTCTCGATAACCGGTAAAGGTTTCTATAGCATGGCCGAAGGTATGCCCCAGATTTAATATTGCCCGCAACCCGCTTTCTCTTTCATCCTGAGCAACTACCGATGCCTTGTTTTCACAGGATTTTCTAATGGCATAAGTCAGTGCATCAGGATCCTTGGCAAGTACTGCTGAATGGTTTTTTTCGATCCATTCTAGAAACTCAGAATCAGCAATCAGTCCATATTTAAGGACTTCTGCAAAACCGGAAGCCAACTCCCTTTGCGGTAAACTATCGAGTGTTGCTGTATCGGCGATCACCGCCTGGGGCTGGTAAAATGCCCCGATCATATTTTTCCCCATGGGATGATTTACCCCCGTTTTGCCGCCTACAGAGGAGTCTACCTGAGCCAGTAGTGTTGTGGGTAACTGGATAAAATTGACCCCTCGTTGGTAACAGGCCGCTGTAAAGCCGGTTATATCACCAACAACACCTCCTCCGAGAGCTATTAGTGTGGTGGACCTGTTATGTCGGTTTTGCAGAAGCTGGTCAAATATTAAGCTCGCGGTCCCCATGGTTTTATGAACCTCACCATCGGGTAAAATGATTTGATTTAACGTGTAGCCTGAAAAGGCGGCTTTGACTTTGTCAAGATAGAGAGGAGCAATGGTATCATTGGTAACAATAGCTACCTGCTTACCCTTCACATGCGAGCGCAGCAGCTCAGCATTGTCCAACAACCCTTTGCCAATATAGATGGGGTAACTGCGCTCTGGCAGTTCGACATTTACAATTTGCATATCACTCAATCTAGAAATCCAGTTAACGGTTAGCTTGTCATACTCTCAGGAATTAACTCAGTAGAGGGTAACATAGAAACTGACAAAATTAGGTCCATTACCTAATTACTGATTTTCAAGATACCTGATAATGATATCCACAACGCCCCAGGGATTCCCCTGGTTGGTGGAGATCACAAGGTCGGCTATTTCCCTGTACAGAGGGTCTCTGATTGCAAACAGATTCTGTAGTATCTCTTTGGGGTTGTCGTTATGCAGCAGGGGGCGTTTTTTATCATGTTTAGTGCGCTCGTATTGCTGTTCAACCGGGGTGTCAAGATAGACCACTGTACCTCTTGCCTTGAGGTGATGGCGGTTTGTTTCACGCATCACCACGCCACCCCCGGTAGCCATAACTACCTGTGGCAAAAGAGTTATCTCGTTGATCATAGTTTCTTCGCGTCCTCGAAAACCCTCTTCGCCTTCTACGTCGAAAATCCAGGCGATATTGGCACCACTACGATCTTCAATTTCACGATCAGAATCTTTAAAGGGAAGCCCCAGCTTGCCCGCCAGCATCCGTCCGATAGTACTTTTACCGGCCCCCATCGGGCCAATAAGAAAAACCTTGATTGGTTCTCTCACCAGCAGATCACCCAGATTATGTCAATGGAATTAGCCTGGATAGTTTATGAATTATCCAGGCTAGTGGTTGGTAACACTATGAAAAATAATTATTTACATGTAATTTGAGGCCTTTGCACGAAAGTCATTTTGCTCCCATGCTGTGTTAAAAATGTGCTCAATCGGTTGGTTTTCCAAGAAACTCGGCTATGGCATGCTGTGTTGCCCTACCTCCGGTATCTATACAGTCGCCCCGTTTGTAGCCGATAATCTTCTTGCTTGAAAAGAAATTATCTTTCGTGCAAAGGGTTCCTGTCAAATAAACTTCCCG
>CAYYRK010000078.1:0-6056 GCA_964473915.1 uncultured Pseudomonadales bacterium
TGCTCCCATGCGGCGTTAAAAATGTGCTCAATCGGTCATTTACAACTGTAAACTCGGCTATGGCATCCTGCGTCGCTCTACCTCCTGCATCCATGCAGTCGTCCCTCTTGGCGCGCTTTTTTGCCTTGCCTGGAAGCAAAATCATCTCTCGAGCAAAGGTCTCTTAATCCGATTTTATGTCGGAGGGCTGATCTCGTAACTCTCTGTGTCTTACCTGTACATTAAGGTAGTTTGGCATGAAATGTTTTTTGAGCCGTTCGGCCAAATAAACAGAACGATGCTGCCCGCCTGTACAGCCAATGGCAACTGTCATATAGCTTCTGTTATTGGCTTCAAACTGAGGCAGCCATTTCTCCAAGTACAGTATAATATCATGAAACATCTCTGTGACGATGGGTTGCTGCTCAAGAAAAGAGATGATCCGGTTGTGTAGCCCGGTATAGACACGCAGTGTTGGGTCCCAGTAGGGGTTGGGCAGGCAGCGGACGTCAAATACTACATCGGCATCTGCTGGCACGCCATGTTTAAAACCAAAGGATTCAAACAGCAGCACTAGCATCGTTCCGGTTTCCAGTGCGACCCGACGTTTGACGATATCCCGCAATTGGTGCATCGTGAGGTGGGTGGTGTCTATTTTTAGATCTGCAAGTGTGGCGATAGGGTCTAACATTACGCTTTCAGTGCTGATCGCCTCCTCTAAAGAGATGGAGTCATCACTAAGCGGGTGTTTTCTTCGGGTTGCGCTGAAACGTTTGAGGATGGTCTGATCATCTGCATCCAGGTATATGATTTTGTAGTTGATGCGCTCCTGGTCGAGCCCTTTGGTCATAACAGGAAATTGTTGCAGGTTTGCCGGCAGGTTGCGCGCATCTATGCTAACGGCAACTTTTTGATTTTCCTCCTGCTCTCCCGTGCTCATTTCGCGACTTAAAGCGGGCAGCAACCCGCCGGGCAGGTTGTCGATGCAGTAATAGCCCAGGTCTTCAAGCACATGCAAAGCTGTGCTTTTTCCTGATCCTGATCGCCCGCTGATAATGACAAGTTCCACGTTGTGTCCTTGAGCGCAATCAGGCGCTTGTAGCTCTGTCGTATAATATCTGGTTTCCGGTGGCCTCTCTTAATGCTGAACGAAACAGGGGTTGGCTGAATTTTTCAGCGATCGCCTTTAGTGCCTCCAGGTGGGTATTAGCTTCGTTTTCCGGAACCAGCAAGGTGAAGACAAGGTCGACCGGCGTGCCGTCCATAGAGTCGTAGTCGATGGGTTGCTCAAGTGTCATCAGGATGCCGATCGTTTTGTCGCATTCCGGAAGTCGGCAATGGGGAATGGCAACACCATCCCCTATCCCTGTACTGCCTAATCGCTCTCTGGTGAGCAGGCCATCAAAAATATCTTCGGGGTCCAGTTCCACGTTGAGCTCGCCAGCAAATTGTGCAATGGTTTCAAATAATCTTTTTTTACTGCCGCCGGTAATACCGCACAGAGTACAGTCTGGCGTCAGGAATTCCGTAATCTGCATAATTAAAAGTGCTTTGTATATGGGGTGTTTATCTATTTGGCTGTGGAACCGTGCATGCGATCCTGGTGCTTTTCCTTATGTTTTATTAACTGGCGGTCCAGTTTGTCTGTGAGTGAATCAATGGCGGCGTACATATCTTCGTGAGAGGCATTGGCAACAACGTCAGCTCCAGCGATGTGGATGCTGGCGTCTGCCATTTGGCGCTGCTTTTCAATACTCAGCGTGACTTTGATGCTGGTGATTTGATCGAAATGGCGTTCCAGTTTTTCCAGCTTGCTGTTAACAAATTCACGCAGTGGTGTGGTTACTTCGACATGATGTCCGCTAATGGTTACTTGCATAAGTTATTCCTTCTGTTGACTCCCATTCAGTGGGAAGAGGTTAATATAATTGAGTAATATCCACAGGTTGCAGTGTTGAATATCGTGTGCTTGGAAAGATGTTTTTTTGCTGCAGCTTCATTAAACGCCCAAACCTGTTTATACGAGTCGTTTTCGTTTGTTGGAAGGCGGTATAGATAGGGATTCGCGGTATTTTGCGATAGTTCTTCTGGCCACTTTGATGCCTTGATCACTGAGAATTTCTGCTATTTTGCTGTCGCTGAGAGGCTTGCTTTGCAACTCTGCCGCTACAAGCTTTCTAATAATGGCACGAATTGCTGTCGATGAACAGCCTGAGCCGTTGTTAGTATCGACGTGGCTGGAAAAAAAGTACTTTAATTCGAAAATACCCCTGGGTGTCAGTATATATTTCTGTGTGGTCACCCTGGAGATAGTTGATTCGTGCATATCTACCGCCTCGGCAATATCATGCAGCACCAGTGGTTTCATCGCCTCCTCGCCGGACTCAAGGAAGTCCTGCTGAATAGTGACAATCTCTGTAGCAACTTTTAGGAGTGTTTCGTTGCGACTCTGCAGACTTTTGAGGAACCAGCGCGCTTCCTGAAGGTGGTTGCGCAGATAGGTATTGTCACTGCTGGTGTCTGCGCGTTTGACCATTGCCGCGTAACCGGAATTGATCTGAACCTTGGGCATTGAATCTGGATTAAGGCTGACGAGCCAGCGCCCTTTTACTTTTTTTACGGTGACATCGGGAATCACATATTCAGATTGTGACTCGCTAATGATCTCTCCGGGTTTCGGGTTAAGCGCTTGAATGAGCAGGATAACCTCTTTGAGTGCGGGTTCTTTTAGTTTAGTGCGGCGCATAAGTTGCGCGTAATCATGGCTGCCGATCAGGGCGAGATGCTTAGACACAATGAGCTTGGCCTGGCTTAGCCAGGGGGTGTCGTTGGGTAACTGATTCATTTGAACGGTAAGGCACTCTGCCAGGTCACGGGCGCAGACGCCGATCGGGTCAAAATGTTGTAATCTGTGCAGCACCGCCTCAACTTCATCCAGCTCAACTTCATCAGCCCCCTGGTCCGGATAACTCGATAGCTCGCGGATAACAGTTTCCTGAATAGACTCCAGCGTGCTACGCAGGTAGCCGTCTGGTTCAACACTGTCAATGATAGTCAGAGCAATGACATGGTCCAGGTCGGTAATGGTTGATAAGTTAAGCTGCCACAGCAGGTGATCTTGTATAGAATCTTCAGTGCTGGTATTGGATTCAAAATCTGAAAATTCGGAGCTGGGAGCAGAGTGACTGGTGTTTGGGGTGCTCGGGTATACATCTTCCCAGGAACTATCGACCGGAAGGTTTTCCGGGATATTATCGCTCCACTCCTCAGTGACAGCTGTTTCTGAAGAGTCTGAGGCGGTTGTTCTTTCCTGATTAAGCGGTTGATCAGCAGGGTTGGTCTCGTTGCTGGGTTCAGTTTCCTCTTCGTTGATCTCCAGCATCGGATTGGTTTCGATGTTTTCCTGTATTGTTTGCTGGAGATCTAGAGTTGATAGCTGTAGCAGCTTGATGGCCTGCTGCAACTGAGGAGTCATGGTCAGTTGCTGGCTAATTTTAAGCTGTAATGAAAGTTTCATTTTGAGGCTAATCGGATCCCATTTATGCCCTGTGCAATTAATCTTAATACTAGCTTAATTTTCTGCAGGAAGGCGAGAATTGGGATGAATTTTGCAGGTTTTTTAAAACTGCTTGCGCAAAGGGTCCAGATTAGTTCTGGGTCTTAGAGGCTAAAGTGTTCGCCAAGATACACATCCTTGACCATCTGGTTGTCGAGAATGGTACTGGCATCTCCCGACGCGATAATGTGGCCTGCATTGACGATGTAGGCTTTTTCGCAAATATCCAGGGTATCTCTGACGTTATGGTCGGTAATGAGTACGCCAATGTTTCTGTTTTTCAGGTGGCGAATAATTTGTTTGATATCACCCACTGATATTGGATCAACGCCAGCGAACGGCTCATCCAGCAATATATAGGCGGGTTCTACGGCCAGCGCCCGCGCAATTTCAACTCGGCGGCGTTCTCCACCGGAAAGGCTCATCCCGGAACTGTTTTTGATATGGCTGATATGCAGTTCTTGAAGCAACTGATTGAGTTTTTCTTCGCGTTGCTTGCGGTTCAGATTTTTGCGCGTTTCCAGGATGGCAAGAATGTTATCTTTGACACTCAATTTTCGGAAAATAGATGATTCCTGGGGTAGATAACCGATCCCTTTGCGGGCTCTCTCGTGCATAGGTAGATGTGTGATCTCTTCTTGGTCGATAAATACCTTGCCGCGGCCACGGTCACCGTGAATCAGGCCCACTATCATATAAAAACAGGTGGTTTTTCCCGCTCCATTGGGGCCAAGTAGACCGACTATCTCTCCCCGCTGAATCGATAGTGAAATATCGTCTACTACCGATTTACCCTTAAAGCTTTTCGCAAGATTTTGTACTGATAATTCACTCATTATTGTTGTTGGTTTCAGGGTCAGGCAGATTGCCATTATCGGTTTCAGAATCAACCTGAACTTTGTTGGGCTGAATAATCATCTCTACGCGCGACGGGTTATCCGGGTGGGCGCTGTTGTCACTATAGGCATTAACGACCTCGCGTTTTATATCGTAATCAATTCGGTCTCCGGCAAATGAATTCTGCCCCTGCACGAGCCGGGCACCATGAGCAATCGCGATCCGTTTCTCGGCGAGAAAATACTCAATGGTGTTGCCAAATGCGTGGGTCAGGGGTTTATTCTCTTCATGTTTTTGTTGGTAGTGGGCGGGCTTGCCTGTGGCGACCAGCTTTGATATACCCTTGGCATTACTGTAGATCGTGACAGTATCAGCTTCCAGGTTGAGGGTGCCTTGATCAACGATCACGTTGCCCTGGTAGATGGATATCCCTTTGGCGTCGTCAAGTTCTGCCGTGTCCGACTTGATATGAATCGGTTGCGACTGATCATCAGGCAGAGCTGTGCAAAGGGTTGGCAGCAGGAATAATATTCCCAACAGTAGCCTAGTCAGGCTTGATCGGCTCATGGCGAACTCGTACATTGGATAGTAGTTCCATTTTGTTTTTGTCAATATAGACGTTCATGCCCGTAGCATTAACCTGGCTTGAATTAGAGGTGATCATAACATCCCGGTCAGTGGAGGCGATCTCCTGGTCGGGGTTAATAGTTAGTGCCTGGGTTTCCATTAGCAGGGGCTCCCTGGGCGTTTCTCTGCGTAGTTCAACATTATCCCATAGTTTAATCAGTTTGTGGTCAGCTGTAATTTGGCCCATCAGCGAATTGATGCGCCAGGGGGTTCCATCCCTGTGATACAGCGTCATATCAGGAGCGCTCACAAGAGTGTAGTCTCCTTTGGGAAAATGTTCTAATTTGTGTGCCTTAAATTGGTAGTGCAGATTTCCAAGTTTGTCATATTGGTTAGTGGTTGTGCTGGTTATATAAAAATCAGACTCGTTTTTATTTTCTCGCTGAGAACCCTGTTCTTTAGGCGCTGATTGCTGCTGGTACTGCAAAGCCAGCGCGATCAATAGAGTGGCCACACTTAGCCCCATAATAAACGTTAACCGTGACAATTCAAGGGCCTGCGTTCACTGGTATGAATCACTATTTTTAGAGCAGACCAGATAGGGCTTAAGCTGATCCATGAGTGTGCCTTGCGCATCCATGATAAAATCACAAACTTCTCGTACGGCTCCAGCCCCACCTTTTTTTTCAGTACACCAGTCAGCTCTCTGCTTGACCAGCTCATAGGCATTGTTAACGGCGATGCCCAGCCCTACGCTTTGCATGACCGGTAGGTCGGGTAGGTCATCGCCAAGGTGAGCGACCTCCTGTAGTTTGAAATGCAGTGTTGCCAATAGTTCATCCAGGGCATTGAGTTTGTCCTCGCGGCCTAGTTGCATATGTACGATGCCCAGGTCGCAGGCTCTGCGGATCAAGGGCCCGGATTTGCGCCCGCTGATGATCGCAATTTCCACTCCTGTATTGCGCAGCATCTTGATACCCTGACCATCCAGGGTACTAAAGACCTTCATGGATTCCCCGCTATCTGAAAAGTACAGGCTGCCGTCGGTCAGAACCCCGTCTACATCAAGTACCAATAAGCGTATCTGGCCTGCTTTTTCTATAATCTCGGGTGCTAT
>CAYYRK010000078.1:6156-11454 GCA_964473915.1 uncultured Pseudomonadales bacterium
TTCTAAATGACCCCGGCACGTAACAGGTCGTGCATATTCAGTGCGCCGACAGGTTGCCGCTTGTCGTTGACGACTATCAGTGCGTTGATTTTACCATCTTCCATAATACGTAACGCTTCAGCTGCCAGTTGTTTCGCCTGAATGGTTTTGCAGCTTGAATTCATAACCTCGTTGATGAGCGCTTTGTGGATATCAATATTTTGGTCCAGTGTGCGTCGCAGGTCACCATCTGTAAATATGCCTAGCAGTCGGTTGTGGCTATCAACGACTGTAGTCATACCCAGTTTCTTTCGGGTCATCTCCAGCAGCGCTGATGTGAGCGGGGTGCCGGTTTGAACAGATGGAATATCATCACCAACATGCATAATATCTACTACCTTCAATAGCAGTTTGCGCCCCAGCGCTCCTCCGGGGTGTGAAAAAGCAAAGTCTTCTGCGCTAAAACCGCGAGCTTCCAGCAGGGCAATGGCCAGGGCGTCCCCCATAACCAGGGCAACGGTAGTGCTTGAAGTGGGTGCAAGCCCTAGTGGGCAGGCCTCCTGGGTGATCGATACATTAAGGTGGATATCGGCACTTTTGGCCAGTGGTGAATCGGTGGCGCCGGTCATGCTGATCATGGGCACACCCAGTCGTTTAATCAGCGGGAGTATCGTGATAAGTTCTGAGGTCGTTCCTGAATGGGAGATGGCTAATACCAGGTCTTTTTCAGTAATCATTCCCATGTCCCCGTGACTTGCTTCACCGGGGTGTACAAAAAAAGCAGGGGTGCCTGTGCTTGCCAGTGTGGCGGCAATTTTGTTACTGATATGTCCGGATTTGCCCATGCCGGAAACGATGACACGTCCCTCGCAGGCAAGAATAAGTTCGCAGGCCTTGATGAAGTTGCCGTCAATTTTTTCAACCAGCGCCTGAACTTGTTCCATCTCGATCTGGATGGTACGTTTGCCAGCGTTGATCAGAGGGTTCAGATCTGTCATAACGGGTAGTGGGGTATCCTTACTAAAAACGGCTCAACCATTATAACCTGATTATCGGGTTGCAGGGTGAATGAAATTGTGAGTGTTTGTTGTGTTGATTACGGCATACTTTGCTGGTAAATGGTTGCCATATAAGCAATATAGAATAGACAGAACAGGGCGCCGGCAAACCTTCCGATGCGTATTTCAGCGTGACGCCACAGACTTAAATAGCAGAGTAGCACAAGCAATAGAGTAAGCAGGGTCATCACCCCGTAATCTCTGATCAGCAGCTGTAGATCAAAATGAAAGGGATGGATAACCCCGGGGATAGCCATTACCGCAAGTAGATTAAAGATATTTGAGCCTACAATGTTACCGATCGCCATATCGTGGTGCGCTTTCAGCACGCTGGTCACCGATGCAGCAAGTTCTGGAAGGCTGGTGCCTATGGCCACAATGGTCAACCCTATAACCAGGTCGCTGACTCCCCATAGTTGGGCAATATTGGTTGCAGCCCAGACCAGGGCCCGAGAACTGATTATCAGGGTGATTAGGCCTGTTACAAGCCAGAATAGCGCCGGACCTGTTGCCAGGTCTGCAATTTTCTCCTCCTCTGAAAGGATGTCCGCTGTCGTTTCGTCATCCTCGTGCGTGTCACCTGGATGATAATGGACCAGCAGATACAGGGTGATCAGCAGCCCCGCCAGAAGCAGGCATCCATCCAGCATGCCCAGTGACAGGTCGATTAGCAGCGCGCCTGAGCCCAGGGTTGCAATGGTAAGCAGGGGCAGCTCTTTTCGTGAAAGTGTGCCGTGTACCAGCAGGGGTGAAACCAGTGCTGTAATGCCCAGCACAAGTCCGATGTTAGCAATGTTTGAACCGATGGCGTTGCCTATTGCAATACCACTGGCTCCTGACAGTGCAGCAGTGATCGATACCAATATTTCTGGCGCAGAAGTACCTAGCGAAACAATCGTCAGGCCGATGAGCAGTGGTGACATACCCAGGTTGTGAGCCAGGGAGGCGGCACCCCCTACAAATTTATCGGCGCTCCAGATGAGCAGGACAAGCCCCAGGATGATAACAGTGATGGATATTAGCAAGGAAAAATCCAGTTAGATAAAGTCAGAAAATTTTGGGCTATTAAAGGGATTATTGGTGCTTAATGCAAGGTTTTGCTTATTCAATATGAAATGTTATAGTCGCCGCCTTGGAGGGCGGTAGAAAATATATCGTCTGCCTGTTTAGGTGGGTGCCGGAAAGGGGCAGCGTGGATAGATATGGCATTTCGATCAAACAATAATCTTGTTGAGATTCGAGGGTTAAGTTTTGCTCATAATGACCGGCCAATATTCGATAATGTAGATATCGATATCCCCCGTGGCCAGATAACTGCCATTATGGGGCCCAGTGGTACCGGTAAAACAACGCTGCTGCGGCTGATCAGTGGTCAGTTTAAGCCTGATTCTGGTTATATTCTGATTAATGGTGAAAATATATCAGCGCTCCCTAGAAAGGAGCTTTATCGGCTGCGTCGCAGAATGGGTATGCTCTTTCAGAGTGGGGCACTGTTTACGGATCGTAACGTCTACGAGAATGTTGCCTTCCCGCTACGCGAGCATACTCGTCTGCCAGAACCGATGATCCGTGATATTGTCTTGATGAAACTGCAGGCAGTGGGGCTCCGAGGTGCAAGGGATCTGATGCCCAGCGAACTGTCAGGTGGTATGACTCGTCGGGTAGCCTTGGCCAGAACTATCGCCCTGGACCCCGAAATGCTGATGTACGATGAGCCTTTTACCGGACAGGATCCTATCGCCATGGGGGTTCTCGTTCAATTGATCAAGGTGTTGAGCACCGCGCTGAAACTGACCAGCATCGTGGTATCCCACGATATTAAAGAAACGGCCAGTATCGCAGACAATATGTATATTCTTTCTCAGGGGAAGGTGATAGGGAGCGGCCGGCCGCAAGATCTGATGGCGAGCTCGTCACCCATGGTTCGACAATTTACCCGGGGCATGCCTGATGGCCCGGTTCCTTTTCATTATCCGGCAAGAGATTATCGGGACGACCTGCTTGGGAGCGGGGCGTGATCGAACGACTGCAGCGCCTGGGTAGGACCACTATCAGTACGCTTCAGGTTCTGGGTAGATCAGGCGTTTTTGTCGCCCACTCACTGCTGGGTGTGCCGAGTCTGCGCAAGGGTATGCCTCTGCTGATCAAACAGTTGCATGCTGTTGGTGTATTGTCGCTGCCCATCATTATAGTGTCAGGCTTATTTATCGGTATGGTGCTGGGTCTGCAGGGCTACACCATACTGGTTGACTATGGGTCGGAGCACGCAGTAGGGCAGATGCTTTCGCTCAGCCTGGTACGGGAGTTGGGGCCGGTTGTGACAGCCCTGCTATTTGCGGGCAGGGCCGGTTCGTCATTGACAGCCGAAATAGGGTTAATGAAGGCGACCGAGCAGCTGACCAGCCTGGAGATGATTGGTGTTGACCCCTACCGTTATGTGATCGCTCCACGCCTGCTGGCCGGGTTTCTTAGTCTGCCACTGTTGACGATGATTTTTAATGTGGTAGGGGTTTGGGGAGGCTATCTGGTTGCTGTTGACTGGCTGGGTGTTTATGGCGGGGCATTCTGGAGCAATATGCAAAATGCGACCGATTTTTACACCGATGTAATGAATGGTGTGATTAAAAGTCTGGTGTTTGCCATCGTCGTATCCTGGATTGCTGTGTTTCAAGGCTATAATTGCGTGGCTACATCTGAAGGAATTGGCCGGGCAACGACGAAAACCGTGGTATATTCATCGTTCGCTGTCCTGGCGGTGGACTTTGTTCTAACTGCAGTGATGTTTGGAGACTTTTAGAGATGAAAGGAAGATCCATTGAGGTAGGTGTTGGTCTGTTTATGCTGGCCGGTTTGCTGGCACTGGTTGTTCTGGCCTTTAATGTCAGTGGGTTGAGGTTGTCTGACTCTCATGATACCTATAGGATTTATGCGGTTTTTGAAAATATTGGTGGGCTGACCGTGCGCTCGAAGGTGACAATCGCTGGTGTGATGATCGGCCGGGTATCAGCCATCGACCTGGATAGAGATACTTTTTCCGGCGTTGTAGAGATGGTTGTAGATGCCCAATATGATAATCTTTCCACAGACACCACAGCAGCAATATTGACTGCAGGACTGCTTGGGGAGAAATACATTGGGTTGGTTACAGGCGCCGATGAAGCGTATCTTCGTGATGGCAGTATGATAGAAGATACTCAGTCTTCGTTGGTGCTTGAAGAGTTAATCGGACAGTTCCTTTTTAACAAGGTGAACGAATAGGAGAGGGGTGAGTCTATGCCTTTTATGAGTACGAGTAATAATTTTAGTCAACAATGGTTCAGATTTATACAGGTTTTGTTGTTGCTGTTTGTCTGGCAAGCAGCACCTGCTGCTGCGGCTCAAATCAACCAGGAAGCATTTGACGTGGTTCAATCCACTACGGATGAATTATTGGCCCGAATTTCAGAAAGGCGTGAGGCTTACCGAGAAGATCGTGAGCTTTTTATGACAGAGGTTGAATGTCTGCTGTTGCCGGTGATCGACTTTAAACGCATTTCGCGGCGTATCATGGCTAAGTATTACAAGCAGGCCAATACTGATCAAAGAGAACGCTTTGAACAGGTCTTCAAAAAAAGTCTGATGAAACTATATGCGCTGGGTTTGCTGGAATACGATAATCAAAAGGTGGTGGTGCAGGAACCTGGCAAAAGCACTTCCACGAAGAAACAAAAGGTCAGTGTTGATATCTACGCTGATTCTGGAGAGAAATATCCCATCAGCTACTCCATGTTCCTGGATGCCAACGGGCTCTGGAAGATAGAAAATGTGGTGGTTAATGGCATCAATATCGGGCTGACCTATCGAAATCAGTTTTCCAGACTAATGAAGGAAAACAGAAACGATATTGACCTGGTCATAGTGGGCTGGTCCGCTGAAGTTAATGATGGAGAGTAAAACTGCCCTGAGTGAGCCTGAGCCCGTACTCGAAAAAATCGCTGAGTGCAGGCTGAAAGTGAAGGGTAAGATTAGCTTTGAAACAGTTCTGGAGCTTAAAAAGCAGGGGGAGGAGTTTCTTCGCCCCGGCTGCGGCCAATGTGTTATCGATCTGTCAGGTGTAATCGAGGGTGGCAGTGCAGCCGTATCCCTGCTATTGAGCTGGTTGCGTTATTCCAATGAGCATAACATTCAGCTGAGCTACTGTGATTTGCCCGTTGATATGCTCAATGTTGCACAGCTTAGCGGAGTGGACCAGCTACTACCCATACTCATAGATTAGTAGCGT
>CAYYRK010000079.1:0-1849 GCA_964473915.1 uncultured Pseudomonadales bacterium
GAGCACCTAACTTCCGCAAAGACTGCCCTATTTAGTCAACGCGAAGTTATAAAAAAGGGATGGTGTAATCTCTACGCCATCCCTTTTAATAAGTTAAACTCAATAAATTTAGCCCGTAGCCATGGAACCTGGCTAAGCCACATACCTTTTCTCAGACCTTTATTAGCCTCGACGATATTTATCAAGTCCTCCTGAGTGCATCACCCGCCCCATAAGCGGCGCACCGATGATTTCCTCAACCTTTTGGGCTGCAACAATCAGCTTGTCCAGCTCAATGCCTGTCTCAATTCCAAGTTCGTGACACAGAAAAACAGCATCCTCAGTAGAGATATTTCCCGCTGCGCGCGCATCACCATGCCCGGCAAAAGGGCACCCACCCAGTCCCGCTATTGAGCTCTCGAACAGATCAACCCCCATCGACATAGCCGCATAAAGGTTAGCGATCCCAAGACCTCGCGTATCATGAATATGCATACCCACTCTGGCGCCGGGTGCTATCTCATAAACTGCGCCAATCATCCGCTTCACCGCCTCCGGATTACCCCATCCCATGGTATCAGCGATCATCAGGTTGGGCAGAGGGGTTTCAGTCTCCTCGCAAACACGAACGACCCAGCGAAAATCTTCGAGCACACGCTCAACGGGAATTTCTCCCTCTAAATTACAGCCAAAAGCTGTCATGACATAGGCCGTTTCTATCTTATAACCATGCTCTTTATAGAGAACAATCCAGTCCCGCTGACGTTCACGCATCTCAATGGCTGAACAGTTGTTGTTTTGCTGTGAAAACAGGTCTGAAGTATAGAACAGAAGACGCGGATCAATATGCACGTTATTGGCTGACAAAGTCTTCAGGAAGCCTTTTTCATTTAGCCACAGGGCGGTGTAATTCACTCCGGATTTTCGCTTAATGCGATTGAAAAGCTCCCCTGTATCTGCCATTTGTGGCACATATGTGGGGCTAACGAAAGACCCCACCTGAATATGTTTCAAACCGGTTTCGCTGAGAAGATCGATAAGTTCCACTCGCTGCTCGATCGGGTAGACCGTTTTTTCAATCTGAAAACCCTCTCTTGGCCCCTCCTCATGAAACTCAACAAATTTAGGAAAATCACTCATTGCTAAGCCTCCGATTCAGCGACTATTTCAGCGACAATTTGACCACGATCGATCATATCGCCCTCCTGAACCATCAGCGCGGTTAAGCGACCGGCATGCACCGACTTGATGGGTATCTCCATCTTCATCGATTCCAGTATCGCAATCACATCGCCTGCAGCAATCTCGTCGCCCACCTGGGCCAGGACTTTAACGATCGCACCGGTAAGAGGAGCTGCTAATGACCCCTCTTTAACCGCACTCCCCTCTGCCGCCGCCAGTACCGGGTCGACCATCAAAACATGGATGCCCTCTGGCGTATCAATTTCGATACTGTCTGTTTCATAAGATACAGAAACCATCGTCACCTCACCGGCATAGGAGAGACGCCAACGGTCAGGCGAAAGCTCCTCAAGCTGCAATCGCAGCGGTTCAGCATCACCAACTATAGCGGTAAAGTGGCCCTGTGGTTCAAGCGGCGAGAGCTTCACTTCACAGGAGATATTACCCTGAGTAAGCTGTAGCACAGCGGAAGCCTCCAACACAGGGTCACCTAGCCCAAGTCGCCATCCAGTGAACAGCTCGCGCCTGCACCATGTATCTAAACCACGAGACTCGCGAACGCGCTGAGTCCATATGGCTGCGGCCACGGCCATCCATAACACATGTTCTGCGCCCTCCGCCGGTTTAGTTAGTTGATCAACACAGCCATCGATCCAGCGAGTATGGATCTGCATCGCCTTAACATCAT
>CAYYRK010000079.1:1949-7807 GCA_964473915.1 uncultured Pseudomonadales bacterium
TGATCAACACAGCCATCGATCCAGCGAGTATGGATCTGCATCGCCTTAACATCATTATTGGTGGTGAGCGCTGAAAGAAAGGCAAGGTTGGTATCAACACCCGCCACAGCTGTACGGCTAAGCGCTCCGCCAAGACGAAACAGTGCTGAGTCACGATCCTTTGCATGAACGATCAGCTTGGCGATCATAGGATCATAAAACGGGCTGACAGAATCACCTGCTGCCACTCCAGTATCCACACGGATATCTTTAGGAAGGGCCAGAGCAGTAATAACACCCGTAGATGGAGCGAAGCCATTCGCTGGATCTTCTGCATAGACACGGGCTTCAATGGCATGCCCCTCAAGCTGGATCTGTTCCTGCTCAAGACCCAAAGTCCCTTCTGCAGCAATTTTCAGGTGAAGTGTTACCAGGTCAACGCCAGTCACCGCTTCCGTGACCGGATGTTCAACTTGAATACGCGGATTCACCTCCAGGAAAAAATACTCATCACCAGAAACCAGAAACTCCACTGTTCCAAGCCCACGATACTCAAGGCTCTTGCCTAGACGCACAGCATCTTCAGCGATCCGATCAAGTAACTCTCGTGGTAACCCATAGGCGGGAGCTTCTTCAATGACTTTCTGATGGCGACGCTGTAAAGAACAGTCACGTTCGTAAAAATGGATCACATTTCCATGACCATCACCGGCAATTTGAATCTCTACATGACGAGCATTGTTCACCATACGCTCCAGAAGCAAGCCTTCTGAACCAAAGGCATTTTTTGCTTCTCGCAGCGCGGCTTCAATATCCTGCTCAAGTGTCTGCTCCTGCTCTACCAACCGCTGGCCACGGCCACCACCGCCACCCACCGCCTTTAGCAGTACGGGAAATCCCATTTTGTGTACTTCATCTGCGATCTCCTGAACAAAAGAAAACGCCCCCTCTGAACCAGGAATGACCGGCACGTCTGCAGCAACAGCTGCCTGTTTTGCCAGAGCCTTGTCACCAAAACGCCTAAGAGTTTCTGGCGTAGGGCCAACGAAGATCAATCCAGCATCTTCAACCGCACGCGCAAATTCTGGATTTTCTGCCAGGAAACCGTAACCGGGATGGATCGCATCTGCACCCGCCTGGCGCGCCGCCTCAAGGACAGCATCGATACGCAAGTAGCTCTCTGATGCTGGGGCTGACCCAACACGAAAAGAACGCCCGATTTCGCGTACATGAAGCGCCGTTGCGTCGGCATCAGAATGGATGCCGACCGGTACGATGCCCAGAGTCCGTGCAGCACGGGCAATACGGCAGGCGATCTCACCGCGATTGGCAATTAATATAGTTTTTATTTTCATCTCAGCAGCCTCAAAAGCGGAAAACGCCAAAGTTAGTTTCTACCTTGGGCCTACGTGCGGCAACATCCAGCAGCAGAGCAAGCACCTGACGTGTCTCTGTAGGATCTATGACACCATCGGCCCAACCATTGGATACAAAGTTGTAGGGATCCTGGAAAGTTTCATACTGTTTGCGGATCGGTTCTTTGAAGGATTCCTCATCTTCAGGCGTCCATTCCAGGCCGTCGCGAACCATGATGGCAGAACGAACCTGCGCAAGCACGCTCGCGGCCTGATCAGGGCCCATGATTGCGGCTCGCCCCGAGGGCCAGAGAAACATCGCATCAGGCTTAAATGGACGACCAAGCATCGCAAGATAACCAGCACCATAAGAGCCACCAGTGATCACCGTATATTTTGGCACCTTGGCTGATGACATGGCGGTCATCATTTTCGCCCCAGCCTTTGCAATACCGGCCTGTTCAACCTCACGGCCCACCATAAAGCCGTTTACATCAGCAAGGAACAGCAGCGGGATATCGCGTTGTACGCAAAGGTTGATAAAGTGCGTGGCTTTTAGGGCCGCTTCTACAAACAATACGCCATTGTTTGCAAGAATCCCGACCTCATGGCCGTGAATGCGAGCCCAACCAGTTAGTAGAGTATCGCCATAAAGAGGCTTAAACTCATGGAACTTACTCTCATCAATAAGCCTGGCAACCACCTCCCGGTTATCCGTTGGCACCTTGATATCACGGCTGACGACCCCATAGATCTCCTCTGGCGGATAGGCTGGGGGCAGCGGGATTGCAGGCGTTTTGCGCGACTTAGGTGGCTCGCCCAGATGGGAAACAATTTCGCGCGTGATAGCCAGAGCGTGCGCATCATCCTCTGCAATATGATCTGTAACACCTGAAACCGAGCAGTGCATCTTCCCACCACCAAGCGATTCGGCATCGACCTTTTCACCGGTTGCGGCAAAGGTAAGTTCTGGCCCACCAAGATACATAAAACCCTGACCACGAACGATGACCACTTCGTCGCACAGTGCCGGAATATAAGCACCACCGGCAGTGCTGGGACCCATCACCACAGCTATTTGCGGGATGCCTTCGCCCGACATACCGATCTGGTTATAAAAGATAGAGCCAAACTGGCCATCATCGGGAAAAATATTTTCCTGATCAGGCAGGAATGCACCGCCTGAGTTAACCAGGGTGATACAGGGCAAGCGGTTTTTCCAGGCGATCATCTGGGCACGAACATGCTTCTTGCAGGTCATACCGAAATAGGTTCCACCCTTCACCGTGGCGTCATGAGCGATGATCATACAGTGACGTCCACTTACTAGACCGATACCTGTAATAAGACTCGCACCAGGTGGAACGCCCTCATATTTATTAAGGCCAGCCAACTCACCCAACTCGAGAAAAGGGGAGCCCGGATCAAGTAACTTCTCGACCCGGTCACGGGGCAAAAGCATACCCCTTTTTAGATGACGATCCCGTGCCACCTTTGGTCCACCCAGCCGCTGCTCACGCCGTAACGTATGCAGCTTTGCTGTTTTTTCACGATAGGCAGCTGTGTTGGCGATAAATTCGTCTGAGGATGTATTGATTGTTGACTGGATAACTGTCATAGAAACTCCGGTGGTTCGCGTAACGTGAGAGCAACTTTCTTCACGCCCGGCTTGTCAAAGGTGTTAGCAGCTAAAATTTGTACGTCTGCTTTAAAAACCAGTGTATTGCGCAGTTTTGTTTCGATATCACTCTTTAAAACACTATCATCGGCAGAGGAGGCTTCCTGACCACGCTCTACCAATATTTTGAGTGAACCTTGCGTTGTGTGACCTTCAAAATCTGCCAGTACTCGCATAACGCCATTTGTGCGTGGTTCCATGTCGGCGATAACACTTTGAATGGCAGAGGGGAATACGTTGGCACCACGCACTATCAACATATCATCGGTACGCCCCACACAACGAATTTTTGGCCCGGTTCGCCCACAGGCACAACTAGTACCGAGGACCTCTACATGGTCACCCGATCGGAAACGAACCAGGGGGCTCGCCTGGCGGCCGATAGCGGTATAGATGAGTTCACCTTTCACGCCCGTCTCAAACGGGATAATTTCACCACTATCTTCATCAAGAAGTTCGACAATAATATAGTCGAGACAGACCATGTGCATACCGGTCTGTTCATCGCACTCTGCCCAGTAGGTAACACCAAAATCGGTGCCTCCCAGCATTTCACAGCACTTGGCACCCCATAGTTCTTCAATTCGAGCCCGAATAGCCGGAATACCTCCCCCCGGTTCGCCACCGACAATCAGCCGCTCTACGCCAAGATCCTTTGCCGCCATGCCGATCAGTTCCGGGCAGCTCTGAGCCAGATGAATTGCATAATTGGGTGCAGCAGCCACACAGCGTGGACGCAGATCAGCTGCCGCCCGCAACAAACGGTCAGCGCCACCGTCCGCGCCGATCGGCACATCGATT
Source organism: uncultured Pseudomonadales bacterium (assembly GCA_964473915.1). Taxonomy (GTDB): domain Bacteria; phylum Pseudomonadota; class Gammaproteobacteria; order Pseudomonadales; family IMCC2047; genus CAYYRK01. Next base: position 5,763 of record CAYYRK010000079.1, read on the forward strand.
GCACCCATATATTGCAACCCCTGAACCACAGGGATGCCTCCAACGAAACCCTTGGCCAGCGAAAAACCGTGCAGAACAAAATCTCCGGGCCTGATACCATTCGCAAAAAAACAGCGTGCCGACATCTCATGCCACATCTCAGCATCAGATTCAGTCAGAGCCACATAAGACGGGCTTCCTGTCGTTCCGGACGAAGCCTGCATCTGAATAATATCACTTCTATTGGCCGCACCATGTTCACCGAAAGGTGGAGAGCCCGCCAGGCTTTCGCGCAACTCGGTTTTGACCGTATAGGGCAGTTTTTGAAGGTCCTCAATGGTTCGTATCTCATCAAATGATACGCCTGCCTCGGCAAATTTACGTTGGTAAAACGGGGACCGCTCTTTAAGATACTCCATCTGCTGAATAAGCTTGCGCTCCTGCAGAAGCTTGATCTCATCAAGCGGTGCAATTTCGATGCTGTGCCAGCAAGAGTCGTCGATCTTTTCCGCCGCATCAGCGCGGCGGTATCGCATATTAAGTCCCATCGGCTCTTCCCTCAGTAAGACCTTGGCAAACCCATCACTTTTTCACCAATAAAGCTCAGGCACAGCTCCCGATTAACAGGAGCCGTACGCAACAATCGCATCATAGGATAGAGTTCATAGATGCCTGTATCTTCGGTAAAGCCAGACCCGCCGTGCGCCTGAAGGGCTGCATCGACGGCTTCAATACCCGCTTCGGCAGCAGCGTATTTGGCCATATTGGATGAAGCACCGGCGGGAAGTCCGTGATCAAACTCCCAAGCGGCACGACGCATCATCAGGCTTGCCAATTCAATATTGGTATGGGCTTTTGCTAATGGATGCTGCACCCCCTGGTGCGCGCCAATCGGCTGGCCGAAGACGTTACGCTCGGAAGCGTATCCTACCGCTTTAGAGAGTGCAAAACGGCCGATCCCACTGCACAGTGCAGCAAGAATTATACGTTCGGGGTTAAGTGAATCAAACAGGATGGAAAAACCATTGTCGATCTCGCCCACCACGTCCTCAGGACCCAGGTCAACCTCATCAAAAAATAGTGTGAACTGCTCCTCTGGCAGAGGTATTGAGATCTTGACCCTCTGCTTGCTCACACCCTTTGCCTTTAAATCAACAATAAACAGTGTGAAACCATCGGTTTTTTTGGCCACCTGATCATGAGGAGTGGTGCGAGCAACAACAAGACAGTAATCAGACACATCGACACCGGTAATAAAGGTTTTCTCCCCGGAAAGCGAGAAACGGTCTCCTTTGGGCTTGGCGATTGTCGTAATATTCATCGAATTTGAGCCAGCTCCCGGCTCAGTAATAGCAAAACAAAATTGGATATCGCCACGACAGGCGGCAGGCAATAATTCCTTTCTATGGAAATCGGAGCCATGAGAACCAAGATGTGACAGTGACATGCAGGGCCCTACGACGACCATCAGAAGCGGGATACCATGATTGCCCAAACCTTCCATGAAAAGCGCCATCTCTGTCATACCTAGACCCGCGCCGCCGTACTCCTCGGGCACCATAAGCCCTAGAAAACCATCCTCGGCAATCATCGAAAACAGTTCGTGCGGAAAGGCGTGACGCCGTGCATGATCAAGCCATTTTGCGTGATCAAACTTCTGCGCCAACTGACCACCATATTCGTAAATTTGACGTTGCTCATCGCTGAGTTCAAAGTCCATCGCATTTCTCCCTGCGTCTTATACGCATAATTTAGTTATTATTTGAATTTGGCGTGCGGTGTATTTTACATCTAAAATTATCAGTTGAACTGGATATAGCGCCCTCACCGATAGAGTGAGATCAAAATGATTTTTCTTATGTATTTCATATAGTTATTAACTCCTCATAGTGGGCAACTGAGGATTAGGCTCAAGCGCGACAGATAAAATCAGACCCTGGTAAAGTAACGGGCTACAGCATCGCTGTTACAGTCGCATGGTTACGCTTTAATGAGCATAACTGTTTCGTTATTATTCGTTATTCGTTATTCGTTATTCGTTATTCGTTATTCGTTATTCGTTATTC
>CAYYRK010000079.1:7907-11347 GCA_964473915.1 uncultured Pseudomonadales bacterium
GTTATTCGTTATTCGTTATTCGTTATTCGTTATTCGTTATTCGTTATTCGTTATTATTTGAATTCTGGGGTACGGTGCGCAGCAAAAGCAGCAAGCCCCTCCTCAACATCACTCCCCTGAAGGTGGCGAACAACAGCATCTCGTTCCAATCGCATCGCTGCAGCAAGTGGCAGCTCCAGGCCTTGGCGGGCAAGGCGTTTCATTTCGGCAAGGCCATCCCTACTGCGCGTAGCCAGGGTTGCACAATATTTCATCGCCTCATCATGAAGCTTGTTATCGGGAATAACCCTATTAATCAGTCCAGCGGATGCCGCTTCCTGCGCTGTCATCCAACGGGCAGTAAAGAGTAGATCCAGGGCCCGGCGAAGGCCGAGAATACGCGTTAACCGCTGACTACCGCCCCAACCTGGGATCAGTCCAAACTGCGCATGCTGGTCTCCAATTTGAGCTGTTTCCGCGGCAAAGCAGATATCAGCGGACAACATAAGCTCAAGACCTCCGGCAAGACACAACCCCTGCACAGCCACAATCACTGGCAGAGGGCTTGCCTCCAGTCGCATCAGCACCTGCTGGCCAAACCCGATAAACTGGTCGAGTTCAGATTCAGACTGCGCCTGTGTCACCTCTTCAAGGTCAGCCCCGGTACAAAAATATTTTCCCCGGGACTGAATAAGAACCGCTCGAACTTCAGGGTCAGCCTCGAACAACACACGGGCTTCATCAATTCCACGAATAGTTGCCGTGGACAAGCAGTTGAACTTCTCGGGCCGCGCCAGCTCAATCACACCAACGCGGTTCTTAACCGAATGCACAACCACCTCTGCCACGGCCTTCGCCTACTTCTTCGATCTTTTTTGATCGTATTGCAGCACAACGCGACCAACTTTCTCACGCGCAATAACAAGCTTCTGTATCTGCGCAGTACCGTCACCAATCTGAAGACCAAGCACATCACAGTAGCGCTGATGGAATGGCGTTTCAGTGGTGTAGCCGTAGTGGCCATGCAGAATCAAACACTGATGGATAATTTCACAAGTGGTTTTGGGAACATACCACTTACACATAGCCGCCTTGTCTGTGTGCGGCAGGTTGGCATCGCGTAATCTCAGTGTTTTATAGCAAAGCTCACGCATCATGGTCAGCTGGGTTTCTGCCTCTGCAAGCGGGAAGCTCACACCTTCAAACTGTGCTAGCGGCGTATTGAAAGCATTACGTTGTTCAGACACATAGCCCCAGGTTTCATCCACTGAAGCTTGCGCTGGCCCAATACACTCAAGCCCGATCAATGCACGACTGAAATCAAAACCAGCCATGATGGTTCCAAAAGCCCGATCCTGGGCAGCCATCATGCACTCATCCGGAACGTAAACATCATCCAGGAATATTGAACCACGTCCCGCAGGCTTGGTGCCAATATCATCAAAATGGGTGCATGTAACCCCCTTCTCGCTGAGATCTACAAAGAAAGCACTAACACCGCGGGCAGTATCCCCTGGGCCACCCGTTCTGGCAAAAACAACAGCGGCACCAGCCTGCTCAGCAGCGCTAATCGATGTTTTCTCACCGTTTAGTATCCAGCCATTTCCGGACTTATCAGCACGAACCTGAAGCCCCGCTGCATCAGAGCCCCCTCTAGGTTCGGTAAGACCCAGCGCAATCATCGTCTCTCCAGAAACAACCTTGGGCACCCACTCTCTGGCGATGTCGGGCGATGCATGTTTTGCTACCATGTTGCCCATGAGCGAGGCCAGCAGTTGAACGTAGCTCATATTGAAATCAGCGTAAGCGATCTGCTCGGTCACCAGTCCAGCTGTCAGCGCGCTTTCACCCATGCCGCCAAACTCTTCTGGTATATCCGGACCGAGAAGCCCTAGCGAACCCATTTCACGAACCAGATCATGGTCTAGCGTATGTACCGAAGACCGATCCAGATAGCCTGGAGCAAGTTTTTCGCGTGCGAAACGCTCTGCTGTGTCACGAAAGGAGACTTGTTCGTCGGTTAGATCAAAATGCATAGGTGTTCCTCTACTGTATGAGTACTTTGGTAATGGTTGACTTGAATTCTAACGAATGTTAGTTTTCTATTCAACATTAAATGTTGATCTAAGACAAAGCTCATCAAAAGAATTCAAGTGGACGCCAAAATACCCTATTAACAAGGCGGTTCACAAGAGCAATTTTAATAATCCAGCATAGATCTTCACACATAAACATATCATCGCCATCCACTCCAACAACCAATCAACCTGGGAGGGTAAAATCTTGGCCGAAACAACTGACAAAGGGTACTTTGGGTTTTCAGATGACGACCTGAGAACTCAACAAACATCATTCGCTACCGACCTGTTCAAGGGGAGAACAGTCATTGTTAGCGGCGCTGGAAGTGGCCTGGGGAAAGCGATTGCCACACTGTTCGCCCGCCTGGGTGCCAACCTTGCAATTTGCGGCAGGGATCCTGAAAAGCTAGACACCGCCGCTAATTTTTTTAGAGAGTTTGGCGGCAAAGTGTTCGCTATGCCGATCAGCATCCGAGACCCTGACCAGGTGGAAGAGTTCTTCGAAGCGGTCCAACTTGAATTTGGCGGATTTGACGTTCTCATCAACAATGCTGGGGGTCAATTTCCACAGCCTGCGATCGACTTTTCACGTAATGGTTGGAATGCCGTTGTAGATACCAATCTCAACGGAACCTGGTGGATGATGCAGACAGCTGCACGCCGCTGGATCAAAAACTCTGCCCAGGGGGCAATTGTTAATATTGTCGCCGATATTTGGCGGGGGATGCCAGGCATTGCACACACCTGCGCTGCCCGTGCCGGTGTCGTTTATCTTTCAAAAACAGTCGCAATCGAGTGGGCACCGCATGGCCTAAGAGTCAACTGTGTCGCACCAGGATGTTGCGAAACCACCGGTTATAAACAATATCCCCCTGAAGGCCTTGCAACCTATACCGAAGGCAATCCCATGTTGCGATCCGGTGACGAGTGGGACATTGCTGAAGCAGTTGTCTATCTTGCAGCCCCAACAGGCAAGTTCATAACAGGCGAAGTGTTGACAGTTGACGGCGGACAGCAGCTCTGGGGTGACCCATGGCCCACCGGCAGACCAGAGTACTTTCAATCTAAGGGTGACGCAATGCAGCACTCTCCCAATGCAGCAACCAACAGCGGAGAATAATTGCTACACTGTTAAAAGGTGACGCAGTAGAGCGCTGACTTCTTCAATAGTTAGCGTTAACCACCGCACATCTCGTCCTAAAAGTTATGGAAAACACCAATCACAATATGGAGAGTTGACATGCTATTTATAACCAACCGATCACCAAAAGGTTCAATTCGCACGAAAAAAGGCAGAGCATACAGATTTGATTTGAATAATAATTCACCCTCCAATTCAATTTATTATTGCGAGCGTTTAAACAAGGATCGTTACGTAGAGAT
>CAYYRK010000080.1:0-9404 GCA_964473915.1 uncultured Pseudomonadales bacterium
CCCGTTGCAACCTTTTCGGGTCACTTGATATTAATATCTCAAAATTATGTCAATTAAGATTGCCTTAAGATGCGGGTGTTATTTTTATCATCAATCTAAACGCATGGAAAATAGCATTATGAGTGACCCCTATTTTCATACTGGAGAGCTAGAAGCTCAAAAAAGATGGCACACGAGCTCCCTTTGGGACAAGGATCGTCGAGAAAAATTACTATGGGATCATATTCCTGAAGCCCTGCATGAAAAAATAGAAGCAGCTCAATTTTTCTTTTTAGCAACCAGTAACAAGAGCGGAGAATGTGATTGCTCATTTAAAGGCGGCGGCCCCAATATTATTCATATACTGGATGCCAGGCATTTTGTATTTCCAGATATTGAGGGCAATGGTGCCTTTATGAGTATCGGTAATATTATACAAAACCCCTATGTGGGCTGTTTATTCATTGATTTTTCAACGGGGGAACGATTAAGAATCAACGGCAAGGCAACTATTCATACGGGAGGCGAAATTGAGGGTTTATTCCCGGACTATCCACGCATGATTTTAGTTGAAATTAAACAGGTGGTTCCTAATTGTTCGGCGCATATTCCCCGATTAATTCCTGCAGATCAAAAATTATGAATCCATATAAAATCGCAGTTAACCTTGAATGGACAAGCAAGTGCAACGCCCGTTGCGTTATGTGCCCACAAAGTTTAATTGAACATCCTCAACTGATGAAAGAGGAGGTTTTTTATAAATCCCTTGGCAGGATCAATAGTAACGATGTTTTCCGTACGGTTGTCGCCGGGTATGGTGAGCCGACAACTCACCCCAAGTTTATGGAGTATGTGACCGCTATTGGTGAGCACCCCGTGCAATTTGACATGGTCACAAACGGGCAGCTCCTCGATAAAGAGCGCATAAGGCATCTGAATGGCAAGGTAGAGCTTCTCATGTTGTCATTTTCAAGCATTGATTCCAACATATACAATCAGGTACATGTCAACCTGAACCAGGAAGAGGTTAAAAAAAATATAATTCTGGCACAAAAACTTCTTACTAATACGCAGTTAGGCATCAGCCTTACACCTCTTGTTGAGTGCATTGAAACACTACCTGAAACCATTGAATGGCTCAAAAAACAGGGCGTTAAACTGCTCACCATGTCACCGACCCTCTACAATCGAGCGGGTTCGATGGATGAGCATAAGCAGTCATCAAAAAAATTAAGAGCGATTATTGATCAATACAGCCTTCATTCACAGGAACTTGACTTCATTCCGTCAATAAAGGACATTTTAAAGCAGATGTGGAAAAACAGGTTTAACTGCATTCCACGAAACAGCGATCTGTTTATCGCATCAAGCGGGGATTATTTATATTGCTATAACGATATATCACATAAACATGTGCTATCTCATATAGATAAAATGAGCATTCGGGAAGTTTTGTCGAAACGGGAAAATTCGGCGCCAATTCCCAAAATTTGCAGCCAGTGCAATATGCTGCACCGCTACAAATTTAATGAAAATGTTAACGTCTTAAAAAAGAGGCTTATCAGCAAAATAAAGAGATCAACCAGTAATGTTGCAGCCTAAATAAACGGATGAGCTAACTCTCCCTGCGCCAGGCAGGTTGCGTCCAAAAAAGACCGCAAGAGGTGTGCTTATCACCTTTGATAATTTACATACTCCACTGCTCAACTGAACCCTAACCAGCGCTTAAAAAGGGCCCATCAACACAGAGGCGTCTGCCATCAGGGGCATTACAGGCCCCGCAAATACCCACTCCACATTTGGTAAGATAATCAATCGCACTGTAGATCTGTTCAGAGTCACAAAACTCTTTCTGTACGGCAACTGCCGCATGAACCATCGGCTCGGGACCACAGTTGTAAAAATAGATATTATCCAGCTCTTCGCGCGGCAATGCCATGAGATGTTCACGCAGAAGCTCGGTCACAAGCCCGTGGTGACCCTGGCTACCGTCATCAGTGGCGATATGCAGGGTGCTGCAGGCTGCGCATTCATCCATAAAATAAAGTCGTTCAGCTGTGCGCGCACCGACAAACACCTGTGCGTTATCGAAATCCTGGGCAATTTGATACACAGCAGCCAGTCCAGTACCGCCGGCAACCACTATGATTTTGGCGTCTTGCGGGGGCTTTACGGCTACACCATACGGGCCTCGAACATAAACCTCGGTTCCCGGCTCCAGCTTGGTTAGCGCATTGGTGAATATACCCACATTGATCACCACCAGCGAAAAAGGGTCATTGGTCAGTGCTGAAAAAGGTTTTTCTCCAAGCCCGGGAATCCATAAAAAAATAAACTCCCCCGCCTGAACCTCAACTTTTCGATCAAAGGTAAGAATGGAGATATCATCTGTAATCCTATGGTTTTTAACAAGCTTTACCGGATTGAAATGCATATCAACATCATCATGAAGCAGAAATTCTGCGCTATCAGTATCTAGCAGCAGGTCTTGACTCAACGCTGTAAAATAATGAGCTATATCAGCTGTCGACATACCTGCCAGTGCTGAACCAATACCGAAAATAGTGGCTCCGGCATCCCTGAACCCACGCACATCAGCAGCATTGCTGATACCCCCACAGCCGATGATAGGGCAATCAACCACAGCAGCCATTTCCGATATACACTTGAGGGCGATCGGTAGCACGCCCCTGCCCGACATACCTCCCTGAACATTGCTTAGCACAGGATGGCCCTGAGCGGTGTAAGCACCTGGACCCAGGGTATTAATGGCACACAGCGCATCTGCACCACCAGCAACGGCAGCCGCCGCTATTTCGCCTATATTAGGCACATTAGGGGTTAACTTTGGAATCACTGGAATATCAACGACCGCCTTAACCGCAGCAGTAATCTCCCTGACCAGCTCCGGGTCTTGCCCCATCGCCATTCCATACCCCTTAGCGTGAGGACAGGACAGATTGAGCTCCAAACCATCGGCGTGAGGCGCCATAATCCTGGCAACCTCAACATACTCCTCGATACTGCCACCAAAAATAGAGATCAGCAAAAAACGGTCCTCGGGGATCTCAAGTACCGACATCAATTCTGCTGCGCGCTCAGCACCCGGATTCGTCAAACCAACTGCATTAACAAAACAACCAGGCGCATACTGACTCAGAACAGGCTCCCGATAACCTGCTCTGGGTTCAGGACCAATGCTTTTTGTAGTCAGCACACCCACTTGCGGAATAGCATCAAAAACTGCCTGAATAATGGGGGCCGAACAGGTGACTATTCCTGATGGGATAGTAAAGGGGCCGGATAAGGTCTTGCCTAAAAATTGTGTTTTCAAAATCGTAAAAACTCTCGCCTGAGTGAAATTATGGGCGCTATTTTATAGCGTTGCCGAATATAAATCACCTCCGTTGTAATAGCTCTGACTTGAGTTAACATAACAATGACCCATCTATGTCAGGTGCCTGCCAGTTGAGTTCGCTAAGGCTATACAAACACTCACGGCCTCAAGTGATACGCTGAGTTCAAAGATATTAACTCAGATCAAGGTAACAGACAGATCTGTCCTTTATTCAATAGGTCAGCTCAATTTCGAGAAATGACCTTGTGTTCTAAGGCAAAATTTTACAAGCATCAACATAACAGGCACCTCAATAAGCACACCAACAACGGTTGCCAGGGCAGCTCCAGATGAAAGGCCAAACAGCATAGTAGAGGTAGCAATGGCTACTTCAAAATGATTCGAGGCACCGATCAGGGCAACAGGTGCCGCGTCCTCATAGGGTAAGTTCATAATTTTGGCTGCGGCATATCCCAGGCCAAAAATAAGAATAGTTTGGAGAAAAAGAGGAATTGCAATCCAGAGAATGGTTAAGGGATTGTTCAAAATAACCTCACCCTTGAAACTGAACAGGAGTACAAGTGTTGTTAGTAGGGCTATGATGGTTACAGGGGTCAGTAGATGCAAAAACTTTTCTTCGAACCACGCTCTTCCTTTTACCCTTATAATCCATATTCTTGATAGACCCCCTGTGACAAGAGGTAGAGCGACATAAACGGAAATAGAGAGCAGAAGGGCTTGCCAGGGCACAGGAAGCCTACCTACTCCAAGCAGAAAACCACCCAGAATACCGTACAATACCAGCATGGTTAAGGAGTTAATGGCCACCATAACCAGAGTCAGGCTGTCATTACCACGAGATAGATAACCCCAGACCAGAACCATTGCGGTACAGGGGGCTATTCCCAAGAGAATACAACCAGCCAAATAACTACGCCATAAAGGGATTTCGAGCATTTTCACCCCCTCTGATAACACGACACTCCCTGCTCCATGCACAGCGCCAACAGGTAGATCCAGACCAAACGGCATCTTTACTAAATCAGTGGCATCAGGACCAATAAATTGATGAAAAAGAACTCCAAGAAATAAAGTAGCTATGCCATACATTGTGAATGGCTTGATGGCCCAATTTATAAATAGTGTTAAGAAAACAGGCTTGCCACTTTTACCTGCCTTGATGACCTCGCTAAAATCGATTTTTACCATAATCGGGTACATCATAAAAAATAGGCAGATGGCAATGGGTATTGAAACTACTGGAGCACCGTTGACAAAGATAGACATGCTATCGAGTGTTTTTGCAAAATCTGGCACCACCTTACCCAGTAGGATACCCCCGATTATGCATATTCCGACCCATAGGGTGAGTAGCCGCTCAAAAACACTGCTCATTTGTCGATCGGCAACTAAAGAGTGTTTCCTGGTCATTTAAACTTCCATTTTATTGATGATGGCCGCCAAACTGGAATAGCAGGATCTATCACCCAGCGGATGAAGAGATAGATCAAAACTAATTACATTCATATCAACAATTTACTATTAGAATGGAGCGGCCAACTGAGGAATCCAGGATAATACTGACATGTGATCACCTTTGCCTGGGAGAATAATTTATCCACAGTTGGCAGGCAGGATAAAACCTGTAATTCCGGAACGTTAGGGGCTCGCTTTCGTTGCTACAATGCCAAGTGTAGGGTTCCAGGGCTGGCGGGGGCAGTAAAACTACAGTGCGCCGACTTTATAAAAGTCCTCGTTAAGATGGGCAATATGAGTGCGAACACTGCGAGCCAGGGTACTCAGATCATACCCTCCTTCCAGTGTGGAGATTATCCGGCCTTGCGCAAACTTATTGGCCATTGATACGACCAGATCTGTGATCCAGGCATAATCTTCCTTTACCAGATTCATTTCACTCATAGGGTCATCCATATGGGCATCAAACCCTGCTGAAATAAAAATGAGCTGAGGCTGATGTGCTTCCAGTGCGGGCACCCATTGTTCGCTGATCAGAGAGCGGAACTCCCTGCCGCCATCTCCCGCTGAAAGCCTGGTATTAACAATATGAGGCTTTTCCAGGCTCATATAACGATCGGGATAATAGGGGTATTGGAAACTGGAACACACCAACACTGAGGGGTCATCCTTAAAAATATCTACCGTGCCATTGCAGTGGTGAATATCAAAATCCAGCACAGCCACCCTTTCCACTCCATGCTGGGCCATCGCATGACGCACTCCAACAGCAACGTTATTGTATAGACAAAACCCCATCGATATTGCCGCTTCCGCGTGGTGTCCTGGGGGACGAACTGCACAAAAAGCACGCTGAAAATCACCGGTAATAACGCCGTCAACGGCTTGCACCAGAGCACCCGCTGCAAGTGTAGCGGCTCGTAGGCTATGTGGGCATAACGTGGTCTCTGCATCTACCGCAGCGTAACCCTGCGAGGGGCTCAGCAACTGTAGATAATCCAGGTGTTTTTGTGGATGCGCCCTTCCGAGATGTTCCTGGGTTGCAGGTTCAGCCTCAATTTGTAGCAACTTATCCAGCAAGCCCGTCTTGGTCAGGTGCAGCTGTATCGCTCTTAACCGATCCGGCCTTTCTGGATGCTCAGGACCCATTTCGTGAAGTAGACAGTCATTGTGGGTGATATACGCGAGTTTCATACTATTTTATCCCAAGCTTATGAGGTGTTTGTTCCGACCCAGTCGATCAGGTGCTCCTGCCACTCGTCAGGGTGAACCCATTCGTCCGAGATCACCTTGTCACGCACCGATATTCCCGCTTGATGCACCGTCTCTGATGAACCACTCTGCAGCGGGTGCCAGGAGGGCAGTTCCTGACCGTTTTTAATCAGCCGGTAGCTGCACGTTGCAGGTAACCAGTCGAACTGATGCAAGCTGTTCGCTGCCAGCTGCACACAATCAGGAGCCTGGGCTAACCGGTTTTCATAATCGGTACAGCGGCAACTATCCAGATCAAGATGCCTGCATGCCAAGCGCGTATAGTGTAGTGTTCCCGTGTCCTCGTTTTCCAGTTTTTGCAGGCAGCAGCGAGCGCATCCATCGCACAGCGACTCCCACTGCACCTGGGTAAGATTTTGCAACGGTATCTCTTTCCAGAATGACATAGCTCAGTTTCTCATTCCTGTTTCTCAGAGGATACACTATTTTTTAGGAAATCCGTTATAGCTGGTGGCATTTGCAGATAGTAGCCCTGTGTTTTGATCGCTTGCTCTACCAAAGCCCTGTCTACCCGCGCCAATTTACGACCCGAAGACAGTGCCAGTGTCATCACAAACCGGGGCTCTCCGAATGTATTTAAAAGACTCTGAGGCAAGCTCTTCAGCCCCGATTTCTTTTCAATATAGAGATACATCTCCTCTCTTTTTGGACTTTTGTAGATAGAGCAAATAATAATCTGACTCATGACAGCACCCCGGACTCAATCAACAGTTTTTTCAAATCGTCACCCAATAACTCCTGCTTCCAAAACCCTATTTCAGGGGGAAACACCATAGTTCCAGTGCTCGTCACCAGGGTTAACAGCTTAAGCAACAGTTTCCGGCTCATAAGCGTTCCCGATTCAATATGCGATTTTTCTGCTTTTTCAGCAACGAGACTCTGCATTTTTTTCAAAATGCTCCGGCTTTGGCTCGACAGGGCGTTCTCCAGAGGCTGGACGGGTTTATCTTGAATTAGTGCCCGTTCGATAATTTCCAGCAACTCTTTTCCCTGTTGGCGAACCAACCGGGAGCTGACCCCGTCGACCAACTGCAAATCATCCAGGGTATGGGGCTGCTGCCGGGCTAATACCAGAAGCACCTGATCCTTCAATACGAACCCTCGAGGCAGGTCTTTGTCTCTAGCTTTGTATTCGCGCCAGGCAGCAAGAGCCTGCAACACGGTGAGTGCCCCGGAAGATAATTTTGCTGCACCTTTGACCCGCTGATAACAGAGTTCAGGATCAACACCTTCTTGCTGTTTGGAAAGTAGCAAGCTGGACTCTTCCTGTGCCCAGCTCAATCTGTTACTAGCCTTTAAACCCGATAGCTGTTGTTGGTAGATCGTTTCAAGATAAACCACATCCATTACGGCATACGCCAGTTGTTCTTTTGAGAGCGGTCGTTGCAGCCAGTCTGAACGCTGCTCACCTTTGGCTAGCTGAATCCCAAAGAGTTGCTCCACAAGATTCTTATAACCTGGAGCTGCCCCATGCCCTGATAAAGCGGCAGCAATCTGTGTATCGAAAATCGGTGTTGGTAAAACTCCCAGATGACTTTGAAAAACTTCAAGGTCTTCAGAGCAGGCATGGAACACTTTAACCAAAGAGGGGTTTTCAAGTAGCTCTCTCAATGGCGCATTGTCTTTTATTTTCAGCGGATCAATCAGGTAATAGCGCTTATCCACCGCAATCTGAATAAGACCGAGCTTTGGGTAATAGGTATTTGTTCTAACGAACTCGGTATCAATGGCGATCGATTCATGATGCTGCCAGGATTCAACCTCTGTTTTTAATAAAGCATCATTGTCGATTAAACAATATTCTGGAACATCCAAGCAGCTCAATATAGGGCCTCTATAGCAGGGTTATAGGAGGGCCTGACGACCCTGAAATGCGTGCGCCAATGTACCACCATCAACATACTCCAGCTCTCCGCCCAACGGTACACCATGTGCAATACGCGATACAGTTACACTCATGGGCGCAAGTTGTTGGGAGATATAGTAAGCGGTGGCATCACCCTCAACCGTTGGGTTAGTCGCCATAATCACCTCGCTGGCTTCGCAGGCACTGACACGTTCCAGCAGTAAATCGATACCGATTTCACTCGGGCCGATCCCGTCAATGGGGGAAAGGTGTCCTCCCAGGACAAAATAAAAGCCCTGGTACAAACCAGTTTGTTCAATGGCGAACACATCTGCTGGTGATTCCACAACGCATAATTGTGCTCGATTCCGACGCGGGTTGCTACAGAGGTTGCAGATCTCTGTTTCGCTTAAAATCCTGCATTGGGTACAGTGTTCGACTTTGGCTATTGCATGACTCAACGTTTCAGCCAGCTGCTGACCGGCTGTTCGTTCACGCTCGAGTAGATGCAGGGCCATACGCTGGGCAGATTTTGGCCCAACACCGGGCAAGCATCGCAACGCATCAATCAGCTGTGAAATTAGCGGGCTAAAAGACATTAAATACCTTTTATTTCAATAAATTAAAACGGCATCTTAAAGCCATCAGGCAGACCAAGACCCGCCGTCATTTTAGCCAGATTATCCTGTGAATGTTTCTCTATTCGACGCACAGCATCATTCACCGCTGCCGCCAACAGGTCTTCCAGCATCTCCCTCTCCTCTGACATAAGACCGGGATCAATTTCAACTTTTTTCACATCATGGCGACCGTTCATAATGACCTTGACCATACCCGCTCCAGCCTCACCAGTGACCTCCATGTGAAGCAGTTCTTCCTGCGCTTCCTGCATCTTTCCCTGCATCTGCTGCGCTTGTTTCATTAAATCGCCTAAACCTGCTTTCATACCACTCACCTTTAGTTTCGACTACATTTTTTTCGAGTTAGCTTACTCAACAATCTCTATGGAATCGGTATCCAGTACCGCACCAAACTGCTCTACAATTCCTTTCACGTTTTCATCCTGCTCCATAATTTCCCGAGCACTAGACAAATTCTCTTGCTTAACTCGCTGCTGATAGATCATGGGAGTTTCATTTTCAGGAGATCCTGACTGGAATTTTATCTCTATATCTTCCGCCCCAAGATGGTCAGCAAGAGCCTGTTTGATTCTTTGCAGATGCACCTTCTCGTTGATCAGATCATAATACTGCGGTTCCAGCAGTAGTTTTATCAACTGCCCCTCACGAGATTGCCAGGCACACTGCATCAACAGATTACGAGTCATCCCTTTTAGCTTTAATTCAGGAACCAACGCTATCCACTGTTTACTGTCAGCCAAACTTTCAGGAGAAAGAGGTTTCTTTTTCTGGCCATGGATTGCCGTCTTCGTTAATGGCTGAGAGGATAAATTATCTGTATTGACAGAACCGATAACTTTCGGTTCTACAACGG
>CAYYRK010000080.1:9504-11295 GCA_964473915.1 uncultured Pseudomonadales bacterium
TGAGAGGATAAATTATCTGTATTGACAGAACCGATAACTTTCGGTTCTACAACGGGTGCAGGTTTTACTGTTTTTGACGATGATTGCAACAGCGCCTTGGTCTCTCTGAGTGCCTGACTCGCAGGCTTGGCAGGTATTGTGGTAGCAGAGGTTTTCGGCTTATCTGGAGCTCTCTGTGCAGGCGTTATTTCGCTACTATCGTGTTGGGGAGATTTTGCTGTCGGAGTCATTGTTTCGGGATGGAAAGCCAGCATCCGCAACAATACCATCTCCAGCCCTGCCCTTTGATCGGGGTTGAGCGGCAGATCCTTGAGCCCCAATAATGCGATCTGGTAAAAAAGCTGCACATCCTCTGCCACCAGAGCAGTCGCAAGCTCAGTGATAGAGGCAGAGTCATTGATCTCCGGTACCACCTGGACAACGGCAATACGGTGTAATATAGAGATCAGCTCCTCCAATAGCGACTGATAATTGGGGGCATAGTTGGCAGCATCTGACACCTCATCCAGCACCTGTTTAGCATCTTTGGCAATCAGCGCTTCCAATATTTTAAAAACTCTGCTGCTATCAACACTACCCAGCATGGTACTGACATCTGCTTCAAAAACAGAGCTGTCACCATAAGCGATAGCCTGATCGGTCAGGCTCAGTGCGTCCCGCATACTGCCATCTGCAGCACGCCCTATTTGCCGCAAAGCTCCCTCATCAAACTCGATCTGTTCCGCTTTGAGTATGTCACCAAGATAACTGGAAATTCGCTCAGGCGACAGATTCTTCAGATTGAACTGCAAGCAGCGCGAGAGAACGGTCACTGGAAGCTTTTGCGGATCAGTGGTTGCCAGCAGGAATTTTACATGAGGAGGCGGCTCTTCAAGTGTTTTCAATAGCGCGTTAAAACTGTGCCCCGATAGCATATGTACTTCATCGATCAGATAGATTTTGAAGCGACTGCGAGTAGGCGCGTACTGAACATTGTCCAGAAGCTCAAGGGTATCTGCGATTTTGGTCCGAGAGGCCGCATCCACCTCTATCAGATCAATGCAACGCCCTTCATTCACCTCAACACAGGAGACACATTGGTCGCAAGGTATGGCGCTTATACCCTGCTCGCAGTTCAGACTTTTGGCCAGAATTCGTGCGATCGTAGTTTTACCTACTCCGCGCGTGCCTGTAAAAAGGTAGGCGTGATGCAATCGCCCCTGATTCAGGGCATTAATAAGCGCTCTGAGCACATGCTCCTGCCCAGCCATCTGCTCAAATGTTCGAGGGCGCCATTTACGTGCCAGGACTTGATAATCCATTAACGAGGTTACGCTCTTTCCGGTTACAAGGGGGTAAATACGATAGCGAATTATTGCCTGCCAGGCAATAATATCTACCCCTGATAATGAAGGGAGGCGGCCCCTGCCAGCCACACTCCGGCACATAAGGTCACTGCTACCGTTGCTCCCTTCCGGGCCTGGCGGAGTTCACAATGTCTTATTGCGGAGGAACCGGCAAGAACCACCATAAAACGAGGCGGCCATTGTCCTTGATAATTTCCCGCTATTCAAGTCTATTTCACAACTACCGTCCAGTTATTAACCCGGAACAACAAAGAGCAACGGCATTAAAAAAAATGGGGTTTTTTAACCCTCAAGACTTCCTGCCTGTCCACTAACCACAACAACTTCCTGGTTTTTTCGATCAGACATTGACACACGATGCCATAGCCGAGCTTACAGTTGTTTAGTAAGTGCTTGCAGGCACTTATGCTTTAGTAAAA
Source organism: uncultured Pseudomonadales bacterium (assembly GCA_964473915.1). Taxonomy (GTDB): domain Bacteria; phylum Pseudomonadota; class Gammaproteobacteria; order Pseudomonadales; family IMCC2047; genus CAYYRK01. The sequence continues at coordinate 11,270 of CAYYRK010000080.1, forward strand.
TGGACGATTGAGCACATTTTTAACAC
>CAYYRK010000081.1:0-2493 GCA_964473915.1 uncultured Pseudomonadales bacterium
TATGAGCGATTGGCAAAAAATTATTTGTCGATGCTTCACTTGGCATCAGCATTGACTTGGCTTAATTAAGAACGCCCCTAGATATCCTTGCTCAACTCTCCCCAGGCTGCTGACAGATAAACCAGCATCGACCACAGGGTTAAGAGTGCTGCACCATAAAGCAACGCCATCCCTAACCAGGAAATTAGAGTGCCAGGGCTGTCCAACAACAAAACAATGATAGCAATCATCTGCAGGGTGGTTTTAAGCTTACCAATGTAGGAGACAGCCACACTGGTACGCTGGCCTATCTCGGCCATCCATTCTCGCAGTGCAGAAATGACTATCTCCCGACCAATAATGACCATTGCAGGAATGGTTAACACAATTGATGCGTGCTCCTCAATCAGAAGAACCAGCGCAACCGCCACGATAACCTTATCAGCAACTGGATCAATAAAAGCACCGAATTTAGTGTGTTGATCCCACTTTCTGGCCAGATAACCATCCAGCCAATCGGATATGCTGGCCACAGTAAAAATTCCTGCCACCGCCAGATGCCGCCACTCTGCGGGATAATAAAACATAACAACCAGCACCGGAATTAACAGAACCCGCAAACTGGTAATAAAATTGGGAATACTCATACTTTGGATATTAACCACCGCTTTAAAGGGGGCTCATCATACTGGATTAATACTAATTATTCATTATGCAAGTTTGCATAAATCTGTTCCGCCAATGCATTACTGATTGAAGGCACCCGAGCCATTTCCTCCTGACTAGCGCGTTCTATTTCCTGTAATCCACCAAAAAAATTTAATAGCTCTCTGCGCCTTTTCGGTCCAATACCCGGTATCCGCTCAAGGGAGGAACGTTTTCTTTTTTTGCCTCTGGCCAATCGATGACTGGTAATGGCAAACCGGTGCGCCTCATCTCTGATATGTTGCACCAGGTGCAGCGCACCGGAATCTGCGGATAAAACTATTTCCGTGCTCGATCCGGCAATAAACAAACTCTCAAGGCCTGGCTTTCTGGCGCTCCCCTTGGCTACTCCCACCAACATCACCCCCGTCACTCCCAGCGCTGCGAGAACATCTTCTGCAATACGCAACTGTCCCTTGCCGCCATCGATCAACAGTAGATCCGGCATTTTATTAAGATCTGACTTCAGTTTTTTATATCTGCGCTGCAGAGCTTGGGTCATCGCAGCATAATCGTCTCCCGCAGTAATACCCGAGATATTAAATTTTCGGTAATCAGATTTTAACGGACCCTCCCGATCAAACACCACACAGGACGCCACCGTCGCCTCACCAGAGCTGTGACTGACATCAAAACATTCCATACGTTGTGGAAGGCTATCCATCTGCAAAGCATTTTGCAGTGCCAACAACCGCCCCCGATAATCCATTTTGCTAGCGTGGTGCCCCAGAAGATTTTTCTCGGCGCTTTTCGCCGCTAGTTTGACCCAGCGAGCCCGCTCGCCCCTGACATTCCAGGCAATTCTTACCTTGAAACCCGCTGATCTTTCAAAAACCTCCCTCAACACTCCGTCGTCTGATAAGCAGCTCCCAAGAATGATCTCTCTGGGGATGCGATGCTTTAACCTTTCCCCCAGATAAAACTGGGGCAAAAAAGCTTCCAATAACTCTTCTATGCTCACCTGCATCTTCATTTTTGGGTAATAACTACGACTGCCCAGAATACGCCCAGCACGAACAAACAACACCTGAACACAGCTGCCCAACGGTTTGACCAGCCCTGCAATCACATCTACATCTCCAGTTCGCCCGGAAACATATTGCTGCTCCTGAATCCTGCGCAGACTAATAGTTTGGTCTCGCAACTGCGCTGCGCGCTCATATTCATGCAGCTGGGCTGCCTGTTCCATCTTTTGCGTCAACTCGTTGATGATCTGCCGATCCTTACCCTCCAGGAACATCTGTGTGTGGCGCACATCCTCCGCGTACTCTTCTGGCCTCACCAAATCAACACAGGGCCCCTTACATTTTTTGATCTGGTATTGCAGGCAAGGACGGCTGCGATTTTTAAAGTAACTATCATCACACTGCCGAACCAAAAAAGATTTTTGCAACAGATGCAGGGTTTCACGAACTGCACCTGCGCTGGGAAAAGGCCCAAAATAGCGCACACTTTTTTTTCTTAAACCCCTGTGCATCCCCAGGGCAGGAAAGGCTTCACTATCCGTCAGAAAAATGTAGGGGTAAGATTTATCATCCCTCAGCAGTATGTTGTAGGCCGGCTTGAGATTTTTAATCAGATTTTGCTCGAGAAGAAGCGCCTCGGTTTCGCTCTCTGTAGCGGTAATCTGGATATCCACAGTTTTGGTCATTAATACCCGAGTTTTTACCCCGGTAGACTTTGAGCGAAAATAGCTCGAGACCCTCACTTTAAGATTTTTTGCCTTGCCAACATACAGCGTTTCACCATCAGCATCGAGCATCTGATAAACACCTGGGCCCTGAGTCAGGGCCGGCAGAAACTTTTCGG
>CAYYRK010000081.1:2593-11210 GCA_964473915.1 uncultured Pseudomonadales bacterium
TGGCTTATCTGTCCAACCAACTCCCCGTCAGCCACCACCGGAAAACGTCTAATCTTCTTTTCATTAAATGCAACGGCTATGTCTACAATAGCATCATCAGGCTTTATTGTTTGTACTGGTGAGCTCATAAAATCAGCGACTCTTCCGCCAGCTTCTTTATAGTAGATATCCATAATAATACCGCGTAGACAATCTCCTTCTGATAGCACGCCGATCACGTGCCCGTTCAGATCGAGTACCGGCGCACCGGATATCTTATTATCATTAAGAATAGCGATAGCCTGATATATATCCATATCACTGGTTAAAGTGATTATGCCCTTGGTCATATAGTCTTGGACTTTAATTGATTTAAGCATTCGTCGGCTCCTTCATTTGATCGTTTTTACAACACACTGGCACAACGATGCTGCCAAGTAACATAACCAACTTGTACGCTGAATGATCTTTTCAGTCAAGCAGGAACTTGAGGTTTCAGACTATGGCGGCTCAAATATAGATCGAAGAAAAATCATCTCTATATTACTTGATCTTTTCCAAGCGCTTTTTCACTGTGCCCAGTATAGTAACATCGGCATCATTTCAGATTTTAGAACAAAAACTCCTCGCTTATACAGAGACCCTCTCGTAAGGTCATTAAAATCTGGGGCCAACCACCTTTTGGAACACAGGATAAAAGCATCACAGATATCTGGCGCTGACAAAAGCTTTCTACTAGAATACCCCACCTATCAAATTGGGCATCAAGGAGAAACCATACCATGCCATTTGTCGTGACTGAAAACTGCATCAAATGTAAATATACCGATTGCGTAGAGGTCTGCCCAGTCGACTGTTTTTATGAAGGGCCAAACTTTCTCGTTATCCATCCTGACGAATGCATTGATTGCGCGCTCTGTGAACCTGAATGCCCAGCTGAAGCCATTTTTTCTGAAGATGAACTCCCGGAAAATCAAGAAATTTATGTTGAACTGAATGCTGAGCTGGCTCAAATTTGGCCAAATATTACCGAACGCAAAGAACCACCGGAAGACGCAGATGAGTGGCAGGGCGTTGCAGATAAACTCCCACGCCTGGAGCGCTAACTCACGACAATATCATTAAAAAGGGTGGCATGAGCCACCCTTTTTAATTACGAACCTGAGAAATTTATAACTGTTCAGTTAACCCCTGCTGCAAAACCTATCCGAAAATAGTTTCTCCAGCCAGCCCCTCCTTCTCTAAAATACCTCGCAGACGCTTAAGCGCCTCGACCTGAATCTGCCGAACACGCTCTCGGGTTAACCCGATCTCTCGCCCTACCTCTTCAAGCGTCTTCATCTCATAGCCCATTAACCCGAAGCGGTGAGCGATCACCTCACGCTGCTTCTCAGATAACTCAAACAACCAGCCATTGATATTCCCATGCATGCTTGAGGTCTGCAGTAACTCAGCAGGATCTGAAACAGCTTCTCCACTGATGGTATCTACCAGTGATTTGTCGGAATCACCTCCAATAGGGGTATCGATAGATGCCACCCGCTCATTAAGCTTAAGCATTCGCTCGACATCTTTTACCGGCCTGTCAAGCATCTCGGCTATCTCTTCTGCACTCGGTTCATGGTCCAGCTTTTGGCTTAATTCCCGTGCGGCACGCAAATAGATATTAAGCTCCTTGACCACATGAATAGGCAGACGTATGGTACGCGTCTGGTTCATCAAGGCACGCTCTACGGTCTGGCGAATCCACCAGGTAGCATAGGTTGAAAACCGGAAACCTCTTTCCGGATCAAACTTTTCCACCGCTCGAATAAGCCCCAAGTTGCCCTCTTCGATCAGGTCAAGTAGTGTCAGGCCACGGTTCACATAGCGACGCGCAATTTTTACAACCAGGCGCAGATTACTTTCAATCATACGCTTGCGCCCCGACTCATCTCCTTTTAATGCCAGACGAGAAAAATAGACCTCCTCCTCTGCACTGAGCAGGGGAGAAAACCCTATTTCATTGAGATAAAGCTGGGTTGCATCAAGGGTTTTGCGATTATCAACATCCGCAGCAAAACGAACCCCTTTAGGCTCAGATTTCTCATTACTCAAACCTTGATCAAGTGCTTTCGATTCCAATTCATCCATGGTTTAATCCTTTATGATTACCAACCAGATCGCTAAGGTGGTACTGATATTAATCCCTTCCACTAAAGAAGTGAACCGTTTTTTAGGTAAAAATATTAAAAAAACACGATCTTTTTCCGCTAGTTAGCAACTATATTTAACCTAAAATCATCATTTGCACTCTAACTGAATAATAAAAATCACTTTTTACCCGGCAAATAACGTAACGGGTCGACCGGTTTACCATTTTTACGTATTTCAAAATGCAATCTACTCGACTTTGCTCCCGTAGAACCTATTTCGGCTATAATTTCACCCGCTTTAACTTTTTCCTGCTCTTTTTTAAATAAGACCTTATTATGTGCATAGGCACTTAAGTAGGTGTCGTTGTGTTTTACAATTAACAGGTTACCGTACCCGGTCAGCCCATTACCTGCGTACACCACTCTACCACCTGCAGCCGCCCGCACCGGGTCACCAGCCCTGCCCTTGATATCAATACCCTTATTACCCACCTGGGCACCAGAAAATCGACCCATCAACTGACCCTGTGTCGGCCAGCTCCATTTAAGACGCGTCGTTATAACAGGTTGTTGCTGCGAGGCTGGATGACGCTTTGATTTGACAGGATCAACCTTCCCTATTGCAGTGGGGGACGATTTTACCGAGAGTTTAATTTTTTGACCCGGATAGATGATATAGGGCGAACGAATACCGTTTGCAACAGCCAACACCCGATAATCCCACCCATACCGCCAGGCGATGGAGTAGAGCGATTCACCCTTTTGCACTCTATGAAAACCGGAAGTGACTTTGGGCGGCTTATGCAGCTCCCTGACAGGCGCATAATTTTGCCCAGCGCAGCCAGATAACAGCAATAATATGGTGATGGCAACAGGTAACCCCCAGGGCAGGCGCCATCGAACAGCCACGCTACTCCTTGAGTCCAGCATTACCTACGCGATTGATCAAAAATATGGTCGCCACTCCCACCACAAGCGCTATAAAGACAGCCTGCAACTGCGGGTCAGCCTGGTTAATCACCTGATAATTGGCGGGTAACGTGTTGAACTCATGCACGATACCATCTTTCACCAAGTTATATTTCCAGGGCCACATCTTATTCAGTGACCCCAAAATAAAACCAGTTAACACGGCCAGGGTCAATTGGTGGTATCTACTCAAGAGCCACGAAAGTAGCCGCGAAAAAGCGATCAACCCGATAGCGCAACCCAGAGCAAACAAGCAGATGGTGCGGATCTCAAACCCTTTGACTGCGTTAAGAACCGGCTCATACATACCCAATAACAACAGAATAAAGCTGCCGGAAATTCCGGGCAGAATCATGGCGCATATAGCCAGCGCACCACAGGCGGCAATGGCCCACCCAGTCGGATTAATACTCACCGCAGTCATCTGGGTGATTTCAAAGGCAACTCCTGCACCGATAAGCAGCGCGATGAGATACCTCAGGTTACGCAGATCCACCTTTTGTGCCAGCATCACGACTGAGGCCAATATTAGGCCGAAAAAATAGGCCCAGACTATTATTGGATACTCATCCAACAACCAGCTGACCAGGTGGGCCATTGAAAAAATACTCGTAAGAATACCGGCAAAAAGAACAGCCAGAAAATTACCATTAATATGTAACCAGGCCGCTAGCACTTGGCCAGAAAACAGCATTTTCAGTGCGGTCAGATCAACACAATTAAGTGCATTAACCAGCTCTTCATAAATACCGGTAATAAAAGCAATAGTTCCTCCGGAAACACCCGGTACCACATCGGCCGCACCCATCGCCATACCTTTAAGAAAAAGATTGGGACGTAATTTTTTTCTAGAATAATCAGTGCTCTCATTTTGCACTAGCAAACCGCTCCACCCAACAGAGGCACAAAGCGTACTGGTTCCAATATTCGCTGAGTATACTCATCACCCTGCCGGTTAATCAGCAGCAGATCCTGCTGCTGATCCAATCCTACAGGTATAACCATAGAGCCACCAGGAGCCAGCTGCTCAATAAGATCCTGAGGCACCTGGGTAGGGGCTGCAGTAACAATAATACCGTCAAAGGGTGCTTTTTGTGGCCAGCCCATCCCTCCATCTGCATGTTTCATCTTTATATTCCTCAACCCCAGTGCCTGCATTCGTTCACGAGCCTGCTCCTGTAAAGGCAGAATACGCTCTACACTGAACACCTGGGCCACCAGCTGCGCCAGAATAGCTGTTTGATAACCAGACCCGGTTCCCACTTCCAGCACTCTGTTCATAGGCCCACCGGAAGCCAGCAAGGCCTCGGTCATCCGTGCAACGATATAAGGCTGGGAGAGCGTTTGGTTAAAACCTATAGGCAATGCAGTATCTTCATAGGCACGATTGGCCAAGGCTTCATCAACGAACAGGTGTCTGGGCGTGTTTAAGATTACATCCAACACTGATTCATTTCGGATACCCTCCTCACGCAGACGGTTAATCAAACGAATCCGTGTTCGCATAGAGGTCATTCCGATACCCTGAACATCAACATCATTCAATTAATGAACTCCCCTAAGGTCTTTTTGCACACCGCCTCTTTTCGGATTCTGCATGATCTCTGGCCCCGGTGCCACAAAATCCCCAAGCTCACGTACTACGCTGGTCGCATAACCACCAGATGGTAGTTCAAACGAAAGTTGTAGTGCATGCTCATCCAGTGACCAGGTCAGATCTTTTACGGGCAAACATAACGCGCGCCGCTCCTGTTTTAAACCACAATGTTCAAGCCCTCTACACCAGCAAGCCCGCTCATCTGCGGCCTGAGACTCCAGTTCAGCAATACGGCCACTACTTTTTAGTCGGCCCCTCCCCCATAGTGGTCCTGTAGGCATAGGCACCAAAGCAGTGCATGCTAGATCACCAGGCTCCAAAGTTCGCCAACTCATATCAGAAACCCTTGAGGAAAGCAGCCGGTTAAATAGATAGGATCTTGCTGCGGAGATATAAATACCCCGCAGGTGTCTGCTTGGCGGACGCTTGCGTGCGACAAAAAGCTGATTCGCACCTGTAAGATTACCTGCTGCGATGCCAAAGCGCTGTAATCCGAAATAGTTGGGTACCCCCTGTGCTTTAATCATCTCCAGTCTTTGCTGCAGTGTAGTGGTGTCACCCTCAAGCGAGGTCAGGCGAATCGTAAAACAGTTTCCATCATGCTGCCCTCTGCGAAGTTTTTTTCTGTGCTTTGTTTTTGCGAGCAGCTGTAATTTGTCTGTTTCAAGAGTTGTCCAGTCAGGCTCAACAGCCCCGGGCAGGTATACACTAAACCATTGAGAGGTCACGGCCTGCCTGTCTTTCATACCAGCATACCCCACATCCATCTCGGCAACCTTAGCCAATCTTGCCAGATCCCGGGCAAGCGACTGAGTGTTGATGCCCGTTTTCTGCCAGTGCAGCCAAACATGCTCGCCCTCGCCGGATAGCTCACCACACTGTAACTCAGTGACTTGAAAATCTTTTGGGCACGCTTTTAAATACCCACGTATTGCCAAGGATTGGTAGGCCCTTTTAAAGTCTAGAGAAAAATCTGAATTATTCATGTGTTCAGGGTTTGAATATCAACACAACCGCATGGCAGGCAATACCCTCTTTTCTACCCGTATAGCCAAGACCTTCGGTAGTGGTTGCCTTGATATTAAGACGTGCCAAATCGCAATTTAGGTCTTCTCCAAGGTTCACCTTCATCTGTTGTTTATGTGGCATCAGTTTTGGCGCCTGCGCTACCAGCGTAATATCTAGATTCTGCACCACATAACCCAATATTCTTAATTCCGCTTCCACCCGACGCAGCAATTCTCTGCTGTTAATATTCTGATAGGTTTGATCGGTATCCGGAAAATGCTCACCAATATCGCCTAACCCAGCAGCGCCAAGCAATGCATCACAGACCGCATGAATCAAGACATCTCCATCGGAGTGTGCCAGTAGTTCTCGCTCACTATTAATTACAACACCACCAAGCCGGATTTGTGCATTGCCCCTTGGTTCATCCGCAAACCGATGGACATCAAACCCATGTCCTACACGCAACTCAGTCTGTAACATCTTTCGGACCCTGTACTGATTTTATAAACCGTTCTGCCAATTGCAGATCATCCGGACGTGTAATCTTGATATTGGTGACACTGCCCTGCAGCATCACTGGATTGAATCCGCAATACTCCATGGCCGAAGACTCATCAGTTACCCGTACCCGTTCAGACAAACACCGCTCCAAAGCCGATCTTAACTGGCCCAGACGAAAAATTTGCGGGGTAAAGGCATGCCAAAGCAGATCACGATTCACTGTAGCTACAACCCGTCCTGAAACATCGGTTCGTTTCATAGTATCATGAACAGGCATACCCAAAACCAAACCGTCTTCACAACCTGCAAGCCCATTAATCAAACTGTCCAAATCGGTCAATTGAATAAGAGGCCTGACCACATCATGCACCATGACCCAGTCCTGCTGTTCAATCTTCCCCTCGAGTGAGCGCAGCGCATTAAGAACTGAGTAACAGCGTTCGGAGCCACCCTCAACCACGCTCACCCGTCTGTCATGGCAAAACTCTGATTGCGCCCAATACTTGTCATCTGAATCGATAGCAACCAACAGTTTGTCTATTCGGGGGTGCACCAACAGCGCGTGCAGTGTTCTATCGAGCAGGGTTTTGCCAGCTAAAGTGAGATATTGCTTTGGCCTGTCAGCACCCATTCTGGAACCAACTCCGGCAGCAGGCACCACCACTATGAAGTGACTCTGAATGGCTGGGACACTATTCACTGGCATGGACCTGGTTTTTGGGGTTTTCCACCAGCCGGTAAAAAGTCTCTCCCTCCTTGATCATTCCCAGATCCATTCTGGCCCGTTCCTCAATGGCCTCAAGTCCTCTTTTCAAGTCAGCTACTTCTGCCTTAAGCAGCTCATTGCGTAACTTAAGCTGATCATTGTGCTGTTCCTGCTCAACAATTTTACTTTTCATTGCCCAGACCTCTGCCAGGCTCCCTTCACCAACCCACAGGCGAAAATGCAACCCTAACAAAAGTATTATCAGCACAATACCAATCCATTTCATGAGATTCAATCAGGCACATGGTTTGATTTAGTAGATCGAGTTATCAGGGCTGCGTGCAAAAGGCTATCAGACGCCAACCTGTCCTTTTATTTCCTGCAACCCTCGGTAGGCCGCCATGCCGTCCAATTCCTCTTCTATGCGTAGTAAGCGGTTATATTTAGCAACCCGGTCAGAGCGACACAGCGAACCCGTTTTGATCTGCCCGGCCGATGTGGCCACCGCAAGATCTGCAATAGTAGTATCTTCTGTCTCGCCAGAGCGGTGAGAAATAACAGCAGTATAACCCGCCTCATTCGCCATTCTGATCGCGTTAAGTGTCTCGGTCAGCGTGCCAATTTGATTGAACTTGATCAGAATCGAATTGGCAATATTGCGCTCTATTCCTTCCTTCAGGATATGGGTATTGGTCACAAACAGATCATCACCCACCAGCTGAATTTTATTACCCAGTTTTCGGGTTAAAGCAGCCCAGCCATCCCAGTCGCTTTCATCCATGCCATCCTCAATTGAAACAATAGGATAACGATCCGAAAGATCCGCCAGATAATCAACAAATTCGTTGGAGCTAAATACTTTTCCCTCACCACTCATCTGGTAGGAGCCGTCCCGATAGAACTCAGAAGCGGCGCAATCCAGGGCCAAAGTAACATCGCGCCCAAGCTTGAATCCAGCCTGAGACACCGCTTTTTCAATCACTTCCAGCGCAGCCTCATTGGAGGGTAGGTTTGGCGCAAAGCCACCCTCATCCCCCACAGAGGTGCTCAGGCCGCGCGCTTTAAGAACAGCCGCCAGTGAATGGAATATTTCTGCCCCATAGCGTAACGCCTCTGCAAAACAGTCCGCGCCAACCGGCTGAACCATAAACTCCTGAATATCAACATTATTATCAGCGTGCTCGCCACCATTGATAATATTCATCATGGGCACCGGCATACGGTAACGATCAGGCGTCCCGTTTAGTTGAGCAATATGCTCGTAAAGAGGTATTCCCTTAGCCGCAGCTGCCGCCTTGGCCGCAGCCAGTGAAACCGCCAGGATAGCATTAGCACCCAGCACTGATTTATTCTCAGTACCATCCAGTTCCAACATATTATTATCCAGCTCAACCTGATGAGCCGCATCATGGCCTAGCAGAAGATCGCGAATATGGGTGTTTATATTGGCCACAGCCTTTAAAACACCTTTACCGCGATAACGTGACGGATCTTGATCTCTTAATTCCAACGCCTCTCGTGAACCGGTTGATGCTCCTGATGGTGCACAAGCTGAACCGGTCATACCGCAGGCCAGCACAACGTCGGCCTCTACAGTGGGATTACCACGTGAATCGAGCACTTCTCTTGCTTTGATATCGACAATTTCCGTCATAATTAACAGAACTCCTGATTATTTAAAATAGAGACCTTTGCACGAGAGCCATTTTGCTCCCATGC
>CAYYRK010000082.1:0-11116 GCA_964473915.1 uncultured Pseudomonadales bacterium
CGTCTACTGGAAACACGGTTTTCGGCGGTTTTTCTTCCTACAGAGGACTTTCACCTCATTTGTTTACGCCCATGCTGGGCGCACACAAAGTGCTTAAAAAAATCGGACTGTGCTGACGCTTGCCGTTTCGCACAAGCGTTATAGGACAAAAGCTTGACATGTACGATACCTGTCGTACAATAAATAAAAAGGAAATGGCGTGGCGTTCAGAGAAGTAAAAAGTAAGGTTATTGAGTGCTTGAACAATGGATACGTTCTTCACGAAGAACGTGATGACATAGATGTAAAAAACCTACTTTCTACAGGCGTTATTTCAATAAGTGAAGTGACGACTATTATTGGTAGAGCCAGAGGCAACGCTTATTCCTGCAGTCCACATCATTATGATACGGAAATTGATGTACACGTTATAAAGACCAATCATTCTGGTCAACATTGGTACATCAAATGGTATTTTACTGATCCAGACTGCGTATTTATCAGTGTCCATGAATAACGAGGTGAATCATGAAAATATTAAAAGTTGGAGATACTAAAAAAGCCGCTTGTAATACTTGCGAGTCATTTCAAAATGTAACATTTCAATTAAGAAATACACCTTTTAGTGATGGCTCTGGAATTGTAAAAAATGTACTCGTTGGTGTCTGTAATGCCTGTGATTCTGTGGTTGTTTTACCTCATCAATCAACTCCCGCTGTTAAAAAGCAATTAGAAAAACAACGAAAGTCATTAGAGAGTCGCGTTCCTGCGCATATGATCGATATTCTTAATTTAGCTAGTGATAAATTAGGTGGCAGCACTGAATTTGTTCCCAATATAATGAAATACTATATACACGCATTATCAAATAATGAAATTTCATCAAATAACATTTCAAGGTACTTAAAGTCTGATTTAGCTAAGGGCATTGCACAAAAAAGGATCTCCCTTAAAGGTCGCCACCTAGAAGAAGAGCTGATATTGCTAAAAGAATTAATAAAAGTTGAAAGTACTACTGATCTTCTAAAAATAGTAGTACTAAAAATTAATGATGATGTACTAATAAACGAAAGACCAAAACCCATGAGGCAATTAAAAAACATCATGGCCGCAACTGCCTAGCCTATAATCGGGTAGCCGAGGGTCTCTAACCCTCAGCCCCCCGTGTCAGGATAGTTGTCACCTTCTATGTTTTGATAATTTGAGCTAAAAATCCCGCAAGAGTCGCGCCCCTTTTGTCGGAATCTGGTACAGACGTTATACATTCCTGCCGGAATTTTCCTGGCTCACTTCAGAGGGATTTCCAGGTTATACCGTATTAAAGATATCTGCTTAGTAACCACCCACCGGGGCGGCCAACTGCCTACTATTAGCAACCCACCAGGCAATGAGCGATGCAAAAGCTGCGGTGGGAGCGATAAACCAGACAACAACAGACCAGTCACCTGATACTGTGACTATACTCGCCAGAGCCAGTGGCCCCACAAGGGCGCCAAGGTTAGCGCCATTGATCAGAAATCCATTGATAGTACCGCGCAACTCAGGTGAGCGTACTGCAGTCATCGCATGCGCATAGATGCAGCTGGGCCAGATGCCTCCGGCCAGAGCAAAGAGAAGACAGAACAGCAGTTGAAACCCATCATTTATGTGGGGAGAGGTCATCCCAAAAATATTGGCAGCAAGAACAAGGCTTGAGATTGCAATAAGTTTTAGCGCGTCAAAACCGTGACGCAGCAGCAACCCTCCACACAGACCTCCCACAATATTCATGATGATAACAAGTGTACAGATCAAACCCGCCTGATAAGTATCAACACCCTTTTGAGAGACCAGATAGCTGGGTAACCAAGCCAATACACTGGTGAAAATAGTGGTAAAAAGTGCAAACTCGATGGCCAGAACCCAGCAGATTGGCGTGCAAATGATCTGTCTAATGCTATCGGCCAGACGCCCCGGGAGGTTTTCCGGGGGTGCTTCGGCCATATTAGGAAAAACCAGAAGAGACATTAGTATGAAGATCAGCAGACTCATTGCACCACTAACCTGCCAGAGTACGCGCCAACCAAAGTTTTCCAATAGCGGCGGTGCCAACAGCATCACCACAACGGCACCGGCTGGCATAAAGACACTCCAGACGCCCATCACCATACGCCGGTCATTTTCTGTAGCCTGACCGGCCACGAGGGAGGGTGCCGCAACTGTGATGCCCATAAAACCTGCGCCGTCCAAAAACCGACAGACCATTAACAGATCTTCATTGCTGGCAAAACTGGCAACGATACTGGTCAAGCTCAACAGAACTAAAGACCAAAGAATAACGCGTTTATGCCCCAGCGCATCAGCCATACTGCCCGCTAATATACCGAACAGCATACCCACTAGGGAGATGGCACTAAACAGCCAGCCACCCTTTACCAGGCTTAACCCAAGGTCTGCCCGAACAAAGGGCAGCGCGGGTGATAGCTTATAAAAATGCAGCGATACCAACATACCGCTAGCGAATAAAAAAAGGATATTTCGCCAGGCTGTTTGTACCACCGCCACGGGGTTACTCATCACTTTTCCAGCAGATTAGCGGCCATAAGTACTGATGCCCAATATCCTTTTTATCCTGAACAGATAGCTGCTGAAGCATTCAGTCAAGGAGATAGTATCAGATCGAGACCTTTGCACGAGAGATGATTTTGATTCCAGGCAAGGCAAAAAAGTGCGCAGAGAGGAAGTTTACAGTTGTTTAGTAACTGCTTGCAGGCACTTATGCTTTAGTAAAATGACCGATTGAGCAGAGCCTGCCCCGCGAGTAAAGCGAGTGCTTTGGGTACATTTTTAACACAGCATGGGGGCAAAATGGCTCTCGTGCAAAGGTCTCAGATCAATACTGCCCGTTAATAAAGGGATTCTCTCTGAGCTCCTCACCGATGCTTGTTTTCGGGCCATGCCCGGTAATAACCGTTGCCGTCTCATCCAGAACCATTAGCCTTTCACGTATCGACTTTATAATGGTATTAAAGTCTCCACCGGGCAGGTCGGTTCGACCGATTGAGCGCTGAAACAGCGTATCACCCGCTAGCAAAAGATTGGCATCTTTAAACCAGAAGCTCATCGAGCCGGGAGTATGACCTGGGGTATGTATAGCGACTCCATCTGAGCAATTCAGCGCTGCATCATCGTTGATCCAACGATCGGGGGATGGTAATGGGTTATAGGGGATACCAAACTTACGGCATTGATCCTCTGCCCCGTCCCAAAGAAATTTATCCTCCTCGTGGAGACAAATTTCTGCCCCGGTCGCCTTTTTAATCTCCCCTGCCGCCAGGATATGATCCAGATGCGCATGGGTATGAATAATGCTGACGACTTTCAGCCCCATCGCCTCGATCTCCCGCATGATTATTTCTGGATTCCCACCCGGGTCAACAACGATGGCCTGTTTTGAAATTGTATCGCCAATAATAGTGCAGTTGCACTGAAAGGGGCCTACGGGAAACGATTTATAGATAAGCTGCGGTTGCGCTGCTTCATTCATTAATTTCACCTTTATATGTCATCTTGTCTGGCCGGCACAGCTTTATTAGCGCCGTTTTGTATGTTTTACCAAACGCTTTCGTTTTTCCACCTGACGATCAGTCAATTTATTTTTGCGCCCTGCATAGGGGTTTTCGCCTGTTTTGAACTCTATAAAGATCGGGGTACCCTCTATTTTAAGTGAGGATCGATAGCTGTTCTCCAGATAACGTCGGTAACTATTGGGCACCCTGTCAGTTTGATTACCATGAATGACCACGCGCGGCGGGTTAGCACCACCAAGGTGGGCATATCGCAGCTTGATTCGTCGGTTTTTTACCAGTGGTGGCATATGATCAGCAACCGCTTTTTCCAGGATCTGCGTCAACTGATTGGTGGGCCATCGAGTCGTCGCCGAGCGATAGGCCTTATCGATAGAAGGGTACAGATCTCCCACGCAGGTTCCATGCAGTGCAGAGATAAAATGCACCTTAGCGTAACTGATAAAAGTGAGTCGTCTTTCCAGCTCCCTTTTGACCTGCTTGCGCTCATCCGGCGTCATACCATCCCATTTATTGATTGCAATAACCAGCGCACGACCGGCATTTAATGCAAAGGAGAGCATATGCAGGTCCTGGTCTACCACCCCCTCTCTGGCATCAAACACCGCCACTACCACATTGGCGTCTTTGATAGCCTGAAGGGCTTTGATGATGGAGAATTTTTCTACCGTTTCCTTAACATTCTTACGCCGACGTACCCCGGCTGTATCTATCAGAGTATAGGGCTTACCCTGTCGTTCATAGGAGATATATATACTGTCGCGAGTGGTTCCGGGCTCATCATAAACCACCACCCTGTCTTCACCCAGCATTCTATTGACCAGGGTTGATTTGCCCACGTTAGGCCTACCGATCACCGCAATACGAATTCCGGCTTGCTCGTCATCAGCAGAGGAGTCCGGTAATGGTTGGGGGAAATCCGCGAGCATTCTGTCCAGCAATGAGTTCACGCCCCGGTTATGGGCAGCGGATATACCGTAAAGGGCATCCATTCCAAGCTCATGAAACTCCGCCGTCACCACATTGATATCAGAACCATCAACCTTGTTGACCACTAACCAGGCGTTCTTGTGGTTTTTGCGTAGATAATTTGCGATCATCGCATCAGCGGCTGTCGGCCCAGACTGTGCGTCCACTAGAAAAAGCACTGCGTCAGCCTCCTCCATAGCCTGAAGCGATTGATCCGCCATCACAGCATCAATGCCCTGCTCCTCTCCGCTGATTCCACCTGTATCAATAACGATAAAGGGGATCTCTCCAATCCGCCCCTCTCCATACTTACGATCTCGGGTCAACCCGGAAAAATCAGCAACCAGCGCATCACGAGAGCGCGTGAGTCGATTGAAAAGTGTTGATTTTCCCACATTGGGGCGGCCTACAATTGCGATAACAGGAATCATTGGATTATCCTAAAACCCTCAGTTGAACTGGGCATGGTGTGTTTGTGTGGTAGTGTAGGCAGGGCTGACTCAAAACAGGTCATCAGTTAATGCGGTAAGCAGATAACCGACCACTATTTCCTAATACATACAAAAGGCCTCCAGCAGTCAGCGGCTTGCTGAGGACACCCTCACTATCGACTCTCTTTCGCGCCAAAAATTGTCCATCAATTTGCGACATCAGATGTAGATATCCTTCAGAATCACCCACCACCAGATAGTTCCCCATGGTCGCCGGTGTAGTCAAGCCGCGATGAGCAAGGTCACTCTGCTTCCAAACAGTGTTTCCTGTATTCTGGTCCAGCGCATGTATATGATCGGCGGTGTCTACCACATAGATGTTAGCCAAACCTTCATCAACACCCTGAAAGCTGGACAGATCATTTTGCCATTTCACTCGGGCGCTAGAGAGCTCAATTGCGCTGACTTTACCATGAAGGGCCGTGACGTAGACCATGTCAGCAGCCAGCAAGGGGTCACCATCAATATCGGTCATACGATCCAGTTCAGAGCGGCCCTGTGGCACTGAGATGCGTTTATCCCAAAGTACCCTGCCACTGTCAATATCCAGGGCAACCAGTTTGCCATTAGCCAGCCCGACCAGTGCTATATTGTTTGTGGTTGCAGGGTTAGCGGTGCCGCGCAGGGTCAAGGACGGTAGTACGCTCTCATAAGACCATAACTGCTCACCTGTCTCATGATCAAGCCCATATATCTTTTCATCAGCGGCATGCACTACAACCACTTTGCCATTAGAACTGGGTACGGATAATATCTCACTGGAAAGCACAGCACTCCAGCTGGAGGAGCCATCCTCCTGGTTCAAGGCTATAATTTTACCTCCCCGGGTTCCAAGGAATAGCTTGCCAAAACCAGCACCTATACCACTGGTCACATCCTCTTTCAATTTTGTGCGCCACTCAGTCTTACCGGTTTGGCTGTCTAGCGCAGTCACTTTGCCGGAAATATCTGTTACAAAAATATGACTACTTTCAACTGCCGGCAGTAATTTAATAAAATATTCGCCTGCGCCATCCCCTCTATAGGACCAGACTTTATCCAGTTTTAATGTTGCTTCAAAATCGGGTAGGGGCGCCACCCCCCCATTCTCTTCATCATCAGTTGTTCCACCCAGCCCACCACAGGCTGATATAGCTCCCACAAGAGATACCACAAACATACTGCGTAACAGAGATCTCATCATTTACGCTCCGCCCTCGGCAAGATCATCCCGCTTCATCTGTAACAGCGGCTTATTAGCACCCATACGCCCAACTTCTGTTAATGCGTTTGTGTATGCCTGACGCGCTTCGTCCAGCTGCCCCAATTTCAAGTAAAGATCGCCCCGTACCTCTTCTCGGGATGCCTTGTAGCCTGAATCGTCGCCTGTCTCAAGCAACGTCAACGCCTTGCGGGCATCACCCTCACCACCCTTGGCCAGAAATAACCTGGCCATGCGTAACTCAACAATAGTGCGCAGATTCTCTTTGGGGTCAGTTCTGTCCAGCACCCATTGTAACTCCTGCTGTGCTAGCTCTAACTCGTCGTTCTCCACCGCCTGTCTTGCCAGCAAAAGCGCCGCGTAGCGCGCATAAATGCTGGAATCAAACTCTGTTTTTAAACGCCCGGCAAGATGCCCAACTGTCGCTAACGACTCATCATCTGCTTTATTGTTACTGACCTGAACGGCTTCAACCAGCTGATTATATAGACCAGAGGTCGCCTCTCCGCGAGCATACTGATAACTCTGCCATGCTCTCCAGCCAAACACCGCCACGAGGGCCAGAACAAGACCCATAATGATCGATCTGCCATTTTCCTTCCACCAACGCTTGAGCGCTTCGAGCTGTTCTTCTTCAGTTGTATAAACGTCCACTAATTTAACTCCTGCTATTAAAGCTCTGCCGACATCAGGGTCTGCAGATGTTCAATCAAACTATTGCGAGCAATCTTTTGTTGGTCCCCATTGCCTCTCAACGGCTTGAGCGTCACCTCTTCTGATTGCAGCTCAGCTTCACCTATAATCAGCGCATACTGAGCACCACTTTTATCAGCACGTTTCAACTGTGATTTAAAGCCTCCGCCACCACAGTTTACCTGTACTCGCTGTCCTGGCAGTGCTTCGCGAGCTTTCTCAGCCAAAGACAGTGCTACGACATCGGTTCCCTCCCCGGCTGCAACGATATAAATGTCCGCAACAGTATTCAACCCTGCGGGTTCGCGCTCCAGAGTTTGCAGCATCAGGATCACACGTTCAACCCCCAGGGCAAACCCCACTGCAGGCACCGCCCGACCACCTAACTGTTCAACCAGGCCATCATAACGCCCGCCTGCACAAACTGTTCCCTGAGCGCCAAGATCATGGGTGACCCATTCAAAAACAGTTTTTCCGTAATAATCCAGCCCTCTGACCAGGCGAGGGTTGAGCTGATAGTCTACTCCGGCTGCTCGCAAAATTGACTGCAACTGTTCAAAGTGTGCTTTCGATTCAGGGTCAATAAAATCGTCAAATACGGGCGCGCCATCGAGTAGTTCCTGGGTGTGTGGATTTTTGCTATCGAGTATACGCAACGGATTTGAGTCTAAACGTCTACGGCTATCCTCATCCAGGTCTTTCTCTACAGTGCGCAGATAAACAACCAACTCATCGCGGTAACGGGCGCGAGCCTGCGATGAACCCAAAGAGTTCAGCTCCAACTGAACATTGCCTGCCAAACCCAGTTGCTGCCACAACCGCGCGGTCATTAAAATAAGCTCTGCGTCAATATCGGGGCCCTGCATACCGAAAGCTTCCACGCCAATCTGGTGGAACTGCCGATAACGCCCCTTTTGTGGCCGCTCATAACGAAACATAGGCCCCATATACCAAAGCCTTTGCAGCTGATTGAAAAACAGTCCGTTTTCCTCACCAGCACGCACACACCCTGCCGTACCTTCCGGGCGCAATGCAAGGCTTTCATCATTGCGATCCTTAAAGGTGTACATCTCCTTCTCTACGATGTCGGTCACTTCACCTATAGAGCGTTTGAACAACTCGGTCAACTCAACAATAGGCATTCTTATCTGGCTGTACCCATAGCTGGAAACCACCCGGCGCACAGTATCCTCAAGATACAACCAGAGCGGTGTGTCCTGAGGAAGGATGTCATTCATTCCTCTGATAGCTTTAATTTTCACCAAAGCAGATTATCCTTTCCTTAATTTCAAATGAAATTATGCTGTACCGGAACCTACAGTACAGCAACCAGGCTGATACCAAAGCCGAGTACAACGAGGTATCGCGGTTACTTTCCCAACGGCAACCTGTCAACATAATGATTATCAACATGCTGGGCAGGAGCAACCGGCGTGCTATTGTATGATAAATTAGTAGGTTGTTAATAGCTTGCACACGACCAATCAGAAGATTAAAAAAAAAGATGGCTGTACTATTTACAGGCCTTAGGTTAAACCCCATGCCACACCTGGACTAATTGTAATAACGAGAACGATTGATCTTCCTGTTCTGCTCGAGCGCACCACGCCTTCACAGACAAGCGTTCCTAAATTATGGCCGGGGGTTCTCGCTGACAGTTCGATACTCCTCAGACTGAGGAAACATGCTGCGCAACATCAGCAAATAGCTGGCCTCTCGATCATCTTCACCACTGGCTCTTGCCAGCCGCACCCCGAGCAGTAAGCTTCTGGGAGAGTTGGGGGCCTGTCGCAGCCGCACCAACTGCTGATACCGTTTATGATAACGGCTACTAGTAAGAATATCACCCCGCTCATAATAGATAGCAGTGGCCTCAATTAACGCCCTGGGCTGCGCATCATTAATGGTGATAGCCCGATCAAAGGCAGCCAGCGCCTGGTCTTGCCTGCCCACTTTCAAAAAACAAACACCCATATTTTCATACACAGCTGAGCGTCGCTCATAAAGAGCATCCTTTGAGGTTATTTCCAGCTGTTCACAAGCCTCTGAGTAACGCTGCTGCTCGAACAGAAAAGCTGCATAATTATTTCTGATATTGGTGCGATCAGGGGCGAACCCCAGCGCGCTAAGAAAGTACTCCTCAGCCAGCTCAAATTCATTTTCAACCTGAAACAAAATGGCAAGAGCATTACGCGCATCCGGGGATTGCGGGTCAAGTTGCAACGCCCTTTTCAAGGGCCGCCGCGCCTTGTTGGGCATCCCTTGCTGAATATAACGCAGCCCCAAGTCCGTATACTTGTCAACGGCTGCTTTTTTATCAGTAATCTCGTTAAAACGACTGCCTGTTTGCGTGACGCAACCGGTGATAAAAAAGGCGGCTATCAGAAGTATGCTCAAAGCATATAATTTTCGGCTATCCCCTTTCATAAAACGATCCAATGGTTATGGTTGGTGGCTGCTATTATAGACTGAGAGCTTCGCACGGGTGATGATTTTGTGTTCAAGCAGGAAAAATAGATGTACTGAAAGGAGGTTTCCTGGAGCAGGCAACTGTTTGAGGCCCTCTTTAGTGCAAGATGAGAGAAAAGTGTTGTCTGTGCAAAATATTCAGACTAACACCCCGAAGCGATAATATAGCGCTCACTACGCTTTGTTCTGTCCTGGATATCCCCAGCCAGTTGCCCGCAGGCCGCGTTAATATCATCACCGCGAGGGGTGCGCACCGGCGCAACATAACCGGCATCGTTTAATATTTGTTGAAAAGCCAGCACCGCCCTGCGGGTGGAGCGCTGATAGGGAGCCTCTGGGAAGGGGTTAAATGGAATCAGGTTGATCTTGCAGGGCAGGTCTGCCAACAGGACAGCCAGTTGCCGTGCATGCTCTGTTTTATCATTTACATCACGAATCAAGGTGTATTCAACTGTAATACGCCGATCGCCCAACCCCTCCAGATACCTGTGACAGGCGGCTAGAAGATCACGGATTGGATATTTTTTATTGATAGGCATCAGTTGGTTGCGCAATTCGTCATTGGGGGCATGCAATGATATCGCTAGCGATGCATCGGTCACGGCGCGTAATTTATCAATTTGGGGCACAACCCCTGCAGTGCTAACCGTCACCTTGCGTTTGGAAACACCATAACCCAAGTCTTCCATCATAATATGTATTGAATCCACTACATTGTCAAAATTCAATAGCGGCTCGCCCATCCCCATCAGGACTACATTGCTGATACTTTGATCGTTGACGCCTCGACCAGTTGCCAGCGCTTTACTGGCAATCCAGACCTGACCGATAATCTGCGCTGCGCTCAGATTGGAGTTAAAACCCTGTTTACCTGTCGAACAGAATTTGCAATCCAGAGAACAGCCCGCTTGTGAGGAAACGCAGAGGGTGTTGCGGTGCCCATCGGGAATCAACACCATCTCGACACTGCTACCATTTGGCAGCCGTAGGGCCCACTTGCGAGAACCATCGACAGACTGCTGCTCCAGCAGCACCTCAGGCGCCCTGATTTCAGCAATATCCGCAAGCTTTAGCCGTAACTGCTTGCCGATATCGGTCATCTCATCAAAATTGGATACACCATAATGGTGTATCCATTTCATAACCTGACCAGCCCGAAAACGTGGCTCTCCCAAATCTAGAAAGAACGCTTCCAGCTTTGCCAGTGGCATGCCTAGCAGATTTATCCTGTCGTCTTGCACTTTACTCATTCTGAATAGCCTGCCGGGCAACCATTGCGCGCTAAAATCAGCGAGAACAAAGTTCGTCTTGAGCGAAGAAGTAGCCGATTTCTCGTTCAGCAGCAGCGGCCGAGTCAGACCCATGCACCGCATTAGCATCAATGGTATCGGCAAAATCGGCACGAATGGTCCCAGCGGCAGCCTCTTGCGGGTTGGTAGCGCCCATCAGCTCCCGATTCAGATCAATAGCATTTTCGCCTTCAAGCGCCTGCACTACAACTGGGCCTGACGTCATAAAATCAACCAGATCGTTAAAAAACGGGCGGCCCTGGTGCTCGGCATAAAACCCTTCAGCCTTTTCCCGGGACAGATGCAGCATTTTCGCCGCGACGATCTTTAAACCCGCATTTTCAAACCGCGAATAGATCTGTCCAATAACATTTTTGGCAACAGCGTCCGGCTTTATGATTGAAAGGGTACGTTCCACAGACATTGATATTTATCTCCTGAGTTCTGATTTGATCATTA
>CAYYRK010000083.1:0-11081 GCA_964473915.1 uncultured Pseudomonadales bacterium
TTTCATGGCCAATATTATACCATATATGTTCGGTATTATTATGCCGAGTTAATAATACAGCTGCTTGCTGAAAGCTATTCGCCTAAAGGCGAAGGTTTAAACCTCTAATTCAGACGAATTAAAATAAACGGTTATTTAGCGGTTACAAGCTTCAATACAATCTGCTATCTTAGCCACCCATGCGCCTCCGTAGCTCAGCTGGATAGAGTAACCGGCTTCGAACCGGTTGGTCGGGAGTTCGAATCTCTCCGGGGGCGCCATTTTTCACATTGAATAACAACAGGTTATAGCCAGACCATCTAACGACTGACCCATTTAACAGGGTCTGCGCCTGACATTCTTCCAAACACCACTCCTGGCTAACTATTTAGCCTGAAAAATACCGAAAGCCATCAACCCGTATTACCATCAAGGAATAGGTATCTGCTCCCGCCAGTAAATAACCCGATCACTACCCCGGTATTGTCCGAAATAGGCCAACGCTTCAGGATCCAAATCGCCACTAGTCACACCATCAAAGGGAAAACGCAACCAGGGCATTACAGCCAGATCAATAGTAACCGTAACCGAGCCATCATTACCCGCACCCGCAGCTGAGATATCCAGAAACCCTTCGCCATCTACCATGTAATTATAGGTCGGCGCTATTTCACCCTCCGATAGATTCTCCGTATAAGTCGATAATAAAAAATCACCCCATCTGGGTGGCCCAGGCGGCGTATCTGCAAGTATTGTCCCGCTACAAGCTGCATTATTATCAAGGGTATTGACCACAAAATCCTGATCGATACCCAGAGTGTCCCAATGCTCGGTTCGCATCTGTATTTTTAGCGGCAGCATCTCCGGGCCAAAAGCATTATCAAGCACGAATCGGCCAAATCGAATACCGGGAGGACTATCTAAACTGACAATGAGATAGTCATCACAAATCCTGTCGTCATCTGGATCATAACAAACCCCGTCGTTATCGGTGAGATCCCCCGCAGCCAGGGTCATACTCACATCTGCTGTAAAGGGGATATCAATGGCCGCTGGTAACAGCGCCGTTTTGTTGTATACCAGCTCATCGCCAAAGACAGTTAGGATACCCTGACCGTCATAATTATTTTCATCAGTCAGAATCGCTTCTGAGGTGACATCATATTCCGCAAAGCTACCTCCCACCCCAACTGCCGCATTGGCATAACTGCGATGGGTTAGCTCGCCACTTAGCTTCCAGTAGTCCAGCCCGTAATTACTGGTTACCGTCGCGGATACCGCCTCTGCCGTCAGGGTGAATTCCGGCTCCTGCCCGGTTTCAAACCCGAAGGGTTGTGATTGATAGGTAAAGGCGCAGTCCCAGCTACCTGTGCCACTGGTAAGACGCGGAGTATTGTCAGTAATCACAAAACGGTGCGGAATAAATCGTCCAACATTACCGCTGGCAACACCAGGCACAGCCCCTGCTCCCATATAATCATGATCTCCAGAGATCTGGGGTAGAAGATCGATGATCCCCACTTCATTCCAGTTGACGTCGGTATTTTCAAACTCTCCATCGATGCCTGTTCTTATAAAACTGGCTGAACCAATCAAAGCCCCTGGAACACCTGCCGCAGGTGCTACCAGTGTATGGTTTAATTCCAACCCCTCTGATGAAGATTCATTACCAAAGTTCGGGGTCAGGTCATTCTCAGAATCCCTTACTTCAAGAGTCACAATAAAGGCCTCCCCGGCCTCAACAAACACAGCACCGTTTTCATCGATCGCCGCAGGGTTAAGAGTCGAATCAGCTCGCTGCACAGAGGTAATGACCAGCCGGGCTGGCTTGACCACAAACGGGTTGGTCGAGCCCTGAATAAGATTGGGCTGAATCATCGGGTTATCATCCTTTATATTGATCTGGATCTGCCCTACATCTTTGTATTTAACCTGCACTACGGCTTGCCCCTGGCTAAAGGTTGTAGCCTGCTGTGCGGAGAATATTTCAGCAGCAGCAATGGAGTTAGCATCAACCTCAGGCGTGCGGGTTCCAGAGCCTGGGTCTTGGTAATCCACCCAGAAACTAAGATTCTTATCGCCACTATAAGCCTCAATAATACCGCATTCAGCATCAGTGGCTGTAGAGCCATAGGCCGCAATATGTACACTAAACAGGGTGCCAGCAAGCTGATTATGAATCGGGTCATTGACCGGATCAGGAGGCGGGTTATTTAACTGACTTGCAGTCACGGTAAAGCCGCTGGGAGAAAAACTCATACTGCCCTCCGTATCATCGTCACGAATCGCCGCATCTCCGCTAACGTAAGCATCAATATCAAACACAGAGGCACCACTCTGGTATTGCAGGGTAAAACTAACTGGCATAGTTTCGTTACCAGAAAATTCGTAGGTGGCCAGGCCATCATTGGCCACCGCATCAACCAGGTTACCGTTCCCATTGGTCGCGACCCAGCTGCCACTTGCCGACTGTGTATCCAACACCACAGCCCCGGCATAGTCGACAATCACATCACCATTGGAGTCGATGGGCTGCAGCGTAACTGTTTCAACGGCGCAATTAATGCCGTAGTTATCATGGCTGATTAAAAAATGATCGACCACCTGCAGGGTGATCTCAATATTGATATAGTCGGTGATAAGGGTGAGGTCTTGATTTCCAGAACTTTTGGAGTTAGTTGACACCAGCACAGTGATGGTGTCCTGTGCTGCACCGCCGATAAAATCAGCGGCATTGGTGGTCACGGTCCCTCCCAGCGAGACTTGCGCTTCGGTATCAGCCGATGTCGCCAGTGACTGATAAGCACCCGAAGCATAATTCCAGATGTAAAGTGAAGCGCCATCAGGTGCATTTCCGGTAGCCTTGGCATTAATGCCCTGACCTATCCAGCTGACATTAATCTCAGAAACACTGCTATCGGGCTCATCGATAGTTAGCACAAAGCGCATCTGTGCATAACGTCCGTTGTGGGTCACATCAACACTGTGGCCGGAGGTGTCATTGGCGCTTACGGCTCGCAACTCCCCCTGACTTAAAGCTCTGGTCGGAGAGGTTGCATTGCTGGGTATATTGGGCGACTCACCATCATAACCTCTAAAACAGCCAGTAGCCGCACAGATAGCGGTCAGCAGCAAACTCCAGCGTAGCGCACACCTGAATCCCGACACCAACAGCCTAGGGTTCATTTTTAGCCCCCACCTCGATGCGCCTGATGGCCTGCCCCTGCCCCGTCCCGCAGCGGCCGATACTGTGGATACTGTAATAGCCCGTCAGGTTAATGGTCTGCGCACTGCAGCTCACCGTAGCGGTACAGGTGTAGAGCCCCGGCTGGCTGAAATTTAGGGTTGAAGCACTACCTAGCGTAGCGCAGGCGGTATCGGAAAAACTTTTATCAGCAGTCCCACCAGCATTAAAGAACAGGCTAGCCATAGCCCAGGAAGCACCACTCTCTGCCGCATAAAAAGCCCGATTAGAAAGCTCCTCCTGAGCCGCCGCCAGGTTGCTTACAGCACTCAGTTGCACCAAACCAGCAGACAACAGAGCCATGATAACCAATACAAATACTGCGACAGGCAGGCTAAAACCCCGTTGTGCTGCACTTATTTCAGGGCACATTTCTAATCTGTACCTTATGGTAAATATGCACCGGGTCACTGTTTTTCATAAACTTTAGCGTAATCTCCACCAAAGCGTTACGCACCAATGTTCCGGGCATGTATCTAAAGGGGATGACACCGCCGCTCAAATCAAGATTATCTGCGATCAGCGCGCTGCCTCCGCTCGGCGGAGTATCGTTGATTGCTGCCAATATTCCATAGCTATGGTAGTGGTTCAGGGTGCCGACTGCAGAGATGCAGAGTCTTTCAGGGTCAGCAATCAGATATACTCTTTCCGTGGGGGAGGTTCGCACAAAGGTATGAGCTGAGACCAGGCTGATATTACTGTAGCTGCCCGGCGCTGCAATACCGGTTTGAGCCCTCACTCCTGGCGAACCGCCCGCATAAACTTCAGCCGCTGTGAAGGCTGCGATAACCGCATAGTTGACAGGTGCTGAGCCCAGGGTGAAGCTTGAAGTTGCCAGGGCGCTTACCGGTACCGGAATGGTACCCACCGTAGAGGCTGTTGCCAGTACCGGGAAATATTCTATGCAGCGACCACTGGCACTAACTCGAATACTGTTGGGCAGTGCGTTGCGCAAACGCCTGACCACCTTCTCCAGGGCCACCCGGCCCTGTGCAATCAAGCGGGTTCGCTCTGCAGAAACGGTATACTGCTCGACACTCTGAATAACATAACGGGTCGTTCCCAGCGCTAAAATACTGAGCAACACAATAACGATAACTAGTTCCATCAAGGTAAAGCCAGCAACCGCCCTGCTGGGGCCAACAACCGGCCCAGACTTAACCGTCATCAAAAATTGCCTCGGTAACCACCAAGTATCACCGGCTCACCCACCGGAGGTGTTACCGTTACTATCACATATTTGGCCGCATTAGCCGCAAGCCCCAGGTCGGCACCTCGATAGGCTGCGGTCATGCTCAGGCTAAAGCCTGCATAGGTTGTCGCTAGCGAGGGGCTGTAGCCATGATAATCATCAACATCATCATAATCATTTTCACTGGTCTCCCCGGTATCGGGGCCAAAGGAGCCCGAACCGGTACAGATAGCGCCGGTCAGAGAATCACAGGGGGGGACGCCACCATTGGGGCTGGTTTCATCATAGCGTTTACCAAGGGCCATATCCAGATGTGACTGGGCCAGCTCCAGCGCCCGCACCTGATAGATAGGATCTACACTGCTGATCGTGTGCCGGTTAAGCGCGGAAAATAGCCCAGCCGAGGCCACCCCCACCACGACAATAAAGAGAATCAACTCAATCAGCGTGAAACCACCAACGTGTCCTCTATACCGAGGCATATCGGCCTGAATCACCCCCTTAGCAGCCATGGGCAAAGCCTGAGCTTTCAAGGCAAACATTCAATGCGCCACCAGTCGCTGAGGTCAAAACAATACTAGTGGCCAGGGCGCGCCCCAGATTGTCATAGGAGAGGGTAAGGCTGGTGGGGGAAAGGCTGACATCCCGGTGCACATTATAGGGATAACTGATGCCGCCAAGCGCAAAATCGGCCCCACCTGAACGGACTCGGTAGACGCTGGAGCTACTAATAACAAATTGTACCGTTTGCCCAATAATGGCCAGTTGTTGCGCCTGATTCAATGCTGCAATCAGGCTCTCCTGCTCCACACGTACTGCGAAAGTATCTTCATCGGCAAACCGGGAAAAGGCGCTAATGGAGAGTATTCCCAGCAGAGTAATCACAACCACCAGCTCCAGCAGAGTAAAACCGGCCGACCTGTTCATTTTGGCACGCCTGAGTTTTCCATAAAAAGAGCCCCCGTAACAAACGGGGCCATTTTCAAACCGCTAGATATTATTTGGCTCCGGTCAAAACAAAGCCTGCCGTTTGAGTGCTCACGATATGGGTCAGGGTACAGGTAGTCGCCGCATCCATCCCCAAAGCCGCTGCTGCAGTGATAGTGTACCCACTGGTCACATCAACTGAGCCAGGCCCCATCAATGAAGCTGCGGTTGCCAGCGCACAGCCGCCTGAAGTATCTAATACGCCAGTCGTCGCCACTGAGCCGTCTGTAACTGTACGGCGGGCAAGATAGGTCGCGTAGTTAATGGAGTTACCGCCATTGATGGCACCGGCAACACCCTCTATGGCTGCCTTTTCAGCATCATCTGTCAGATCCACAAACCGGGGCAAAGCGGTCACAGCCAAAATGCCTAAAATCACAATCACAATCACTAATTCGATCAGAGTAAAACCAGATTGTTGTGTTTTCATACTACCTTTCATCATTGTATTTCCTTATTGCCTCGTGTTCTCAACTGAAATGGTTCAGAAACAGTTATAGTCTAAAAAAACAAAAAAACAAATATTGCGGCCTGCCGACACCCTGATTTCAATGGCCCTGCATAGCACTGGAAAGATCCCACATCGGCAGGAATACGCCCAGCGCCAGAATCAAAACCATAGCTGCCACCACCACCAACATAATAGGCTCTATTTTATCACTCAGGCTTTTAAGATCGTAATCTACCTCCTGTTCATAAAAATCAGCCACTTCAACCAGTAGTTCATCCATATTTCCCGTTTCTTCACCCACCGCAATCATCTGCAATACCAACGGTGAAAATAGCCCGCTCTGGTTTGCGGTGCGGGCAAAACTTTCACCACGTTCAACCAGGCGTCTCATCTCTATGATACGAACTGCCATATAGCTATTGCCTACAGAGTTAGCTACGATGGTTAACGCCTGTACCACCGGTATGCCTGCCTGCAACACCATCGCATAGGTGCGGGCAAAACGGCCTAGGGTAATCCGCTCAAAAATAATACCCACCAATGGTAGACGCAGCTTTACTCTATCCCAGTTAAAACGACCCTCTTTAGTATCGATATAGTAACGCGAGCCAAACAGCACCACGATGACGGTTGTCAAGATCCAGGGCCAGTAGGCCATGGTGACCTCCGACATACCGATTAATAACCGGGTCTGCCATGGAAGATCAGCATTAAAACTTTCAAAGAGGTTGGCAAAGGCCGGCACCACCAGTACGTTAATCACTCCAATCGCGATAAAGACGGCAATAATCACAAATAGTGGGTAGCGGGTCGCTGCACCAATACGTTTTTTGGTTTCCCGCTCCAGCTCCAGGTAGTTGGCTACCTGTTTAAAACTCAGGTCAAGACGGCCAGTATTTTCGCCTACATGGATCACACTGACATAAAGATCAGTAAATACAGAGGGGTGTCTACTCAGGGATGATGCCAGATCAACACCCGATTCCAGGGTGCGTGCGATATCCAGCAGAATCTCTTTAAAGTAGGGGTTGTGCATCGATTCACCCAGCCCAAGCAGAGCCCGAACAATAGGAATACCCGCTTTTGAGAGGCTAAACATCTGGCGACTAAATATGATCAGCTCTTCAAGATTGACCCGTTTGGGTCTAAACAAGGCAGCGAGGTCGAGCTCTGCGCTGGATCTTCCCTGACTCGAGTCTTTAGCAACTGCTATTTTCAGAGGAATCATACCCTGATGGGTGAGCTGCGTAGCCACCGCCTCTGCAGAGGCAGCATTCATATGATCGGAGATCTTTTGTCCCTGCTCATTTCGAGCTTCGTAACTAAACTTCTGCATACTGAAGTTTTAACCCCGGCTAATAACTGTCATCTAAACTCAAACCATCTGCCGAGCTCGGCCCCGGAGCAGAGGAGGATTTTGAGATCTCTGTTTCGCCCACGGATGGCGTCACCGCATCACCATCGGGCTGTTGGCCACCCGGTTGAGCATCCATCGTTTGCTCATCTATAAGCTCGCCCACATCCACCTCTCCGGCAACCCTGAAGACCTCTGCAATTGAAATAACCCCCTTCTCAGCGTATTCCAGAGCCGAATAGATCAAAGGTTTGTACCCCGGACTATTATTGGCAGCCTGGACAAAGGCCCCGGAGTCATTTGCACGCAGAGCATCGGCCATCGGCCCATCAATTTCGAGAAATTCAAAGACTCCAACCCGGCCCCTGTACCCTGTGTTATTGCACTGGCGACACCCCTGCCCCTTTCTGAAGCGAATGCTTGCCAATCTATTCTCATCCAGCACTGTTCGCAGCAACGCCTCCTCATGCAGATCAGGCAGATAATCGATACCGCAACTACTACAGATTTTGCGTACCAGTCGCTGGGCGATCACCGCCCGCAGTGAAACCGCAGCCAGATACCCCTCTACTCCGATATCGATCAACCGCATAGCACTGGTCACAGCGTCATTGGTATGTAGAGTAGAGAGCACCAGATGGCCTGTCATCGAAGCCCGCAAAGCGATCTCTGCAGTTTCCTGGTCCCGTATCTCTCCCACTAGCAGGATATCGGGATCCTGCCTTAATGTTGCCCGCAATACTGAACCAAAGGTCAGGCCGATTTTAGGATTCACCTGAACCTGGTTTACACGTTCTAGCTGATATTCGACCGGATCTTCCACTGTGATGATCTTTTTTTCTGGTGAGTTCAACTCAGTCAACGCACCATAGAGCGTTGTGGTTTTACCAGAACCGGTTGGCCCGGTAACCAGCACCAAACCATGGGGGCGGTGGATCATACGCCGAAAACGCCTGAGTATAGTTTCCGGCATGCCGGATCGATCCAGCGAGATCGCACCTGCAGACTGATCCAACAGACGCATTACCACCGATTCACCATGCTGGGTTGGCATGGTCGAAATACGTACATCGACATTACTATTTTTGATTCGCAGGCTGAAGCGCCCATCCTGAGGTATACGTTTTTCTGAAATATCAAGACCAGCCATTAATTTCAGGCGCAACACCAACGCAGCAGTAATACGTTTCTCCTTCATCACCTGCTCCTGCAGCACTCCATCGACCCGCTGCCGGATACGCACCACTGACTCACCTGGTTCGATATGGATATCCGAGGATTTAGCCTGCTTCGCATCCTCAAAGATAGTTTGCAATAAACGTACTACAGGGGCGTCACTAACATCACTGCTCTGAGCGATCTGCGATATGTCAAACTCGTCTGCGCCGAGCTCCTGCTGCAGTTCCTGTGCCAGACTGGAAATCTCGCTGCGATGTCGATAGTTGGCATCCAGCGCGTTTAACAGATCCGACTCCCGCACTACCGCCTGACGAACCTGCTGATTCAGCACCCGACAAATTTCATCGTAGGCAAAAATATCCATAGGATCAGACATACCAACCTGGTATACCCCGTCTGTCTCCTGGAGGATAATAGCGCGAAACCGGCGAGCCAGTGTTTCCGGTAACTTTTGCACCAGCTGTTCGTTGAACTCGTGATGACTAATATCGACATAGGGTATTCTTAACTGCTGGGACAACACCTCCATCAGTTTTGCCTCATCAAGAAACCCCAAATGAATAAGCATTTTACCCAGTTTTAAGCCAACCTTTTTCTGCTCACCAAGCGCTTCAAGCAACTGCTGTCCAGAAATAGCTCCACTTTCAACCAGCAGGTCGCCCAGACGAATTTTTTTCTTGCGTTGCTGCATTATTCTTTCCCTTTCAGTTGAGCGCCGCTATACGATCTTTAATGTAGGTTTTCAGTCTACCCTCGGTTTGCGGTATTCTCTGGGCACGCATATAGACTTTCAGGGCCTCATCAGCCCGCCCTAACGCCTCCAAAGAAACGCCCTGACCAACCCACCACCGAGGTTCATCTGGAACGATACCTGCCAACGCAGCATAGAGTTCCAGAGCGCTGGAGTGCTCGCTCTCACTCTGATAAAGATAGGCCAGCAATGATAAATATTCCAGATCCTTTGACCTGGCGCCAATATTATTTTTAAGCAGTTCAAGCGCCTGACGATGATCAGCGCCGGAAATCAATAGGCGCGCCTGTAACTTGATCAAGCTGGTGTTTTGGGGATTACGCTTGAGCCCAGCACTGATCAATTGCGCTGCCTCACTATATTTTTTTCTTTCCAGAAGCAGCGTTACCAGCATCTCTCTGGACGTATGGGCGTCCGGCAGCTCACGGACCAAAGCAGTTAATTCTTCCATAGCCTGCGTTGACAGACCAGCTTTGATCAACGCAAAAGATCTTTCAGCGCTGGAACTGTCCCTCTCCTCCGCTGAGGGCTTACGCATTTTTTTACTAAACAGAACCGCTGGCTCAGATTTTACAGGGGTTATTTCCGGCTTCTCGATTACCGCCGCCAACTCCACAGAAGAGTGGGCAGCGCCCTCAACACGACCAGCTACAGGTTGCGGTGAAGGGATCCCTATGCCGGAGGTCATGAGCACGGTTTCGGCCACAGAATGCTCTTTATCTCGAGCCAGAACTTTGGGGGCACTATCGGCCAGATCAATGACCAGTAGTATCCGGTCTTCCTGATTAAGCAGATAGGACTGGAAAGAGATCGCTTCCCTCGAAAATACCCGCAGCACCAGCACCTCGGCCACGGTCGCCACATCCAACGCACTGAGCAAGCCATGCTCAATCAGTAACGGAAGGTGCTGTGTTAACTGCGTCTTAGGCAGGTAAATCTCTAATTGCCGGTCCCCTGTGAGTACTACTCGATGGTTAACCTTTCCGGACAGTTGCACTTCGATACGTGCACCGCCAGGAATCTCTCCGACACTGATCCGTTCAATATCGATCTGTTCTGTCGACTCCACCTGCAGCATCCTGTTTGACTCTGGTTTAACCGGCTGCACCGCAGCCTGATAAGGTATAAAATCAGTATTAATACGCTGCTTGTGCTCACCGTAAATTCGATACCCCATCCCAACCAACAGCAATAAACCTACAAAACAGACGATACCGATCAACCAGTGAAACCCCGAACCCGATGAAATGGCTGCCACTGGGGTGGCCAACTTGCCGAGCGGATTATTATTGTCCGGCTGCTCCTTTGCGGAGCGTCGATCCAGATCTTGCAACATCTCATTAATCAGGCTCATAGGCGTAATCTTAGGGGATCAACCCGTCAAATCCCAAGAACACATAAACGACGCCAAAAAATAACAGAAGGGCTAATAATCGCCACTGTCTTTGCCCGCCAGTCTTGGCAGGCTTAATATCTTCAGTGTCTTCAATCGCTCGCTCTATATGTTGCTTATCTATCAACCTGTCACCCCGGCCATAAGCTACCAGCAGAGCTTTGTGGCACAGCACATTCACCAACCGGGGGATACCTCGGGAAGCATTATGTACCCGGCTCAACGCTTTTTCACTGAATAACTCAGGGCCATTATAGCCTGATGCCGACAGCCGATGGGTCACATAACGACGAGTTGCCGACGAATCTAGCGCCCTCAAATGATAGGAAAACATAATACGTTGCCGCAGTTGCCGAAGAGACGGCCGGTCCAACAACTCATCGAGCTCTGGTTGCCCGAACAATACCACCTGCAGTAACTTTTGCGTTTCGGTTTCCAGATTGGTCAACAGCCGAAGTGCTTCGATGGTCTCCTCCGGCATCGCTTGCGCTTCATCGATCAACAGAACCACAAGCTTGCCCTGTGCAGCCACTGCGATCAGCGCATGAGAT
>CAYYRK010000084.1:0-8164 GCA_964473915.1 uncultured Pseudomonadales bacterium
TATCACCTTCGGCCCGGGTTTCTTCTTTTTCAAATTACGATCAAGTAATGATTCTGCCATTTCAATAAAACGATCACTTCCTAAAGATCGCCCCGTTCTTTCATGGTTACCAAACTTTTTATTTGAGTTATTTTGAGCGTCTAGTAAATAACGCTTCCCGTCGCCTATGGCAGAGGAGTACAGGTATGAGCGAAAAACGTCACCCAAAATTCGCACGGCCCTTGATCAACAACAGCTTGACTAACATGCGTTAGAATGCGAGATTCTGCTCATTGGTTTTTTTGTTGGCCCACTCAAGCGCGAGCAACTGTGAACACCATGAACTCATCTCCGACTCAAAATCCCATTGGCGTCCAGTTCAAATTTGGCGCAACTATTATTGATTTTGGCTTTCCCAGGGCTCTCGATGGATCTGGCTCCATACGCGGCCTGAATGTCGATCAAACTATAAATTTAAAAATAATAAATATTGACCCATTGGAGGAAGCAACATGAACGATTTTTTTGATATGTCATCCGTTCTCACACCCGAGCAGATGGATATGCGCGAAAGTTTGCAAAAACTGTGTGTAAACTATGGTGACGAGTATTGGCTGGATCGTGACCGTACTGGGGATTTTCCCGAAGACTTTGTCCAGACTCTGGCTGATAACGGTTGGCTGGGGTTGAATACGCCGGTTGAATATGGCGGATCTGGCCTTGGCATTACGGAGGGCGCCGTGCTGACCCAAACGATCTCAGAGTCCGGCGGGGGAATAGCCGCACTCTCATCGGCCTCACACCCAATATTCGGACTAAACCCGGTCATCAAGTTTGGGCGGCCTGATCAAATTGAGAGGATGGTCCCTCCGGTTATTCAACGCAAGGAGATCACCTGTTTCGGGGTTACCGAACCCAACACGGGGCTGGATACGACCAAGTTAAAAACCCGGGCAGAAAAAGTGGGTGACAAGTACATTGTTAATGGACAAAAAATCTGGACATCAACGGCTCAGCACGCCACTAAAATTCTGTTAATTGCACGTACAACCCCCATCGAAAAGACAAAACGCCCCATTGATGGACTCAGCCTCTTTTATACCGATTTCAATCGTGATTATCTTGAGGTCAGAAAAATTGAGAAAATGGGCCGCAAGGCGTCTGACTCAAACGAGGTCTTTATTGATGGTTTACCCGTGCCTGCCGATGACCTGATTGGCGAGGAAGGCAGGGGATTTTACTACTTGCTACACGGCCTGAACCCAGAGCGGGTACTGGTTGCGGCAGGTGCGATTGGCCTGGGTCGAGCAGCCATTCGCAAGGCTGTTCAATACGCTAAAGAGAGAGTGGTGTTTGACCGGCCTATTGGCCAGAACCAGGGTATTCAACACCCGCTGGCAATCTGTTGGGCAGAACTTGAAGCTGCCAATCTCCTCACCTATAAAGCGGCCAACCTGTATGACCAGGGTAAAGATATTGGCCACTATGCCAATGCCGCCAAATATCTGGCCGCCGAAGCAGGCTTTAAAGCCTGTACCCAGGCTGTTATGACACACGGGGGGATGGGCTATGCGAAAGAGTTTCATGTCGAACGCTACCTGCGTGAAGTCATGATTCCTCGCCTGGCCCCAATCAGCGCTCAACTAATTCTCTGCTATATTGCTGAAAAAGTATTGGGACTCCCCAAGTCTTATTAAGACTGCGGTTACCTCCAGCGCCATCGGCGCATGAACAATAAAGTCAAGAAGCCCAGCCTGTCAGACCAACTCTGACAGGCTGGCACGACCAATCAATAGGCCTTGGAGCGTGCGACCATCCTTTGCGCCTGAGTGTAATGTGGCTTGTCCAGCATAATACCATCAAGACCAACAACACCCAGATCGGGATTGGCGTCAAACACTTCAATCACACGGCGTGACCACTCAAGCTGTTCTGCCGTAAACGAAAAGGTCTTGTTGATAATATCAACCTGATTCGGATGTATCGCCATCATGCAGGTAAAGCCCGCTCTTCTGGCACCCAGGCAAGCCTCCTCCAAACCTGCATCATCTTTAAAGTCTGTGAAGACAGTATTGCAGGCTTCAATACCTGCAGAGGCTGCCCCCGCTAAACAAAGACTGCGTGCGGTGCGGAACAGGTCATCCCAGTTGCCATCAGGCAAACGATGGGTTTCAGCTCCAACATCTGCAGAAAGGTCAAACTCTCCCCAGCTGACATAGGCAAGCCGGTCACTACAGCCGGTTAAACCGCCCATATTCAGCACACCCTGACCGGTTTCTGTACCGATCACCAATATTTTAATGTGTCCTGCGGGCACCCCATCGCGTGCTTCGAGTGCACTGATATAGTGGTCGATACGGATCACATCTTCGCGGGTACGATATTTTGGCAGCAAAATATAATCGGGGGCACCACCCACTACGGCAGCAAGGTCACCCAGGGTCATATCACCACACAGGGGGTTAACTCTGACCAGCAGTTTTTTGGTGCGCGAACCTAAAGGGTTAGCATCGAGGTATTCTCGAGCCAGACGCCGACCCTCCTCCTTACGACTAAGGGCAACAGAGTCTTCTAGGTCAAGAATCAAACCATCAGCGTTGGTGTTCACACCTTTGGCGATTTTTTTCTCACTGTCAGCGGGTAAAAAAAGCATGGATCTCATCATTATTCTCCGCTTCTTAATCTTTAGGGCGCGTTGCCATTAAAGCGGTACGCCTAACTGTTGCGACCATCTCATCACGTTGATTAAAGCCCTCATGGAGAAAATTAACGATACCAGAGTCATTGCGTGACTTGCTCAGACGCTTATCCAGTATTGTGGTGCGTGCGCGAATGGTATCACCGTGGAGAGTGGGCCGCGGGAAGGAGATATCATGCATACCAAGATTGCCCAGGGTCGTACCCAGGGTTAATTCTGTCACCTGTAGACCCACTACCAAAGCAAGGGTAAACATGCTGTTGACGATACGCTCACCATAGATGCTGTCCTTGGAAAATTCAGCATCGATATGCAGGGGTTGGGTATTCATGGTCAAACAACTAAACAGGGTATTGTCGTATTCACTTACAGTGCGGCGCACCTGGTGCTCATAAACTGCGCCCTCTTCAAAATCTTCAAAATAATAACCAGCCATCTCTATCTCCTCTTTATTAATATAGGTGGGGACAAAATTAGATATTCCTGAGCAGGATAGATACGATTCAGACTACCAAACTGCAACGAAACGCTAGCATCAACGTTTGCAGTTTGGCATAAGATAGTAAGTTCACTTATACCCCGTACCACCCACCGCAGATAGTCAATCAGGCCCCGGTGTTAACTCTCTCTACCCGATAGGCCATACAATAGCCATCCAACCATAAAATGGAGCACAGCCATAATAGAACAAAGTCACCCCAACCTTGATCATGGCATAATGCGGCAAATATCGGCACACGGGTATAGAAAGAACAGATAACTATGGACTGAAAGTCTATAGGTTGCAATAGGACCAAAAGCCCTAAAAATTAAAACCACCTCCACCCCTCCAAAAAAGGTGGCCGTTGGAAAATATTAGGTCTCTCCTGCCCCGGCTTTTTTAGAGGCGGCCAGATGAATGGGGATCTATGGCCATTAAGGACTCACATGAAAGCATCGCAAATTGGGCTTTCGTAATAGACTAATCTCGGGGCCATTAGCCCCCTAGTTCACCAACTGGTCAAGCACCAGCTTCACGACCTGCACACCCGCAGCCAACTCTAACACCTCGCTATGACCTTCAATATCGCCCGAAGCACGAACAACATCACCACGCAAACTCAGGCGCGCAGTGACCACGACCTTATCAAAACTGGATAGCGTCAAATTGGGTGCCATCGCCAGGCTGTCATTAAGTAAAACACGCGCTGGCAGCTGGTCGATCGGTAGCTTTACAACAGCCAAAGGTACTGGTGACCCCTGTGCGGCTTTGGCAAACACAAACAACACCCCCTCTGCAGGCAGGGTTAACTGTTCAGACAGGGTCACATGAACATCCAGTTCGGGTTTATGCTCAGCAACACTAACGGTTTGGTCAACACTCCCCTGGCTGGCTACCAACCGTAGACGAGCCTCTTTAATGCTCCTTCTGACCATCTCTACTGCGGGTGTATTTTGCTCAAAGTTTGATAACAGTTTTTCCCAACTATCAATGGCCTTGCGGTAATCACCATTTTGGAAATAGTGCATACCAAGAATGCTGAGCAGTGTCTTTTGCTGCGGATCAATACTGAGCACTCGATCAAACAACCCCTGAATTTGAGGAGTCATTACTCCATCAGCAACCCTGTAGCGTGCCCGAGCGTAGTAGGCCAGTAGTTCAGCATCATCAGGGTAACGCTGGCTGATCAACTGAAAGTTTTCAGCAGCACTTGCAAACTCCCCCTGGTCAAACTGCATTCGTGCTAACAAAAAACGGTAATCATTATGGTCAGGCAGATCTAGCAAACGCTGTTCCAGCAGTTGCAGCAGGGTTTGAACGCTTTTTTGATCAGGCTGCGCTTCTTGCTGATAAACCTGTTCAATCGCTTGGCTCAACTGCCAGTCCGCCAGCCCACCCAGTTGTTGATAGATAGCGAACACCAGTAGTGGCACCGCCACAACAGCGCCGAACATGAGCGATTTTGTCCCTGGAGTTGTACGAGCTTGCGTGGTGGCTCCCTCTGCGTCCTGCAACAGACTCTGCTGCAGTTCCAGTTTCAGTGCATCAAACTCTTCGCTGCTGAGACTGGCATCGTCCAGGCCCGCTTCTAACTCACTCAAGCGCTCTTTAAACAGGCGTATATTGAGAGTGCGTTGGTCGTTATCTTCTCG
The DNA here is from genome assembly GCA_964473915.1 of uncultured Pseudomonadales bacterium. Lineage (GTDB taxonomy): Bacteria > Pseudomonadota > Gammaproteobacteria > Pseudomonadales > IMCC2047 > CAYYRK01. The sequence goes on from CAYYRK010000084.1 coordinate 4,811, forward strand.
CTTAGAGGTGATCACAAAAGGAAAAATCAGTGAGACCACAGCCAATACTATCATCACGGCTGCCAGAGCCCAAAAGGTCAACATCAATCTTTATCCTCGGCTAATAACTTTTGTAATCGCTGCTGATCTTCACTACTCAACACCTTTTTTTGTTGCTGCGCCCGCTTCTGACGCAATAGCAGCACCGTCAACACCCACAACCCGATACCGATAAAAATAAGGGGGGCTACCCACAGAATGATCGTTTTAGCGTTGACCGGCGGGCGGTATAAAACAAAATCACCATATCGCGACACCATATAATCGATGATCTCTGCATCCTCCTGACCCTGGTTCAACAGCCGATGCAACTCTCTGCGCAGATCCGCAGCGATAGGTGCATTGGAATCGGCAATATTTTGGTTCTGGCATTTCGGGCAGCGCAGCTCCTTGACAAAATTGTTGTAGCGCTCACGCTGTTGCTCATTATCAAATTGATAGGTCTCAATGACCGCCAGGCATGGCCAGGACAATAAAAACAGTAGCAGTGTATACCAACGCATCAGGAACCCTCCGCAGTTTGAATCTGCTGTAACCTGGTGATTAACGGCAGAAATTTTTCCTGCCAAACCTTTTCATTGAGCGGCCCCTGATGACGTAGATGTACCACACCCCGATGATCAATCACATAGGTTTCAGGGGCTCCGGTGACGCCAAGATCCAAACCCAGAATTCCAGTTTTATCGAAAATATTGTAACGGTATGGATCACCCTTGCTGCTCAGCCACTGTTTGGCATCTTCACGGTCATCCTTGTAATCAACCCCATAAATAACCACCTGCTGCTGCGCCAGCTGGTTCAGATAAGGGTGTTCGATATAACAGGATGGACACCAGGTCGCCCAGACGTTGATCAGAGCGACCTGTCCTAGTAGATGCTGTTTAGTAATTATTTCACCGCTGAACAGATCAGCTACTGCAAACTCCGGGATCGACCTGCCGACCAAAGCTGAAGGCATGGCCTTAGGATCATATTCACCCTCTTTGATCTGAAGTTCCAGCATAAAAAAGAAGCCAACAAATAGTACAAAAATAATCAGCGGAAGAAACAGTTTAAATCTTTTCATCAAGAGACCCTTACACCTTCTCCGCTCAGAGCAGTTTTTCTGTTGACTCTGGTTTTTTGATCGGCCCTGGCCAGCCGGTAACGTTTATCTGCCACTGCGACCAGTCCACCCAGCGCCATTATTATCGCCCCCAGCCATATAAAACGGATAAAGGGTTTATAGTGTACCCGCACGGCCCAGGCGTCGTCACCAAGACGCTCGCCCATAGCAACATAGAGATCTCGCCATAAACCCGGGTCGATAGCCGCTTCAGTCATCATCTGACCACGCCCGGACAGATAACGTCGTTTTTGTGGATGCAGGGTAGCTATCAGCTCACCATTTTTATGGATAACCACTGTCGCCTCATCCGCAATAAAGTTGGGGCCGCGGAATGGTTTGGTGCCCTGAAAGGTAAATTCGTAACCAGACAATGTCACCGTATCACCAATCGCCAGGCGTACATCACGCTCCTCACTGTAGTTAGAGGTCAGGCAAACACCGATCACCACAAAGGCAACACCGATGTGGGCTATTACCATCCCATAGTAGTTTAGAGTCAGGCGACGTAAACCTTGCCACACGCTTTTTGCGTTGCGCAGTTTATCTCGTATATTGGTCAATGTAGAAAGCACCAGCCAGGAAGCAATGATCACTGCAATCGCTACCGATATATTAAATTCACCCTGGTAAACATAGGGGAAAATCAGACCAACAATAATACTGGCGATGGCCGCAGGCAGCAGTTGCCTTATCAAGTAGGATCCCTTGCTCTTTTTCCAGTGTGCACTGGGGCCTATACCCAAAAATACAAACAAAATCGCCATCAAGGGTACAAATACTGCGTTGAAATAGGGGGGGCCTACCGAGTACTTTCCTCCACCCAGAGCATCAACAAACACCGGAAACAGCGTGCCACACAGCACCGTCAACGCCACCACCAGCAGCATGACATTGTTAAACAGTAGCAGCATCTCCCGTGAAACCAGGCCATATTGGTTACGAGTAGTCACCATTGTGGGTGCCCGCAGGGCGTAGAGCGTGAAAGAGCCACCGCCCACAATGGCGAGAAAAACAAGAACAAACATCCCCCGTGTTGGGTCAGAGGCAAAGGAGTGCACCGAAGTCAGCACACCAGAACGCACCAGAAAGGTACCCAATAAACTCAGTGAGAAGGTGGAGATAGCCAACAACAGCGTCCAGTTTTTGAACATGCCGCGTTTTTCTGTCACCGCCAGAGAGTGTACCAACGCAGTGCCCACCAGCCAGGGCATAAAGGAGGCATTTTCTACTGGATCCCAGAACCACCAGCCACCCCAGCCTAATTCGTAATAGGCCCACCAACTGCCCAATGCGATACCCAGAGTAAGAAATGCCCAGGCTACATTGGTCCAGGGCCGAGACCAACGGGCCCAGGTTGCATCAAGTTTACCGCTCCACAGGGCAGCGATGGCAAAGGCAAAGGCCACTGAAAAACCCACATAACCAAAGTATAACATCGGTGGATGGATGACCAGACCGGGGTCCTGTAGCAGGGGGTTAAGGTCTTTACCCTCCATCGGGCTGTTGGGCAACAGGCGTTCAAAAGCGTTTGATGTCAGCAATGAAAAGAGTAGGAAACCGATACTCACCATCCCCATTACTGACAAAATACGCGCCAGCATATCCAGCGGCAGCTGTCGGCTCAGCATGGCTACGGCCACTGTCCAACCAGAAAGAATATATATCCACAGTAACAATGAGCCCTCATGCCCACCCCAGATAGCACTAAACTTGTATATATCTGGTAGTTGACTATTTGAATAGTTGGCAACAATCGACACGCTAAAGTCATCTTGCTGAAAGGCGATAGCCAGACAAGCAAAGGAGATCGATATAAAAACAAACTGCCCTATTGCCAGCGAGCGCCCGGTCAACATCCATTGACGATTATTGGTCATCACACCATAAAATGGTGCCAGCGCCAGCAGAACTGCCAGCACCAGAGCAACTATCAAAGCAAAGTGTCCGATTTCAGGAATCATAGCTAAACCCTAATCGGTTTTCATGGCGGAGGGAGGAAGACTATCGCCAATAGCATCCTTTACTTCTGGCGGCATATAGTTCTCATCATGCTTGGCTAACACCTCGGTAGCATAAAATACACCCTCTTCATCCAGCTCCCCTGCAGCAACAACGCCCTCACCCTCAGAAAACAGATCCGGGAGGATACCCTCATAAACAACCGTCACATTAGCCTTGTAATCAGTCACGACAAACTCCACCCGCAA
>CAYYRK010000084.1:8264-11074 GCA_964473915.1 uncultured Pseudomonadales bacterium
GTAAAATTACTCTGTTTAGTCTGTTGACGTTGTTCGCGACGCACACGCGCACGCCCTTCACGAATAAGCCGCCGGTGATGCATTACTGGGGTCAACACCAGTAACAACATCACTAGCAAGGTGATGATATAAGCACTCCAGACATAGGGGCCGTGCCCACCCATGGCGATAAAATCACCTATAGTTTCAAAATACATGAGCCAATTTCTCCTAAGCAGATTCGGCTATGAGCTTACGCACCCACTGGGTATTACCTTCGCGCTGCAGAATCTCATTACGAACAAACATAATCAGTACGGTGGCATAAAAAAAGTAGAAACCCACAATCATGACCAACATAGGCCGTAACATGCGGATATCCATCGAGGACTCTTCAGTTAATTTGATTGTTGCTGGCTGGTGCAAGCTATACCACCACTCTACTGACCAGTAAATAATGGGTATGTTCACTAATCCGACCAAACATAATACAGCGCAAGCCTTCGTGGCAGCTTCCTTGTTATCAAAAGCTTCGTACAAAGCCATGACACCCAGGTAAAGAAACAATAAAACCAGAACAGAGGTGATACGCGCATCCCATACCCACCAAGTCCCCCAGGTTGGTTTGCCCCAAATAGCGCCGGTTAGCAGTGCACAAAAGGTGAGGCTTGCGCCGATAGGTGCTGCACACTTCATCACCATTGCTGCCAGTTTCATTCGCCAGATCAAGCTAATTGCCGCGGCACTGGCCATCACCATATAACCCGCCATGCTCACAGCAGAAGTGGGCACATGGATATAGATAATTCGAAAGCTATTACCCTGCTTAAAATCTTCAGGCGCAAAAGCCAAGCCCCAGACCATACCCGTGGCGACCAGGAGTGCAGATACTAGCATCAACCAGGGTAGCCATCTGCCAGATATCTGATAAAACCAGCGTGGTGAACCCAGCTTATGAAAAAAACTCCACATCAAAAAAGCCCCTTAATAATAACTCAGTTATCGACACTAATTCTAAGACTGGCGGCAATCGCCAGTGGTGACAGCGTAATGGACATAGCCGCAAAAGCGCCCAATACTGCCAACTGCCCACCATATTCAAAACCATTAACGCTGGCTTGCACCGCACTCACGCCAAAGATCAACACAGGGATATACAGCGGTAACACAATGAGTGATAGTAACAGGCCGCCACGGTGTAAACCCACTGTCAAGGCAGCACCAATAGCTCCCACCAAACTCAACACTACCGTACCCAAACTAAGGCTGAATATCAGTGCCAGCAAACCCTGCGAGGGCATTTGCAAAATAGTTGCCAGCAGGGGCGACATCAATGTTAACGGCAAACCGGTCAACAACCAATGCGCACAGGCCTTACCCAGCACCTGCAGATACAGGGATGCAGGGTTTAGTAACATCTGCTCCAAACAGCCGTCATCGTAATCACTACGAAACAGGCTATCGGTAGATAACAGACAGGCCAGGAGCGCAACCACCCATAAAATCCCAGGGGCCAGAATACTGAGTTGTTTGGGGTCAGGCCCAAGACCAAGAGGAAACAGCGTGCAAACAATAGAGAAAAATATCAGCGGGTTAGCTGCCTCACCTCGACGGCGATAAGCCACCAGCAGATCCCGCCGCAACACTGCCATAAAAGCATTTTGAGTCGCATTTTTCAACACAGCTCCCCCAACTCTACTCTTTTGACCGGCACATCCAGATTCAATTTATGATGTGTTGTCAACAACACCGCACCACCACCGCTAACATGCTCCCCTAACCAACCTTCAAGCTCTGCAACCCCTCCTGCATCGATCGCAGTAAAAGGCTCATCCAAAATCCATAAAGACACCTGCAACAAGAATAAGCGCGCCAGGTTTACACGCCGCTGCTGACCTGCCGACAACATAAAACAGGGGGTATCCTCATAGCCATATAGTCCAACTCGATCCAGCGCCCACTCGTAACTACTGTTTACCTTCATCTGGCGCGAAGACACGGACCAATGTAGATTCTCAAGAGGGCTTAGCGCGGCTTTGATTCCAGCAGAGTGCCCGATATAGAGCAGGTCAGAAAGATAATCAAAACGCGCATCACGAATAGGTTCGTCACGCCAGAACAGATCACCAGAAAAACAGCTAGAAAGACCACTCAAAGAGCGCAGCAAGGTGGTCTTACCACTGCCGTTAGGGCCGCACAGCTGAACGACCTCTCCGGCTGCCACAGAAAACTCTAAATTCTCAAATAGTACTCTACCGCCACGCTCACAGCGCATATTGCGAGCTTGTAATAACTGTTCGCTCAATACAATCTCCTGCACAATCTGTGCGTATGCTAATAGTCTCCGACACAAATCATCACTAATAGCCCAACTTAACCAGGAATATACTCTCCCGACTCGAGCAGCCTCCCAGAAAATGCAGGTTCTACGCGAAAAAATATACAACACGCTGGTATGCAAGGAAATTTACAGCACTCAAAATCACCTCACCAGTGAAGAGAGTGTTTCAAATTCCTCCAGGCGCATCAAGATATTGTGCAGCTTATCACTATCGGGCTACGTTTCTCAGGTTCAACTACAGAATCTATAACTGACAGGTTGTTCCATCAATATTACCACCCATTGATAACTCAGCTGGCCATGTACGAACTCAACCTAACTATGCTTAACTACATAAGGTTTAATCCACATCAATAAAATTTCTATGTACGGCCAACAAGCGCATATTATTAGCTTTTTCAACCAGCTTCAAACCTAATCCGTAGACAATAGTCTTTTAAGGTATTTTAGCCTATATGGCCCCTGAATTTCTGCAAGGATCACAGGGGGT
>CAYYRK010000085.1:0-11001 GCA_964473915.1 uncultured Pseudomonadales bacterium
GTAGCTATGGGTGGAATTGCGCGCTTTAGCCTGGAGATACTATGCGGTAAATGAAACTAAGAGTTAGTAGATATAAATAATGGCATTAAGCGAATTTGAAATTAAAAAATGCGAAAAAGCGATTGAAAGCTTCATGGCCAAGCGCAGGCCGCCTGCTCATATTCGTAAGGAGGTAGACTTAAGCTATCGAATCAATAATCAAAGTATTGAGATTTTTGAAATCAGACCGCGATGGGATAACCCATCTGAAATAATTGAAATTCCCATTGCCAAATCTACTTATGTAAAGACAAAAAATAAATGGAGCCTTTTTTGGCAGAGAGCAGATGCAACGTGGCATAAATATGAACCAGAACCCCACGTGAAAACAGTAGATGAATTTCTCAATATTGTAGCGGAGGATCAGTACGCGTGTTTTTTCGGGTAAATCACATAACCGGTAAGGTTAGATTGTGAGCGCGGAGCGAACCATAATCTATAGTGGTTATATTGGGAAAACATGGTGTTACGAGCTGAAGAGATGCAGAGGGATTTGAGGTTAGTCTGTCGTTGAAGAGGGCTGGCTTATGTTGGTATCATAAAAGTAACTCTACGGGGTAGTACAAAAAATAAAGGGCTTACCGGTAACTCCGCTAAGCCCTTTATTTTTTGGTAGCTACGGGTGGACTTGAACCACCGCCCCCAGCATTATGAAACTGGCTGTATATTTATAACTACTTGATGTTATAGTATTTAATATCGGCACCCACAGCAAATTAGCACAATAAAGCACTACTTGTTCACAACAAATCATGCGAATCTCATGCATGTGCGGTGTGGGTTTTTCTGACGTGATTTTCTAATCGCGCCATTTTTTGTCGCGAAAATAAGAAGCGTGACAAATAAATTCGTATATTTCGTTTGTTGCGAGTAATAAAAATAAGCCACATTTTAATAATGTGTCAGAGGCAAATTTTGATACATAACGCTGTTCTCCACTCTCCACTCTCCACTCTCCACTCTCCACTCTCCACTCTCCACTCTCCATTTTTCTATTGACAGTTTTAAATGCCAGAGTTATATTTACGATTGACGTACTGCGTCAATCTCTGTCAGGGTGAAAATGATAATAAACTTCAAATGTAAGAAAACAGAGCTCTTGTTCAATGGCGAACGAATACCTGCTTTCTCCGGTTTTTTAAGGCAGGCTGACAAGCGGCTGAGGATGTTGGATGCCTCTGAAACGCTTGAAGCCTTGAAAGCTCTGCCGAGTACTCGTTTTGAAGCATTGTCCGGTGATAGGAAGGGGCGATATGGCATCCGTGTAAATCAACAATGGCGCGTATGCTTTGAATGGGACGAAGGTGCTCATAAAGTCGAAATTGTTGATTATCACTAAATTAGTGGGTAGAAAGGTTAAAGGTGAACATTATGGCTAAAGAAGCAATCCACCCCGGTGAATTCCTTGCTGATGAACTGGAGGTCATTGAGATTACCGCTACGGAATTGTCGCGTCAGATTGATGTGCCGCCCAACCGTATTTCCCAGATTGTCAGAGGAAAGCGGGATGTCACAGCAGACACAGCATTGCGGCTTGGGCAGTTCTTCGGCACAGGCCCGGAACTCTGGATGAATTTACAAAAAGCCTACGACCTGGACAAGGCGAAAGTAGAGATAGGCGCTAAAATCAGCAAAATCCAACGCTGGCAGCCGTTGCCACATGTGGCTGGGTAGTTATTAGTTGGGTTAGCCAATGGGTTTAATGCAACCGATAGCTAGCGACGTCATTCAAAAAAATAAGGCGGTGTGATTTGTACTCCGTATACCAAACTCAATATTTCGCCTGGCAATTGACGCGCCGTCTTTCCACCGATGATGAAGACAAACTCACTGGCGCGATCATGGATGCCCAAATTGATCTCAACCCTCATCAGGTTGATGCGGCTCTATTTGCGTTTAGGAACCCACTGAATAAAGGCGTACTGCTGGCCGATGAAGTTGGGCTGGGCAAAACTATTGAAGCGGGTCTTATCATTGCCCAGAAGTGGGCCGAACGAAAACGTCGAATTCTGATTATCGTACCCGCCAATTTGAGAAAGCAGTGGCACCAGGAGTTACAGGAAAAATTTGGTATTAATGGCCAGATTCTGGAATCAGCCAGTTATAACAAAGCAAAAAAAACCGGTGTAAGAAACCCCTTTGATATGGGCGAAGGCTTGGCGATTTGCTCTTATCAATTTGCCAGCGGCAAGGCCGATGATCTAAAGATGGTTCCCTGGGATTTAGCAGTTATTGATGAGGCTCATCGTCTCAGGAATGTCTATAAAAAGAGCAATAAAATTGCCAAAACCCTCAAAGATGCGTTGGCTTCAACCTACAAGGTTTTGTTAACAGCCACGCCACTACAGAATTCACTGCTCGAACTATATGGTTTGGTCAGTATTCTTGATGAAAGAGTGTTTGGTGACCTGGATAGCTTTCGCAATCAGTATGGCCGCATTCAAGACCCGCTGGCATTTGCCAATTTGAAGCAGCGTATTGCACCGGTCTGCAAACGGACATTAAGGCAGCAGGTTCAAGCCTATGTTTCTTATACCAAACGCATACCGCTGGTGCAGACATTTACACCTTCCAGTGATGAGCAACAGCTATACCAATTGGTATCAGAATATCTGCGCCGACCTGAGTTAAATGCACTGCCCAGTGGTCAGCGTCAATTGATCTCGATGGTGATGTGGAAATTACTGGCGTCATCGTCCTTTGCTATTGCCGGGGCTTTAGGTTCAATTGCCGCTCGCCTTGAGCGATCCCTGGAAAGCGCGGCGCTAGAAGAACAGCAGAGCTTGAGTGAAATCGAGCAAGACTACGAAGCGTTGGATGAAACGGCGGAAGAGTGGCCAGTACCGGAATCAGAGCCGGAGCCTAAAATCACCAAACAAGAGAGGGAATCTATTCTTGCCGAAATAGAAGAGCTAAACAGCTTCAAAGCCCTGGCTGAAAATATCCGATATAATAGTAAGGGTGATGCGCTTATAAAGGCCTTAAAGGTAGGTTTTGATAAATTGGCTGAGTTAGGTGCAAACAAAAAAGCCATTATCTTCACTGAATCCCGTAAAACCCAAAACTACTTGCAGCAATTGCTCAGCGATAGTCAATACCAGGGTGACATTGTGCTTTTCAATGGCACCAACAATGATCAGCAAGCCAAACAAATTTATAAAGACTGGATAGCCAAGCACCAGGGCTCAGACAAAATTACCGGCTCTCGTACAGCCGATACCCGCGCCGCGCTGATAGAGCACTTTCGAGATGATGCCAGCATCATGATCGCCACCGAAGCGGCAGCAGAAGGTGTCAACCTGCAATTCTGTTCGCTGGTGATCAATTACGACCTCCCCTGGAACCCTCAGCGTATTGAACAGCGTATCGGGCGCTGCCATCGTTATGGCCAAAAACATGATGTCGTGGTGCTCAACTTTATTGATCTGACCAATGCAGCAGATCGAAGGGTTTACGAACTGCTCGAACAAAAATTCAATTTGTTTGACGGCGTATTTGGTGCTTCTGACGAAGTATTAGGGGCAATTGAAAGCGGTGTGGATTTTGAACAGCGAATAAAACAGATCTATCAAACCTGCCGCGAACCAATACAAATTGACCAGGCCTTTGAGCAGCTGCAACTGGAGCTTGCCCACGAAATTAATACCCAGATGGTCAATACGCGAGAACAACTGTTTGAGCATTTTGATGAAGACGTACTACAAAAAATCAAGATAGATAGCACTGCCTCGCTAGACCGCTATGAGCGCTTGTTGCTGGATTTAACCAGAGGCGAATTAAATGAGCATATAGAAGAATCGCAAGGTGGTTTTCTTCTCAAGCAGCTACCAATTGATGCGCCGCCAGAAATCCCATTGGGGGAATACGAGCTACCCCGGCGTGAAGGTGAGACTCACATCTACCGCTTAAGCCACCCCCTGGCGCAATGGCTGATTAGCCAAGCCAAAGGGCGAGAGCTGGGTGCGGCAAAACTGGTATTTGATTACGGGGCAACAGCTACCCAAGTGGCCGTAATTAAAGAGCTTCAGGGGCAAAGTGGCGAGCTGCAAGCCCACCTTGTCACCGTAGAATCACTGGAGCGTGCCGAAGATCACATCGTACTTTGCGGCCAAACTGCAGACGGTAAAATTCTGCATCAAGAAGTGCTGGAAAAGCTCTTGGCTTTTCCCGTTGCCGAAGTCACCGACATGCAGGATCAGCGTACCCCTCAACTGACGGACGAGTTAAGCCGTCGTACAACCGATATTTTGGTAGAGGTGAATGAACGTAACCTCAAATACTTCGAGGCAGAAGTGGATAAGCTCGACGCCTGGGCGGATGATCTAAAAGTCGGCCTCGAACAGGACATAAAAGAAATTGACAAAGAAGTCAGAGAGGTACGCCGAACCGCCAGAGCCGCACCCGACCTCAACGAAAAGCTGCACTGGCAAAAGCGTCAGCGTGAACTGGAAAAACGCAGAAGCCGAAAACGTCGTGACCTGTTTGATAAGCAGGATGAAGTGGATACTCGACGGGAGGAGTTGATCAGTCAGCTGGAGGATAAACTGGAGCAAAAAGTAGAAGAAAAATCGTTATTCCGAATCTGTTGGCAGGTTGTTTGATGGTGAAGGTAAGTAATACTTTGGAGATGTGGATGATATTGAATGATCGCAAAGAATTAATTGTTCGTAGTTTGCAATAGATTAAATAAATATACTATAGCTATATTTAATGAGGAAGTTTTACAGGATGCGAGCTGTGTAAAACATATGGAAGTAATAGATATATTTTCTATTTATGTATGGTTATAATTTCAAACCTGATTGTTGAGTCATATAGTAACTAGGTGCTTTGAAGTGGATCTTACGCAAACACAGGTTGATAGACCGCCACTAACCAAGATTAATCGTCTGCTTAGCCAGTGTCCTGTTGGTGTGCCGATGACCAGCGGTTGGCTCACTTCTCAGCAGGTATCTCCTCAACTGTTACAGACCTACAAACGCAGTGGCTGGCTGCAACCGTTGGGTCGAGGTGCCTGGATACGAGCCGGTACGCAGCCGAGTATGGCAGGATCCATATTTGCTCTACAGCGACAGCAGCTAATAGTTTACCCGGCGGCACGGACAGCGCTGGAGCTTCAAGGACGCGCGCACTACCTGCCAGTTGGGGAAAGCCCAGTGCTACAACTCAGTGTCGAGTCAAACAAAAAATTGCCCTCCTGGTTTAGCCGCCAAGCCTTTGCGCGTAATTTGCGAATACTTAATGCTAGCGCGCTGTTTAGTCCGGTCTACGCAAGTGTGTCTGACTGGCATACAGAAGGATTGACATTGAAAATCAGCTCACCCGAACGCGCCATGTTGGAATATTGCTATTTATTGCCGAAGTACGCCGATTTTGAGGAAGCAAGGCAATTGATGGAGGGGTTGACCACTTTGCGCGCTCAACTGCTGCAAAGCACGCTTCAAGCTTGCACGTCAGTAAAAGCCAAACGGCTATTCCTGGCACTAGCGAGCACTGTTGGACACAAATGGTACGGCGAGCTCAATTTGCAATCTATTGACCTTGGTGCGGGCAAGCGCAGTGTTATTAGCAACGGGTACCTACACCCAGAATTTGAAATAACCGTACCTAAAACATGGGTGGACTCATGAAAGATGGGTATCAAAGACAAGTCGGCTTACTGCTGGATGTCTTGCCCATCGTCGCCAGGGCAAAAGTGTTTGCTTTAAAAGGTGGCACCGCGATCAACTTTTTCTTCAGCGACTGCCCCAGATTATCTGTAGATATTGACCTGCACTACTTGCCATCACACAGTAGGGACGATGCATTACAAGATATTCACGAGAATATGGAAGTCATTAAGTTGGAGGTTGAAAAGTCGCTACCAGGCGTAAAGATGAGCATTGATCCAAAGACGCTTAATGCTCAGGTTCAAAGTGCAAGGGCACTAATAAAAATCGAACCGAATACCGTGATACGAGGGACTTTGCTAGAGCCGGTCGAAATGCCCTTATGCCCATCGCTAGAACAAGAGTTTAACAGAGGGATGAATATAACTTGCGTAGCAAAGGCGGAATTATATGCGGGAAAACTCTGCGCAGCTTTGCAAAGGCAGCATCCACGAGATTTGTTTGACACATTATTATTTTTAGAGCAAGGCGAGGGCCTTAACAGAGACGCAGTAGATGCGTTTTTAGTCTATTTAATTAGCCAGGGCAAACCTATCCATGAAATGTTGGCACCTAACATCCACGACATGGAGCATCTTTACAATAACCAATTTCTAGGAATGACAAAGATAGAGGTCAATTTAGATCAACTGCGCGAAGTGCAAAGCTCCTTGCCGAGAAAAATCGTAACTGCCTTAACGGAACAGCATAGAGCTTTTCTTATTGGTTTTAAACAAGGCGAACCTGACTGGGGCTTATTGCCATTCCCTAATGTTCTGGACTTACCCGCAGTCCGATGGAAACAACTAAATCTGGACAGAATGAATGCGGAGAAGCGCGGGCAAGCAATACAAAATTTGATGCAAGTCCTCAGTGATCACCCACATCAAAAAACTGAAATGCCGGGAACGGTTATGCCAGATGAATCAGACCAACTCGAACCACAGGTGCAGCTTGCAGACGAGATCATCAACGAACTGGTCGCTAAAAATCTTATCGACGAAAATCGGCGTAAGCAGCTACAACAGCAAATAGCTACGGGTAGCTTAAAACCGGAAGACTGGTCATTACTTATTGATCTAGCTACCGCGCAAGGAAGCAGCGATGACGGCCAGAATTAAGCGACTGGCTATTCATAGCTTTCGCGGCGCCACTCAGCCGCTGGATTTGTCGTTTGATGTTACTAAGCCAGTGGTACTTATTTTTGGTGAAAACGGCACGGGCAAATCAACCATTGTTGATGCTATTGAGTGTGTCGGCAGTGGCTCAACTGCTTTTCTGGATGACTGGAAATTGGGTAAGGGCAAGCGTAAAGAGTCATTTATCCCAACCCTGGGTAAGTCCCTGGCCGATGTGAAAATAGATTTGGAGTTTGGTGACCAAACTTATAGTGCCACCCTTGGTGCCAAGGGTATAAAACTCTGCAACACGCAAGATAGACCGAATACCAAAGTGCTGCGGCGAAAATCGCTACAGGCCTTCATCGATGCTGACCCGGCACAGCGGTATAAAGAAGTGGCTAGTTTTCTCGATATCCCCCAAATTGAAGCCTCCGAGACAGCTTTGCGTCAGGCTTATAAAGAAGCAAAAGACACATTTGAGTTCGCAAGCAAAGCCAACACTCAGGCATTGGAAACCTTACAGGGCTTATGGGAGGCTGAAGGCAATCCGGACCTAAATGAAGGTCAGGACGCTGAGGCCTGGGCCAGAAACCAGGCAAACACGCCACTTGATGCCCTTGAAGCAGAATTGGCGAAACTAAAGCTCGGCGTTAAGCGAATAGAAGAGCTTGCATCCCGCGTTCACGAGTATGGGCAGGCAAATGCTCAAGTTATTCACGCGCAAAAAAACCTACGACAAACTGAAGAAAAAATAGCAGCGCTGGAATCGGGCAAAGCGCAGAATAACGCTCAATTGGTGACCCTGTTACAGGATGCCAAGAGTTATTTGAGCAAAACTCCCGATACAATATGCCCGGTCTGTGAGCAGGCGGAAATCGAACCTGACAACCTGGTGCAAAGGCTTGAGCAGCGCATTGCGGGTATGGATGAGCTGAAACAGGCAAATGATGAGAAAGTGCTCGCACAAAAAAACCAGCAAGGTAAATCTACGTTATTGCAACAGGCAGAGGAGAACCTGCTTAAACACGCTATAGCGGCACAAGAACATTTTGCCCTAGATTTTCCACAACTAGAATCCATTCAAGGCCTCAAAGAAGACAAACCCGAACAGGCGTTGCAACTGGCACTGACTTTGCGTAGCAACCTGGTGCCACGCCAGCCTGAGCTACAAGCTCAACTCAACAGCACCCAAAAACAATGCCATACCTTGACCAGCATTAAACAACTGCTTCAAACACTGAATGAAAAGTCTGTCGAGGCCAAACAGACAGAGGCACTGCAAAAACGACTGGGGCAGGCTGTTGAAATATTTGAGGCTAAACGCAAAACTTATGTCGAAACGGTTTTGCTTGAAATAGCCCAGGATGTAGACGCGCTATACCAAAAAATTCACCCTCATGAAAACATGGGACAACTTAAACTCAAACTGGACGAACGCCAGCGCGGTTCACTGATCTATGGCGTTGCCTTTGGTGAGCAGCAGGATGTGCAACCCCAGCCCTACTACAGTGAATCCCACCTCGACACACTTGGACTTTGCATCTTTTTAGCACTTGCTAAACGAAGCAATACCGATAGAACCGTTGTGGTGCTAGACGATGTGCTCGGTTCTGTCGATCAGCAGCATTTAAAACGCACCCTGGATATGTTGCTGGAAGCCGCAAATGGATTTTCCCAGTTGGTGATAACCACCCATTACCGACCATTGAGGGATCAGTTCCGTTTTGCACGAAGCCCCTCAAGCCCTGTTCAGTTGCTGGAACTAAAACCGTGGAATTTCGACCAGGGCATCCGAACGGGAAAAACAGTGGTTTATGCGCAGGAACTTAGCCAACAACTGCAAGAAGATGATTTTCGCCGTGATGTTATCGCCTCTCAGGCAGGGCAGCTATTCGAAAGCCTGCTCGAATTTATCAGCCGTACCTACCGCTGCAAAGTCCCCCATGTGATTGAACCGCGCTTTACCTTTGGTGAGCTGGCGAGCTCACCTAATAAAGCCTTGAAAAAAGCACTAAAAATAGAACCGTCTGACAATGAGACTTCAGCAATCGAGTTAGCGCCGATCTATAGCAAGCTTGATGAAGCTATTAACGTTAGAAACTTAGTCGGTTGCCACTTTAATCAATGGGCTGGTGAATTAGCGGATCAAGATATTAGGGATATGGCGGAACTGGCGTTGGAATTAGCTGATGCATTAATTTGCGCCAACTGCGGCAGCCTGCCAACCAGCAATAAATCAGGCAGCTACTGGGCGTGCAGTTGTAAACAAACGCAAATGCACCCTCTGCAGCCGCCTCGATAATTCAAGCAGCTAAATCCATATGACCAAACAAAAAACCAAACTCGAACTCCCCTGGATATGTAAAGACAAGTGGCCGAGATTAGAGTCGCGTATTCTGTTGGCGCGGTTGAGCAAGTCGAGGCACGCGAAGCACAGCTTGAGGATGAATCGTGTTTGCGATAACAATCTGCAAGCAGTGGCATTGACTTCATGCCATGTGCTGACTATAGTTCTCACCAACAATACCCCTCCCGCTTCCCGTCAGATCAGCGCACCGCGAGGGGTTACTCGTTTCTGGGGTGCAGGAAACCTTATAACTCGTGTACAGGCAGCCATCGCATGAGGACAGCCCCAAGAAAAAAACCAGTCAAAAAAGTGTCCTACGGTAAACAGCCGACTACCTTTGCCGATCAAGTCGACCTGCTAGAAAGTCGTGGGTTGTTCATCCCCGACAAACCCAGGGCGGAATTCTTTCTTTCCCAGCTTAACTACTATCGGTTTTCAGCTTACTGCCTGCCCTTTGAGCAGGATCATGCCAGTCATCAATTTAAAGCCCATGTCGGCTTTGATGACGTGCTTAACCTCTACGTATTTGATCGGGAACTGCGCCTGTTAATGCTCGATGCCATTGAGCGTATTGAAGTCTCCCTGCGTACCCAGTTGGCCTATCACCTGAGCCATAGCCATCAAACAGCGCATCCGCACCTTAAGCCCGAATTATTTTTTAATCCGCTCGTTTACGGTAGTAGCATTAACAAACTGGCCAATGATGTACGTCAGAGCCGCGAAGAGTTCGTTAAACACCTGACGCGAAAGTACGATGAGCTTTTGCCGCCCATTTGGGCGGTAGTCGAGCTGATGACCATGGGCCAGCTGTCTAAATGGTTTTCCAATATTCGTGCGCGAAGTGATCGTCAGGCCATCAGCAAGGATTATGGCCTGGATGAAAAAGTGATGGTCTCATTTTGCGAGCACCTGTCACTGGTGCGCAACCACTGCGCTCACCATTCCCGCTTATGGAATCGGGATTTCACCAAAACTATGATGCTCCCAAAAAGGGGTGATACTGATTTAATCGCCAGTCTATTCTTTCTGCCCGACAGTGACCGCCGTCTGCGTAAACTCTATAACAGCTTTGCGATGCTGGCCTACCTGATGAATATTGTCTGTGGCGAAAGTCATTGGAAAGAGCGACTAATTACTTTAATAGAGCAGCGCAACATCGACATTTCAAAAATGGGCTTTCCTGCCGACTGGAAAATCCGCCCCATTTGGCAGCCCCTTTGCCAATAACCAAGAAACTATTATGACCAAACAAAAAACCAAACTCGAGCTCACCTGGATAGGTAAAGACAAGCGGCCCAAGTTAGAGCCGCGCATTTTGCTGGAAGAGCCGGACAAGTCCTACCACGCCAAACATCGGGTGACGGACAAGGATATTTTCGATAACAAGCTGATCTTTGGCGACAACCTGCTGGCCTTAAAGGCGCTGGAGCAGGAGTATGCAGGCAAAGTGAAGTGTGTATTTATCGACCCACCCTACAACACCGGCAGTGCCTTTGAGCATTACGACGACGGGCTCGAGCATTCCATCTGGCTGGGCTTGATGCGCGACAGGCTGGAGATACTACGCAATCTGTTAGCGGATGATGGTTGGATGTGGATCACCATTGATGATAATGAGGCTCATTATTTGAAAGTGCTTTGTGATGAGGTGTTTGGTAGGAGTAATTTCGTTTCCGACATAGCGTGGCAAAAAGCATATACCTCCAATCAAACAGCAAAGCATATCTCAAGTACTCACGATCATTTACTGCTCTATGCGAAATCTTTTGGCCGTTCCAAGTTTGGAAAATTACCACGCTCTGAAGAACAGATAGCGAAATTCAAAAACCCAGACAACGACATACGT
>CAYYRK010000086.1:0-10987 GCA_964473915.1 uncultured Pseudomonadales bacterium
TTCATATTAAGCAGGAAAGCAGTGATATGAACCACATGAGCATCAACGAAAACATCCTTAAATAATGACAGCAATCAAACACATTTTAGGCTCACTTATTCTTCTGATTATTCTGTTTTCGGGCAGCAACTATCTGTATGAGCGGTTCGCGGCGAAAGAATACCCCGCCTATGAGAGCATCATGAGCACCTTTCCTCTGCCAGATGAGGCACGTCAAGCACACTTTGAGAACTTTAATTTTTCCCATCCACGGCTTCCTCACCCTGAACGCTCGGATATCGCCAGGATACGGGCAGAAAACCCCAGTTATTTTAGCCAACAGCGAAGAAATGCAGCTAATCAAAGGGGGTCACTTTATTCCCCGACTTTAATAGCTTATGTGGAACCTGAAAGTCAGGATCTTGCGATGCTTTTAAAAAAACTGCTGGAGATGCCCTTTGGCCATCGGGGTAACAATGTTAAACACCTGGCGGTAGCCTACGACTGGCTCTATCACCAATGGGATGATCTGCAACGCGAGCAGCTATTAAAGCGACTAATCCAGGGCTGTCACACCAACATCCGAATTATCCGCGAGCAACGGCTTTCGCCCTACAATGTCTTTCTTTATAACAGCCCGTTGCAAAACCTGGTTTATTGCGCCCTGGCTGCCTATGGAGATTCTGACAAAGCTCAACCTATTATGAACTTCACCTATGACCTGTGGGTACGGCGTGTACTACCCGTCTGGCGGCAAGTGATGGGCAAAAACGGTGGCTGGCACGAGGGTGGTGAATATATCGGTATTGGCATTGGGCAGGCGATCTATCAAATTCCCGCAGCCTGGCGAGCCGCAACTGGAGAGGACTATTTTAAATCCGAACCGGGCATCCGTGGTTTTCTCGATTTTCTCATCTATCGAACTCGGCCCGATGGCACCCATTTCAGGTGGGGCGATGCTGGCTTTTTCAATAACCAGGTCCCGGACGCGATACCCCTGGCCATTGAATATCAAAACAGAGCAGCCTATACATTTTTTAAACCGCGCAACAAACCGACGCCTTCATCCTATCCGTGGGGGCCATTAACCGATAACCACCTCTACGACCCCCAAGCGATTCAATCGATGCCAAAAATTAAATATTTCGACGGTATTGGTCTGGTTGTAGCGCGTAGCGACTGGAGCAAAGAGGCACTTTATATCACCTTTAAAGCGGGTGATAACTACTGGTCTCACTCCCATCTGGATCAAGGTTCTTTCACCCTGTATAAAAATGGTGCGCTGGTGATTGATTCAGGACTATATGGCCCATCCTATGGCAGTGACCACCATATGAACTATACCTATCAAACCATCGCTCATAACACCATTACGGTAACCGATCCGGAAGATACCACCCCGATGCCAGGACAAAAAACCGACCGAAATATCGCCAACGATGGTGGCCAACGGCGGGTTGGTTCAGGTTGGGGGATCAACCCCGCCCCGCTTGATCTACGAGAATGGCAAGAGAAAAGCGAAATCTTTCATACCGCCACCGTGGAGAAAATCAGTATTTCTGAAAACAGGTTATTAATGAGAGCCGATATCACCCCAGCCTATACAAACTCCCTTTCTGGAAGAGGGACCTTTGCCAACCGCACCAAAAGAGTTGAAAAACTTGTTCGAACCTTTGCATTGGACCTTGATAACTCTGTGGTCATCATATTTGACCAGCTCAGCAAAGTAGATGCCATGTTTCCTGAAAACTGGTTACTGCACGCCATTGCCGAACCTGAAATCACGCAAAACCAGTTTAAAATATCCAACCATCAAAAAAACAGTGACCACAGCTTGAACTCTGCGCTCTGGGGCAGAGTTCTCCTGCCAAAACCTTCAAACATCAAAAAACTGGGCGGGCCGGGTTTAGCCTTTTATGTGGATGGTAAAAATTATGATGAGAGAGGTACGCTGGTTAACGCAATCAGCAGAAAACGAGATGTTGAGCCAGGAAACTGGCGTCTTGCAATCAATGCTCCCGGCCAGGAGAAACAGACACAGTTTCTGGTGCTGTTACAGGCGATTCCAGAGGGTAATTTCGGACACTCATTAACAGAGGTTAAGTTGGCCACCACAAATAATAAACTGCAACTCTCCTACCAGGGTTTAACTGGTAAAGTGAGTTGGCCTATTGCGCAGAGTAATCACTAGCAGCTTATTAAGCTGAGGTGTGCAGGCCACATTCACGGCCATCATGAATTTTAGTGGGGTCAAAATAATGCCTGCAGCTAGGCAGATCGTATTGTTCGAGATAATCTTCAAGCTGCTCTGCTGTCCAATAGAACACAGGCGCCACCTTCAAAATACCTCGGTTATCAACTGAAACAATATCCAGGCTCTTCCTGTGCTCAGTCTCCTCCCTGCGAATACCAGTGACCCAAACCTCACCCTGCAGATCATCCATCGCTTGCGCAAACGGTTCCAGTTTGACCTGTCGCGCAAACTCTTGGTGCAGCGCTTCATTATCATCTGGATGAGGAATACCGCCCATCAGTGCATTACGACGCTCTGCACTCATGGCCGGATTATAGATATGCATCTTGAGGTTTAACCTCTGCATAATTTGTTCAGCTACCCGGTAGGCATCAGGCACGTTGTAACCGCTATCAACCCATATGACAGGCAGTTCAGGGGCAACCTGGCTGATCATGTGGAGCAGGGCTGCAGAATTGGGTGAAAAACTGGTCGATGCAAAAACCCGCTTGTTCAAGCTCTGAGCCCATTGAAGAATCTCTTGAGGCGATCTATCTTTCAGCCTGGCATTAATTTGCTCAAGCTCTAATTCCTGAAACATTCATTTTCCTGCAAACTCGAACCTGTCCAATCCGGCGCACTATAGCCTGTACGCTGGATTGAATCAAATATCAAAAAAGAACCACTTATAACTTAAAGCTATAACCAGAGGCGGCCAAATAAAAAACTTAATCCCTCATCCAGTCAGGAAAGGGTAGATCTCTACGTTTCAAAAATACTGAATTATAGAGGCTGCTGTGGTAGCGGGTACCATAGTCACACAAAATAGTGACTATTTTATGTCCTGGCCCCAGCTCCTCGGCCAGCTTTACCGCCCCGGCAATATTGATAGCGCTTGACCCACCCAAACACAAGCCCTCATGCTTTAGCAGGTTAAAAATATAGGGAAGTGCCTCCCTATCAGATATTGTGTATGCGGTATCGACCATCGCCTGTCGATAATTTTCGGTCAGGAAACCGATCCCGATGCCCTCCGCTATGGAGTTGCCCTCACTGGCCAACTCACCACTCTTGTGGTAGCTGCAGAGCGCGGAACCCTCAGGGTCAGCAAGACCTATTCGCACATTGGGGTTCTTTTCTTTCAGATAGTTGCTCACCCCCGCCAGTGTACCTCCGGTACCTACGGCACAGATAAAGCCATCCACCTGACCCTTTGTTTGATCCCAGATTTCAGCACCTGTGGTCTGGTAGTGAATATTCATATTGGCCAGATTATCAAACTGGCGTGCCCAGACAACGCCATTGTCCTCTGTTTTCGCCAGTTTTTCAGCCTTACGCCGTGCTGTGTGAATGTAGTGCTTCGGGTCTTCATATCCAGTGGCTGGCACCAGATACAGATCAGCACCGTACAGATCCAAAAGCTCAATTTTTTCAGTACTCTGACTCTGCGGCATCACAACTACGCTTCTGTAGCCCAACGCATTCGCTATCAGGGTTAATCCAATACCGGTATTTCCTGCGGTACCTTCCACGATAACCCCGCCAGGCTTTAGGTCACCTCTTGCCTGTGCATCTTGAATGATGCCAAGCGCTGTACGATCTTTAACCGAACCCCCTGGGTTTAAAAACTCGGCCTTACCGTATATATCACAACCTGTTTGCTCAGAAACCTGCTTAAGATAAACCAGCGGTGTATTTCCGATCATGTCAGTCAGCATTGTATGTTCTATCAAAATCTTATTCTCTATATCAGTCAAGATAAAGCAAATGTTACAGGGCTTCAGGCCGAGAATGCAACTGGATGTAAAGGCTTTCTCTTTTTTTTGAGGCAGCAGATTTTAAACAGGTACAGATAGAGCCTGATTATCAATCGGTAAACGCAGCTATACCACAAGGGCCTTCGTGCAAAGCACTCCTACTAAGTACCTCGAGGTAGCCACACAATCATGACCATGCAAAAAATAGCTAACCCAACAATGCCAATAATAAATTTTCTCTTGATCGCAGAAAGATCTCTCTCTTGCTGAGAGGGTGTCGGCTTTCGACAGGAGGGGCAGTAATTAATTGCTTCATCAAAGGAGTTGCCACAATGATTGCAGATTATCTCACTCATACAGTCTTCTCCAAAAACAGTGGCCCCTTCCAATAGCTGGCTCCTTCCAATAACAAAGGGCTAGCCACAAATAACATCCCCCCAAACGCCTATTTCAGGCTTTTATTCACTACCTCAAACAGATCTTTTGAAAGCTTAGTACCCTTCCTGATCTTGACAAGCTCCTGGTGCATCAGCTCATCCCGGCCATTGGCATATTTGCGCCAACGGGTCAAAGGCAACACTATACGGGCCGCAATTTGAGGGTTCAGGGCATCCAGCTTCATGACGCAATCGGCAAGAAAACTATAACCTGCACCACTATCCAGGTGAAAGCCCAACATATTGTGGTGGGCGAAACTACCCACCAGGGCACGCACCTTATTTGGGTTAGCCAGGTTAAAAGCCGGGTGCTTACAGAGCGCCCTCACCTGATACAGGGTATCTGGAGAGGGTCGAGTAGCCTGCACAGCAAACCATTGGTCAACCACCTGCGGATCGTGCTTCCAGTGGGCATAAAAATCATCCAGTGCCTGCTGACTTTCATCGGTATAACCTGAGTGCACCAGCGCGGTCAATGCAGCCCTGCTATCGGTCATATTGGCACTGCTTTGCAGCTGTTCCCTGCAGAGGGTTAATATTTGCGGTTCTTCCAGCAACATCAGATAGTGTAGGCAGGTATTGCGCAGGCTACGCTTGGCCATATCCTGCGCATCCGGTCGGTAATCACCCGTCAGCGTGTTGGCGTGGTAGCATTGCAAAAGCTCTTCCTTGAGTTCCTGGGCCAATTGACGGCGTACGAACTGACGGGCACAGTGAATGGCTTCCACGTCAATACGTTCGGCCAACTCACTGATCCAGGCTTCAGATGGCAAACTGAGCAGCCGTGCCAGAAGCGCTGGGTCCTCTTCAGATTGATGAGCCAGTAATGAACCCAGTGTTTCTGTGAGCTGGCGATCCAGATTAAAAGCCTGGTTATTTCTAAAAGCTTTGATGTTTTCCTGAATGATATCCAGAGCAAGATGTTGACCAGCGTCCCAGCGGTTGAAACCATCCCGGTCATGGGCCATCAGAAAAGCCCGTTGCTGGCGTGAATAGGGATAATGCAGTTTCACAGGCGCGCTAAACCCCCTTAAGAGGGAGGGTACTGGTCGCTCGACTATCTCTTCAAAAACAAAGGTTTGCTCCAACTTCTTGAGTTCCAATGTTCGCGCCGTAATGTCATCACCTACCGCGTTTAGCAGAGCCATATTAAGGGGCAGGTGCAGGGGTTGCCAGGACGCGCCTCCTGCATTGGTCGGCGGCAACTGCCGCACTGTTAAAGAGTAGGTTTTTCCAGCCAGATCATAGTGGTCGCTGACCTCAAGATGCGGAGTCCCCACCTGACTATACCAGCGTTTAAACTGGGTTAGATCAACACCACTGGCATCGGTCAAAGCAGTAATAAAATCATCGGTAGTCACCGCTTGCCCATCATGCCGGGAAAAATACAGGTCTGTGCCTTTACGGAACCGCTTCTGACCCAGCAACTGGTACATCATTCGTACCAATTCAGCACCTTTTTCGTAGATGGTCACTGTATAGAAATTAGATATTTCCATGTAAGCTTCTGGCCGTACCGGGTGTGCCATAGGGCCTGCATCCTCAGCGAACTGCAGGGTACGCAGCATTGCAACATCGTCGATTCGCTTGACCGTGGGTGAATTCATGTCAGCAGAAAACTCCTGATCACGAAAAACAGTAAACCCCTCCTTCAAACTTAACTGAAACCAGTCTCGGCAGGTAACCCTGTTACCCGACCAGTTATGAAAATATTCATGGGCAACCACGCCCTCAATGCGTTGATAGGCTTCATCTGTGGCTGTTTCCGGCTTGGCCAGTGCACAGGATGAGTTAAAAATATTTAAGCCTTTGTTTTCCATCGCCCCCATGTTGAAATCATTGACCGCCACGATCATAAACTTGTCTAGATCATATTCGCGCCCATAGACCTGCTCATCCCATGCCATCGCTTTTTTCAGAGAACGCATAGCATGGCTACACTTGTCCAGATTCACCTTCTCAACAAAAATCTGTAACTCAACTTGCCGACCAGAGCCAGTGACAAAGCGGTCTTCGACTACTTCAAGGTCACCAGCCACCAGAGCAAAAAGATAGGCGGGTTTTTTGAAGGGGTCATGCCAGGTAACCCAGTGACGGTTATTCCCCATATCACCGCGCTCAATATCATTACCATTGGACAGCAGTACGGGGTAACGATTCTTGTCTGCAACAAGGGTGGTGGTAAAAATCGACATCACATCCGGGCGATCCAAATAATAGGTGATTTTTCTAAAACCTTCTGCCTCACACTGAGTACAGAACATGCCTGCAGACCGATACAGGCCCTCCAGAGAGCTGTTTGTTTCGGGGTGAATCAGTGTCACGCATTCCAGCTCGAACTCATCAGGCACCTCAGGGATCAGCAGAGCATCGGGTAAAACCTGGTAATCTGACGCACCTAAAACCTTCCCATCAAGCACCAGCCTTTTAAGCAACAGCTCGGTACCCTGCAGTTCAAGGGCAACCTGCCCTTCACGCTCACACTCAGGATTGCGCCGCAACTGCAGGTTAGTCTTGACTAATGTGCCGGCCTCCCCCAGCTCGAAATGCAAACGGGTTTTGTCGATCAGATAAGCGGGCACCCTGTAATTTTCCAGGCGAATTTCAGTAGGCTGACTGTCTTTCATCATTCATCAAGCATCCATTGTGAATCAATTATAATTTTAGGCTAGGCGGAAAAAGAGATGGCTCCACCGAAGACCTCAATTTAAAGCTCTATCCTGACCCGGTAGCCTGCATGTTTTCGCAGATTAAATACACCACAGTCCAGCATCAGGTACTGGCCCTTAATACCCATCAGCCGACCACTTACCTGCGACTGGCGATCCAGGCTCAGGGCAACCACTTTCTCCGGCCAGGCTAGTACTGGATAGGTTATAGAGAGAGGTTCACTGTGTTCAATAATCCTGAATGGTTCTTGAGCAAAGGGCTCATCCAGGGCCAATTTATCCAGCTGGCCGGTAAATTCTTCAAGCAGGCGCGCCCTCTCCTCAAGCAGATCAAGCTGCACAATATTACCCTTGAGCATGGTTCGCCAGTTAGTTTTGTCGGGCACCCGTTGTCTGATCAGATCCTCCAGCAGGCCTGACTGCCTGCGTGTAGAAACCTCTATCAAAGCCAGCGCCTGCACCGCTCCCTGATCAATCCAGCGACCAGGGATGTTTTCCTTGTGGGTGATACCCACTTTGATTCCCGACGAGTTAGCCAGATACACCAGATGTGGCTGCATGCAGTATGCCTGCCCCCAGTCCGGTTCCCGGCAGGTGCCTTGGTGAAAGTGACACAGCTCCGGGCTCACCATGCAGCGATCACAGCGAGCCAGGTCACGAAAACAGGGGTAGCAATGCCCCTGGTTATAGCTTTTTTTGGTCTTGCGCCCACAGCAGGTGCACTCTATAACCCCAAGAAATTGAATACCGATTTTTTTACCGATATAGGCATTGAGCAGTAACTTTTGATCAGCCACCGGCAGCAAATACTGCACTTCATCTGCAAGCTGAGTCTGCATCATTCGCAGACCACCTTCAAAATACTGTGTCATATCAGGGAGCACCCGGGTTCATCACCGATTAAAACCCACTATTTTTTAGCCTTTGTTTTTACTTTTACAACGCTGCCCAAGATAACCAGCACGCTCCTCCGGGGACAGATTGACGGCCTCGTAGCTGATAACCGCCTGCATACAGAGTTCGCTCTGCTCTTGCGAAAGCTCACTTCCGTTTGGCCATTTTCCCAGTTCCAGTGCTGTTTTTAGTTTTTCATACAGTTCAGGTGTTAGCTGTTGCGAAAATTCCACAAATGTTTTATTCATCGTTAGACAGAACCATCCAAAATAGTGTTTATGTTTGACCAGATTTATTCAGCTGGCAGTTTAACCAGGCAGCTATCATACCTGCCACCAGCCCCGACAGATGTGCGGCATTGGCCATATTCCCTAGCCCGACCCAACCCAGCAGGCCTGTAAAACCGAGCAGTAACCAACCCAGCATAAGGCCCATCAAGGCATTAGGCAGATTGAAGAGCGGTTGGCGGCCGATGTAATTGCTGGTCCAACAGTAGGCTATTACACCATAAACAACGCCGGACATACCGCCAAAATCAGGGCCAGAGGCCAGATATTGGGTTAGGTTTGATATGATACCGAATATCAGCACCAGTGCCAGAAAAGTCCATCTGGAATCACGGATTTCCAACTGACGTCCAAAGACCCACAGCATCAGCATATTAAAGACCAGATGAAGAATACCAAAATGAAGGAAAACCGGTGTGAACAGGCGCCACAGTTGACCGTTTTCAAAAACCCATGGTAGAGGCTGCATTTTGAGGTAGACGTAAAACCATTCCCCATAATGTCCATGCAACCCCCAGGTCACCAGAATACTTAGCATAATCAGTATAGCCGTAACAGGCACTTGCGAGATGGAGGTTAAAGGGTCAGCCTGGGCATCAGGCGCTTCCCGGACCGGCAAATCGAATGCTGATGAGGGAGTTTCCAGGGCTCCATTGCACCACTGCCCGTAGGCGCTGGTAACTACGGCTACATCCGTCTGCCGAGCCACCCAAACCACCTGTTCGGTACCATTTTCACTAATGCGATGTGGTACTCGCCTTGCCCAAAGATGATGACTCAGGGGAAGCAGATTTTCAGAAACACTCACCGAAAGCGCTCTAATCATGGTTTGATTGGCCGGGTTACGCATCGATTTGCTGTAAAAACTGGTCAATAGAATGTACCGATTCTGGTTCATCTAACAGGGGCGCATGCCCTACTCTGGGTATGGTAACGGTTTGCAGATCAGTTTTAAGTTTAAGCATCCTCGCGACAATCTCAGTTGTTAACAGATCAGACAGCTCACCCCTTAACACCAGCACAGGCAGATCACCCAGACGGCTGAATACCTCCCAGGGATCTCCCGGAAAAACAGCTTCTGACAGAGCCTTGGCAACACCCGCCCTATCATAATCTACAACATAATGACCGTTTTCCAGCAGCTTATAGGCTCGCAGCACCTGCTTACGCCAGCCAGCCTGATCCAGGTCTGGAAAAAAAGGCCCGCTAATAGCACGTAATTTTGCAACCGCCTCATTCAGATCGCAATCTGCTTTAGTGTCACCCATATAATTAAAAATTCGCGCAATGCCCTGCGGAGAGATTTCTGGCCCGATATCATTAAGTACAACAGCTGAGAGTCGGTGCAGCTGTTGTGCCGCCATGACCTTGGCAATCAGCCCCCCCATGGAGGTGCCAATCAGCACGAAGCGATCCAGCTGTAGATGGTCCGCCAGAGCCCAACTATCTTCAGCATAGACAGATAACTGGTAGTTGTGCCAGTTGTCATCATAGTCGGTTTTCCCTCGGCCACGAATATCCGGCACAATCACGCGCCAAAGCGGAGCAAGATGTTCCGCCAGCTCTGCAAAGTCTTTCGAATTACGGGTAACACCGTGCAGACAGATAATCGCCGGAGCGCTCCTTCCCGCCCTATTATAATCCCGGTAATAAAGGCGCAGGCCATCTGCCAGTTTAAAATAGCACTCTTGGTATTGCTCTATCATCGTTTTCAAAAAATTCCTGGTTAACGACTGGATAGCCGGAACATCACTGGCAATGTCACCTATCGACCGATCCGACTACCCCAACCCAGTTTACTTCGACAACAATCATAAAAATCGTGCGGTGTAGGGTGAATAAGCGTCAAATATTGGTCCATTTTGCTGACATGTACCTCATCTCCAGGCGCACAGGTAAAATTCATATGTCCATCACAGCTAATGAGGGGGTAGGTGTCATGCAAGCTACCTGTAACTATTTTAATCTGGCTGTTACCGTCAATCACCAGCGGCCGTGATGTCAGCGTGTGAGGGAACATAGGCACCAGACCAATCGCATCCAGCGAGGGGTGCATGATGGGGCCACCACCAGAAAGAGCATAAGCCGTAGAGCCTGTCGGGGTAGAAATAATCAGGCCGTTTGATCTTTGGCTGTATACAAACCTGTCATCGATAAAAAGTTCATACTCGATCATACGTGCCGAGTCACCTGAGCTGAGCACCACATCGTTCAAGGCTTGCCCCGTCCCCACTTGATTGCCTTGTTGATAGATGCTGCATTTAAGCAGAAATCTTTGTTCACTACTGTAATTACCAGCGAAGACAGCATCTAACCTTGCCTCCAGCTCATGCGGGGCAATATCTGTTAAAAAACCTAGACCTCCGCGGTTCACTCCCACCACAGGAACCCGGTGTTTGGCCAGTGCTCTGGCGGCAGTCAACATGCTGCCATCGCCACCAACAACGATCGCAAGATCACAATATATTCCGAGATCATTCTGACCTTTGACCTCCAGTCCATGCCCAGGCAAAGCGTCTGCGGCATGCTCCTCTAATACCACCTCGACTCCCTGGGTCAACAGATAATTGACCAGATGCTTTAGAGTATCGGCAATGTTGGCCCTGATTTCCCGACGACCTACTATGCCGATTTTTTTGAACTGATGCATACTCTACTACTCTCTGGAATTGCGATTTATTAACCTGGATACTTCATGAATCGCAAACTTACCCGACTCTTTAGTTCTTTG
>CAYYRK010000087.1:0-10670 GCA_964473915.1 uncultured Pseudomonadales bacterium
GAGGATGCCGGTGACATGGCAAAAGATTCAGTCAGGCTGATGCCAGTATTTTTTTCTGCATCCAGTAATTTAAACAGGACCGCTTTCTCTGTGTGATCGGGGCAAGCCGGATAACCTGGTGCCGGGCGTATGCCCTGGTAGGCCTCCTTGATCAGCTCCTCCTTGCTGAAATTTTCATTGGCGCAATAACCCCATAACTCGCGGCGTACCCGTTCATGCATCTGTTCGGCAAAGGCTTCAGCCAGTCGATCTGCCAGTGCTTTGACCATGATGCTGTTATAGTCATCCTGGAGGGATTCGAAACTTTCAGCCAGTTTTTTTGCTCCCACTCCAGTGGTGATTGCAAAGCCGCCTATGTAATCGCATTTTCCGCTGTTCTTAGGGGCAATGTAGTCGGCCAGGCTGTTGTTGGGCTGGTTGTTCGGACGTTGTGATTGCTGGCGAATATGGTTCAGTCTTGCGATGACCTGGGTTCTGGATTCATCCTGGTAAAGTTCGACCTCATCATTCTCGTTACGATTGGCGGGCCAAAAGCCAACCACTGCGTGAGCGGTCAGGTTTTCTTCAGAGATGATTTTTTTGAGCAGTTGTTGCGCATCTAAAAATAGCTGGCGAGCCTGTTCGCCTACTTTATCGTCCCCAAGAATGGCGGGATACTTGCCGCTCAATTGCCAGGCAATAAAAAAGGGTGTCCAGTCGATATAGTCCACCAGTTCACTCAGCGGGAAATTTTTGAAGGTACGGGTTCCAGTAAACGATGGCTGCGGGGGGTTATAACTCTGCCAGTCTATTACAACCGAGTTCGCACAGGCTTGTGGATAACTGATTAGCTTGGAGGTGGTGCTACGCTTCTCCCTGCGTTCCAGAACCTTTTGGTACTCCTGTTTGATCTGTTTGACAAAAGCGGGTTTATGGCGTTTACTGATTAACTTGCTTGCCACGCCGACGCTGCGGGATGCATCGGCCACATAGATGGTCGCATCATTGTGATATTCAGGAGCAATTTTGATGGCAGTGTGCGCCTTGGAAGTGGTTGCGCCACCGATCAAGAGAGGTATGGATAGCCCCAGTCGTTGCATCTCACTACCGACATGAATCATCTCATCCAAAGAGGGCGTGATCAGACCGCTCAGACCTATGATATCTACCTGCTCGTGTTGTGCTACCTGGAGGATTTTTTCACAGGGAACCATGACGCCAAGATCGATGATTTCAAAGTTATTGCACTGCAGGATTATGCTGACGATATTCTTGCCGATATCGTGCACATCACCCTTAACAGTGGCCAGCAGTATTTTACCATTGGAGCGGCTTTCCCCTTCCTCTTTAGTCTCTTCGATATAGGGTTGCAACCAGGCAACCGCCTGCTTCATTACCCTGGCGCTTTTGACGACTTGAGGCAGAAACATCTTCCCGTCGCCAAACAGGTCTCCGACACGGTTCATGCCATCCATCAGGGGACCTTCGATCACATCAACAGCCTGGGCTGCTTGCTGACGCGCCTCTTCAGCATCCTCGTCTATATAGGTGTTGATCCCTTTGACCAGCGCGTGCTCAAGCCGCTGGTAGACCGGCCATCCACGCCATTGCGCCAACTCCTCCTCTTTTTCAGCAGTTACGTTCTGATATTGACCGGCAATGCTAAGCAGGTTTTCAGTGGCGTCAGAGGATCGGTTTAACACTGCATTTTCTACAGCGGTGCGCAGGGCGGCGGGCAGGTCATCGTATACTGCCAATTGCCCAGCATTGACTATCCCCATATTAAGACCTGCCTTGATGGCGTGGTACAAAAATACAGAGTGAATGGCTTCGCGCATGGTATTGTTGCCGCGAAAAGAGAAGGAGACATTGCTGATACCGCCGGAAATGGAAGCGTGGGGCAGGTTGTTTCTTATCCAGGCTGAGGCCTGGATGAAATCTGCACCATAGCTGTTATGCTCCTCAATACCTGTGGCAATGGCAAATGCGTTAGGGTCAAAAATAATATCTTGTGGTGGGAAGTCGAGCTGTTGGGTAAGCAGTTCATAAGATCGCTTGCAGATCTCAATTTTACGCTCCACTGTGTCGGCCTGGCCCTGTTGATCAAAAGCCATGACTACCACTGCAGCACCATAGTTTTGGCAAAGGGCTGCGAGTTTTAGAAATTTGTCTTCACCCTCTTTTAGGCTGATCGAATTGACCACGGCCTTGCCCTGGACACATTTTAGCCCGGCTTCAATTACCTCCCATTTGGATGAGTCGATCATCAGTGGAACGCGGGCGATATCTGGTTCTGAGGCGATGAGATTAAGGAAGGTGACCATGGCCTGCTCGGAATCGAGCATTCCCTCGTCCATATTGATATCAATGATCTGTGCGCCGTTATCGACCTGCTCCTGAGCAACCTTCAGTGCTGCATCATAATCACCGGCTAAAATAAGACGCTTGAAGCGTGCCGAGCCTGTAACATTGGCCCGTTCGCCGATATTAACAAACAGCGAGTCCTTATCGAAATTAAAGGCTTCCATGCCGCTTAAACGGCATGCGGGTGGGATTTTTGGTATTTCGCGTGGTTTTATCGCTGAGACCTGTTGAGCAATGGCCTGGATATGCTCGGCGGTGGTGCCGCAGCAGCCACCGACAATATTAAGCCAGCCGGATTGGGCGAATTCAGCAATAAGACCGGCCATCTGGTTTGGGGTCTGTTCGTACTCTCCGAACTCGTTGGGCAGGCCCGCATTGGGGTGAGCGCTGACCCGGGTGTCTGCAATTTTTGAAAGCTCCTCAACGTGGGGGCGAAGATCCTCTGCACCCAGGGCGCAGTTGAGTCCGACACACAGGGGGCGAGCATGACTGATAGAGTTCCAGAATGCCTCGCAGGTTTGACCTGACAGGGTGCGACCACTGGCATCAGTGATGGTTGCGGAGATCATAATAGGCAGCTCAATGCCTGTATGGGCAAAGTGTCTTTGCACTGCGAAGATCGCGGCCTTGGCATTGAGGGTGTCAAAAATTGTTTCAATCAAAATGATATCAACCCCGCCATCCACCAATGCAGCGACTGATTGCTGGTAGTTTTCCACCAGCTCATCAAAGGTCACATCCCGTTTGCCAGGATCGTTAACATCGGGAGACATGGTGGCAGTGCGGTTGGTTGGCCCCAGTACCCCGGCAACAAAGCGTGGCTTTTCTGGGTTTTTGTGGGTAAATTCATCGGCGACTTCCCGAGCAAGTCTGGCACTTTCTCGATTCAGTTCGCACACTAAGTCCTGCAGGCCATAGTCAGATTGTGAAATAGCGTTGGAGCTGAAGGTGTTGGTTTCAAGAATGTCTGCGCCAGCTTCCAGATAAGCCCGGTGGATGCCCTGAATCATATCTGGCTGAGTCAGGGATAACAGGTCATTATTACCCTTGAGTGGTTTGTTGAAATCGGTAAAACGTTCGCCCCGATAGGTTTTTTCATCCGGTTTGTGGCTCTGAATCATAGTGCCCATTGCGCCGTCAAGGATTAGTATGCGTTCTTCCAGGGCACCTAGCAGGGCGGTTGTTCGTGAGTTCAGATTCATGGGTAGATCATTCCGGTATTGTTGTTAAAAAAATGCATTCTAGCAGATCAGATTGGTGAAATAGTTGTCTGTTCTGTAAATCAGTTATGGTTATTTCATCAAAATATAAACAGATTATGTTAAAACTGAGTTGAATCTGTAAGAATCAATCCCATATCAGCTGTTTGAAAAGCTGAACATAAGGAGTTTGTCGATGGACAAAATTATTGAAATTACAGAAAGTGCACGCAAATATTTGGCTGAACTGTTGGCTAAGCAGGAGGGTGAGTCCGTAGGTATACGCATTTTTATACAGGATCCGGGTACTCCCAAGGCAGAGACCTGTCTTGCCTACTGCAAGGCTGGTGATGAACAGCTGGACGATGTCAAGCTTGATGACACCCCCTTTACCACCCATATTGATAGAAAAAGTGTACCCTATCTGAGTGAGGCGTATGTTGATTTTGCGGAAGACAAGATGGGTGGCCAGCTAACCATCAAGGCACCCAATGCGCGTGGTGTCCAGCTTAATGAAAACAGTACCCTGGAAGAAAGAATCAATCATGCCTTGTGGAATGATGTTAACCCTTCACTTGCCGCGCACGGCGGTGAAGTGAGTCTGGTGGATCTGGTGGAGGGGAATATTGCGGTTTTGCGTTTCGGTGGTGGATGTCAGGGTTGTAGTGCGGTTGATATGACGCTGAAGGATGGCGTCGAAAAAACCCTGATGGAGAAAATCCCGGAGTTGGGTGGTGTTCGTGATGTGACGGATCATTCTGACCGTTCTCAGGCATTTTATTAAAGCTGGCTGGTGCCGTGTGAATGGTGGCGGAACAGGAACTCTTTAATTATTTTGAAGAGTTGAAGTCGCCAAAAAAATCTTATTGCATCGGTAAACTTGAAATTTTCATGGGAGAGGTATAATGCCCTTATTTTCTTTGACATACAGGGTCTTCCCGCCTATTATTGCGCGCCTATGTCAGTAGCCCCAATACCCAAGATACTTGAGCTTCGCAAATTGATGGAGCAGCGGTTTGTTGTAGAGGGGCAGATTGCCCTGAATAAACTCAGCAGAGTGCAGGATTATCTGTGTGATGATTCAGGTGCCGTCACAATTCATTTGTCTTTTGGCAAGGATCTGCAAGGTATTCAGACTATTATAGGTAGTCTGGATGCGAAGGTTTTTATGCAGTGCCAGCGCTGCCTGGAGCCAGTTGGGTTAGCGGTCTCAGTAGTTATAAATATTGGGGTTGGCTATAAGGAAGGTGCGTTAAAGGCGCTGCCAGCGGAGTATGATCCGTTGTTGCAGGAGACGCCAGAGTTAGACCTGTGGATGCTGATCGAAGATGAATTGATATTAGGCCTGCCTATTGTGGCCTACCATCCCCCGGATGAGTGCAGTATTGATGCACAATACCAGCAGCGAGAAGATGCTGATGCCAGCGATAAGCAGGCGACCAATCCCTTTTCGGTGTTAGCCGTAATGAAGGGTGAAGATGACCAGATTTCTTGATTATATTGGAGTGTTAGGCCATGGCAGTACAGAAAAGTAAAAAGACCCGCTCACGTCGCGGGATGCGTCGTTCTCATGATGCATTGAAGACGCCTACAATCTCTGTTGATGCGACAACAGGGGAAGTGCATCGCCGTCACCATATTACAGCGGATGGATTTTATCGTGGTAGCAAGGTTATTGAGTCAGGTGACGACGAGTAGTTTTGCGATCTACCCAAGTTGCTGTTGATGCAATGGGCGGGGACTATGGTCCCCGTGTTACGGTGCCAGCGGCACTTCAGTATCTTTCGGCAGCCCCTGATGTAACACTGTTATTAGTAGGTGACCAAAGGGCTGTTAGCCAACATCTTGGTGATATAGACCCCTCGGTACTGCGCAGGGTCGAAATTCTTCATAGTGATTTTGTTGTGGCCATGGGCGACAAGCCTTCCAGCGTCCTGCGTGGCGGTTCAGATTCCTCTATGGGGCTTGCCATTCAGGCTGTTAAAGATGGCCGGGCGCATGCCTGTGTGAGTGCTGGTAACACCGGTGCTTTAATGGCGCTAAGCCGGTCTATCCTGGGTACCTACGAAGGTATCGATCGCCCCGCTATTATTACTAAAATTCCCACGCAAAAAAAACACTGCCAGGTCCTGGATCTAGGTGCCAATATACAATGTGAAGCACAGCATCTGTATCAATTTGCGATCATGGGTTCGATAGTGGCGCAAATTGTGGATAATATTTCTGCACCGAGTGTTGCCCTGTTGAATGTAGGGCAGGAGGAGACCAAGGGGAGCAATCAGGTCAGAGAAGCGGCCCGCTTGATCGCTGCGGATCGGCGTCTTAATTATGTGGGGTTTGTCGAAGGCGACCAAATTTTTAGCGGCGAGGTCGATGTTATCGTTTGTGATGGATTTGTGGGCAATGTGGCGCTTAAAACCAGTGAGGGCCTGGTCAAAATGGCTCATGCTCAGCTACTCGAAGGTTTTCGTAGAAATTTATATTCGAGGCTGGTTGGTGCATTGGCGCAACCTATCATTAAGCGGTTAGCGGGTCAGTGGGATATCATGCGTTATAATGGAGCCAGTTTGTTGGGGGTTCAGGGGACGGTGATTAAAAGTCATGGCAACGCTAACCAGGCCAGTTTCGAACAGGCGATAGAACGGGCAATACAGGAAACGAGAAGTCAGTTGCCACGGTTGATTAATGATAATATCGCTATCCATTAGATAGATCATAGAGTGGTGTGGGTTTAATAAAATCCTCATAAGATAAACCCACGTTTTATTTTGCAGATAGCGCGATTCAAACAGTACAGGAAATCAAATGAGTCAGTCACTTGCATTTATATTCCCGGGGCAAGGATCCCAGTCTGTCGGCATGCTCTCAGATATGGTTGAGACCTATCCGGTGGTTAAGGAAACTTTTGATCAGGCCTCTGCAGTACTGGATCTGGATCTTTGGTCTCTCGTACAGAATGGGCCAGAGGATCTGCTTAACCGAACAGATATAACGCAGCCAGCATTGTTAACTGCAAGTATTGCACTATGGCGTGTTTGGCAGCAAAGAGAGGGTCAGCTGCCAGCAATTTTATCGGGCCATAGTCTTGGTGAATATAGCGCTTTAGTGTGCGCTGAGGCGTTAGACTTTGAAGATGCCGTTCGCCTGGTCAATCTGAGAGGACAATATATGCAGGCCGCAGTCCCGGCAGGGCAGGGTGCTATGGCCGCTATACTGGGGCTTGATAACGAGGCTATTAACGGCGCTTGTCAGCAGGCGGCACAAGGTCAGGTTGTGACTGCGGTTAATTTTAATTCGCCAGGGCAGACTGTCATCGCAGGAAACTCCGAAGCGGTTGATAGAGCGATAGAACTGGTTAAACAGGCGGGTGCTAAAAGAGCCATGCGACTGGCGGTAAGTGCGCCTTCGCACTGTGATCTGATGCTCCCAGCTGCTGCTGAGCTGGAAAAGATACTGGAATCAACGGAGATCAAAATGCCTGCTATTCCGGTGGTACATAATGTCAATGCGGGTGTTGGTGATTCGCCTTCGCAGATCAGGAAGCTACTAGTACAGCAGCTGTATCAACCAGTACTTTGGGTTGATTGTGTTAAATTTATGCTAGATCAAGGTGCCACGAAGCTGGTCGAGTGTGGTCCAGGCAAAGTGTTAAGCGGTTTGGTTAAGCGTATTGACCGGAAAACGGAAACCGGTTCAATCGGTAGCGTGGCGGGCCTGGATAAACTGCTGGCTGGCTGAAGACTTTGGTGGACAAATCAGAGGGGTCTTTGATTATGAATTATTCAGAGATCACCAATAGATAATAGCGAGGAAGCTATGAGCATAGAGGGTAAAATTGCGCTGGTGACAGGTGCGACGCGCGGCATTGGCAAGGCAGTGGCTTTGGAACTGGCTGAGCGAGGCTATGTGTTGGTGGGTACTGCAACTTCGGAAGTCGGTGCAGAGAGCATTACTGAATATTTGCAGGTTGCAGGTAATAAAGGAAAAGGTTTGGTGCTAGATGTGACCTCGGCAGCTTCTGTAGCAGAAGTTTTTACTTTAATTGCTGAGAGTTATGGTTCACCTGCAATCGTGGTCAATAATGCTGGTATTGCTCGTGATAATATTATGTTACGGATGAAGGATGATGAGTGGGATCAGGTGATCGACACCAACCTTAGCTCCATTTACCGAGTATCTAAGGCCTCTTTGCGGGCGATGTCCAAGGCACGATGGGGTCGGATTATCAATATCAGTTCTGTTGTAGGTTCGATGGGCAATGCTGGGCAGTGTAATTATGCTGC
The DNA here is from genome assembly GCA_964473915.1 of uncultured Pseudomonadales bacterium. Lineage (GTDB taxonomy): Bacteria > Pseudomonadota > Gammaproteobacteria > Pseudomonadales > IMCC2047 > CAYYRK01. The sequence continues at coordinate 7,826 of CAYYRK010000087.1, forward strand.
GGCCAAGGCTGGAGTAGAGGGTTTTACCCGTGCGCTGGCGCGAGAAATGGCTTCGCGTGGTATCACCGTGAACGCAATTGCTCCGGGTTTTATAGATACCGATATGACCCGTGCCCTGCCTGATGGTCAAAGGGATGCGTTGCTGGGACAGATTCCGCTTAACAGATTAGGTTCAGCAAAAGAGATTGGTGCTGTAGTGGCTTTCCTTGCAGGGGACGGGGCGGCATATATTACTGGGGAAACCATCCACGTCAATGGCGGTATGTATATGTAAAAAAAGAAAATCAGATGTAATGAGCGGTCTTTTCTCTTAAATGGTTCCCCAGAAGTTGTTTTTATAGTAATTCAATATTGTAATAGCTGAAAACTTTGCTAATATGCGACTTCCCGCTTGTAGAGTGATAATTGGCCTTGCTGAGAAAGGTTAGTTAAAAGAATTTATTTGTTGGCAGTAACAACACTGCGACCTGTTTCAATATCCATAGGAGTGACTAGGGTTATGAGTACTATTGAAGAACGAGTCAAAAAAATTGTTTGTGAACAACTGGGTGTTAAGGATGATGAGGTGACAAATGAATCCTCTTTTGTTGAGGACCTTGGTGCAGACTCTCTGGACACAGTAGAGCTTGTCATGGCTCTTGAAGAGGAGTTTGAAACAGAGATCCCGGACGAAGAAGCTGAAAAAATCACTACTGTTCAGTTGGCGATCGACCACATTAACAACAACCCTTAGTATACAATTTTAGTTGTTAAAAAAGCCGCACTGTCCTGAGGTAGTGCGGCTTTTGTTTGTTTGAGTCCTGTAGAGAGGGGGAGATCGTATGTCGCGCAGAAGGGTAGTGGTAACAGGCCTGGGAATGTTAACTCCTGTGGGCAATACTGTCGTAGAGTCCTGGGGTAATGTTCTGGTGGGGAAAAGCGGAATCCAAATGCTGGACCATTTTGACGTGTCTGCCTATGCCACGCGTTTTGGTGGTTCGATACGGGGCTTGGATCTGTCTGAGTACCTGTCAACTAAAGATACTCGAAAGATGGACCCCTTTATTCAATACGGAATAATCGCCTCAATTCAGGCGGTGCAGGACTCCGGCTTAGAGTGTACTGAAGAGAATGCTCACCGTATTGGCGTTGCCGTTGGCTCGGGTATTGGCGGCCTTACCACAATCGAGCGTAATTATGACCTGATCAAATCTTCCGGGCCGCGTAAGGTTTCTCCGTTTTTTGTCCCTGCCAGTATCATAAATATGATTTCTGGAAACCTGTCTATTAAGTATGGGTTTAAGGGCCCGAATATTGCGGTGGCGACAGCCTGTACTACGGGAACCCACAATATCGGTCTATCTGCGCGAATGATCGCTTATGGTGATGCGGATGTCATGGTGGCTGGCGGCGCGGAGATGGCTACCTCCCAGCTTGGTTTGGGTGGTTTTGCCGCAGCCAGGGCACTCTCGACCCGCAATGATGACCCGCAGGTGGCCAGCCGCCCCTGGGATCGGGATCGGGACGGGTTTGTACTGTCCGATGGAGCAGGTGCGTTGGTGCTCGAAGAGTATGAACATGCGAAAAAACGCGGCGCAAAAATTTACGCTGAACTGATTGGCTTCGGTATGAGCGGGGATGCCTATCATATGACGCTTCCGGCAGAAGGTGGTGTTGGCGCCGTGGCATCAATGCGCAATGCTATTCAGGATGCGGGCATTACCCCGGATCAGATCGATTATATTAATGCTCACGGAACATCCACTCCTGCGGGAGATGTCACTGAATCAAAAGCTGTTCAACTAGTGTTGGGTGATGCTGCTGATAAGATCCCAGTTAGCTCAACCAAGTCAATGACGGGCCATCTTTTAGGTGCGGCAGGAGCTGTAGAGGCAATCTTCTCAATATTGGCCATTCGTGATCAGGTGGCTCCGCCCACGATTAATCTGGATAACCCTGACGAAGGTTGCGATCTTGATTATGTCCCCCATACCGCGCAGCAGAGAAAAATTAAAGTGGTGCTGTCTAACTCGTTCGGTTTTGGTGGTACCAACGGTTCGCTAGTATTTAAGCAGCCTGAATAGTTAGCCGCTCTTTGTTAGGGGTGGCAACAGTCTGATAATATTGAACCTATGAATTCATCTCCAGAATGGGTGTATGTGGATGGTTCAGAGCAGGCAGCTGTGTCTGCTACCGATCGTGGCATGGCCTATGGTCACGGATTATTCGAAACTATGGCGGTGGTTAATGGTCAGGTGATTCTGGCGCAGAGCCATGCCGAACGGTTGAAACTTGGTTGTTCAAGGCTAAATATCCCTTTTTCCGCAGAGATGGAACATCTGTTTTGGTCGGAGCTGAAGGTGCTTTCAGCAAGACTATACAACGGTACCCTTAAGCTGATCGTAACCGCAGGTTCTGCAGGCCGTGGTTACGCTGCTCCCCGGCCTGAACCGCGCCGTATCTTTTTAGGATACCAGCCCACTGAATATCCCCAGAGTTACCGAGAAGATGGCGTTGCCATAAGAACCTGTGTTTACCGACTGCCAGTGAATGAACAGCTGGCTGGTATTAAGCATTTAAACCGGTTGGATCAGGTGATAGCGCGGTGTGAATGGATGACTGATGACTGGATTGAGGGGGTTATGCTGGATACGCAGGGCGCCGTGGTTGAAGGTATCATGACCAACCTGTTTGCGGTAATAGACGGTAACCTGGTGACCCCCAAGCTGGATCGTGCCGGGGTGGTGGGTGTGATGCGCAGCTATCTGCTGGAACAGGCTGAGGTGCTCGGGTTGCCCGTCCAACAGGTAAGGTTACCGCTACAACAGTTTTTTGAAGCAAGCGAGCTGTTTATCTGTAACAGTGT
>CAYYRK010000088.1:0-6950 GCA_964473915.1 uncultured Pseudomonadales bacterium
ATGGGTGGGTTGCTCAATGCCCGCCGGGTTGCTAAAACGATGAGCATGAGGATTACTCGAATCAATCATGGTCAGGGCTTCACCGCTAACCTGGTTACCGGTATTTTGGTCATCTTCGCCAGCCGCCTTGGCCTTCCCGTTTCCACCACCCATGTTTCAGTGGGGACGCTGTTTGGCATTGGGATGATTACACGCCAGGCCAATCTTTCAGTGGTGATGGAGGTCATACTCTCCTGGGTGTTGACCCTGCCGATTGCGGCAATACTTTCTGCTGGAGTTTATTGGGGGTTGATCTACTGCGGAAAAGCTGGATTTCTCGTAAACCTGGGTTAATGAGAGGGCTACTGGATACAAGCAATTGCCCCCTGCCTCATATCAGCCATGCGCTGGCAAACCCGCCAACTTCTTGGGGTCAGACATAATATTGGGCAATATGAGCGTAAATGATACTTTTATCACGGCAGCGCTGTGTGCAGAGTCGTTCACGGTGAATTTGTATTGATAATAATCAAGTGGATTTTTTACCCAACCTGCGATACTTTGTCGCAGGTCGTAGCAGCGACCAAACTGCTTTATATTTTTTTATGATTAGAAACAATAGGTAATTGTGTGTCTGTATGTCAGAGGTTGTTAGGTATTTCAGGTTGTCAAGTAGTGTTGTTGATTATCTTTTGCTTAACGGGTGTAGCCTCTGGTGCAGGTCTACAGGTGAGCCCGCCCAAGGCACCACGTCCTTTTATTGAACAAGCTTTCCCCTCTGCAACACATATTGCTGCTAAAAGTGGTGATGTTCCAATCTGGACGGCCTATCAGGATGATGCCGTCATTGGCTACGCTTTTGAAACAAATGATATTGCCCTTATTCCTGCGTACTCGGGAGACCCCGTCAATATGCTGGTGGCAATGGATGCTCTGGGTCGGCTGCTTACCGCCAAAGTGCTGGAACATCACGAACCCATATTGTTAGTGGGCATACCAGAATATAAGTTATTTGATTTTGCGGAACAATATGTGGGGTTGTTGGTTTCTGATCGTGTGAAAATTGGTGGTCGACCCGGTGATGATGCTGAACATATTGATGGGTTGTCTGGCGCAACGGTAACGGTCATGGTGATCAATCAGGCCGTGATGCGTGCAGCAGTGAAAGTGGCGCGCAGTGTTGGTATTATGGAAGTTGAAACGGCAGCAAAAATTCAGCCCGCCCGCATCGATTATGATCTGTTTATGCCCGAGGATTGGCAGGTTCTAACGACTAATGGGGCTATTCGTAACCTGTCCTTAAGTGAAGGTGAGGTGGACGCTGCTTTTGTGGGCACGCAAGCCCAGAACAACTCACCCCTGTCGGCCAAGGAGGCCGCAGAAAACTTTATTGATCTCTACTATGCCCAGCTCGATATCCCTACGGTCGGCAAGAATCTATTGGGTGAGAGTGAATACGCCTGGCTAATGGGGCATCTTCAGCCGGGAGAACACGCCATTGGTCTGCTGGGGAATGGCTATTCCTATAAAGGTTCCGGCTATGTGCGTGGTGGTATTTTTGACCGTATCTCTATTCATCAAGGTGATAATGCATTCAGTTTTCGTGATATAGACCAATATCGTATTAATGATCTCTATGTGGACGGATCACCACGTTTTCGTGAGATGTCGATTTTTATTATTCGTGAACACCATGAGTTTGATCCCGGTTCAGCTTGGCAAATAGAGCTGTTGGTACGCCGTCAGACCGGGCCTGTTGATAGTGTATTTGCCAGCTTCAAGTCCGACTTTACACCGATTGAAGCTTACCTGATTCGTCCTGAGGTGTCGCTTGTCGAGCAGGAATTGGCACTGTGGGAGCAGATATGGAAAGATCGTAGCCTGTCAATTATCATTCTGACCATTAGCATGGTGTCACTGTTGGTCATACTGTTTTTACAGGACTGGTTGGTTCTTTATCCGCACTTTTTGCACAATTTTCGGCGCATCTTTCTAATCTATACTGTTGTTTTTGTAGGCTGGTATTCCATGGGGCAATTATCGATTGTCAATGTGCTGACCTTTACCCAGTCACTGATGGGTAATTTTAACTGGGAAACCTTCCTGCTTGACCCGATTATTTTCTTGCTGTGGGTTTTTGTGGCCATAACCGTGCTGCTGTGGGGTCGTGGGATCTACTGTGGTTGGCTGTGCCCCTTTGGTGCCGTGCAGGAACTGCTGAGTGAGCTGGCTGTAAAATTAAAAATTCCGCAAGTCACCATACCGTTTGCTATCCACTCACGACTCTGGGCGATTAAATATTTAATCTTTCTGGGTTTGTTCGGCTTGTCATTGCACTCCCTGGAATTTGCCGAGCGGTATGCGGAGGTCGAACCCTTTAAAACCACTTTCCTGCTGCATTTTGATCGCGACTGGCCGTTTCTCAGTTATGCCCTGTTGATGCTGGTGCTTTCGCTGTTTAGTCGCAAGGTCTACTGTCGTTACATCTGTCCGCTGGGAGCCGCTATCGCGATCCCCTCTGGAATACGCCTGTTCGATTGGCTGCAGCGGCGTAAAGAGTGTGGTCAGCCTTGCCAGGTTTGTGCCAATGAGTGTGAGATTGGATCTATCGAACCTAATGGCAAAATAAATCTGCGTGAATGTCACCACTGCCTGGATTGTCAGGTGACCTACTGGAGCAAGGACAAATGCCCACCGCTCAAAAAGAAGTACAAAAAACCAAGCAAAACCAAAACAATTATTGCGACTGATGCAAGTCGTACAGCATAAACTTTTCGGAGACTGTCTGTGCCGAATATAAAATTTTCTGTCAATGGAGAGCTGCAATGAGTAAAGACACTATAGATGATGCAAATCAGGATAAGCTTGAATCAGGCGGCATGAGTCGTCGTGGTTTTATGGGTGTTGGTGCCTTGGCAGGCGCTGCGGGTATGGCCGTGCCGGTTCTCAGTGCCGGTATGTTTTCAGAAATGGCTCAGGCCAGCGCCACTGAAGCTGCCGGTCATATGGTTGAGCCGGGTGATCTTGACGAATATTACGGCTTCTGGAGTGGTGGTCAGTCTGGTGAAGTGCGTATTCTGGGTTTGCCATCCATGCGTGAACTGATGCGCATTCCTGTTTTTAATTATGATAGTGCCACCGGTTGGGGTAGCACCAATGAAAGTAAACGTATCCTGGGTGACTCAGCCCAGTTTCTTAATGGCGATACTCACCATCCTCATATGAGCATGACAGATGGCCAATACAACGGTAAATATGTCTTTATCAATGATAAGGCGAATACCCGTGTGGCGCGTATTCGCTGCGACATTATGAAAACCGATAAAATAATCACAATACCCAACATACAGGCGGTTCACGGTTTGCGGGTACAGAAGATGCCGTTTACGGAGTATCTGTTCTGTAATGGAGAGTTTGAGATCCCGCTACCAAACGATGGCCGTCATCTTGATGACCCCAAAAACTACTTCTCCATGTTCAATGTGATTGATGCGGAAAAAATGGAGATGATGTTTCAGGTTATCGTTGATGGTAATCTGGACAATGCTGATGCAGATTACAGTGGCCGTTTTGTCGCTGCTACCAGCTATAATTCTGAGAAAGGGGTTAACCTGGGGCAGATGATCTCTTCTGAACGCGATCATGTGGTGGTTTTCGATATTGACGCGATCAAAAAAGCGGTTAAAGCGGGGGAGTATAAAACCATTGGAGACTCTAGTGTGCCGGTGGTTGATGGTCGCAAGGAAGCGGGTAACCGTTTAACTCGTTACATCCCCATTCCTAAAAGTCCACATGGTTTGAATACTTCCCCGGATGGAAAGTATTTTATGGCCAATGGCAAGCTGTCACCCACCGTGTCTGTTATCGCTATCGACAAGCTGGATGCGTTGTTTAAGGATAAGATCAAACCACGCGATGTGGTTGTGGCTGAGCCTGAGCTGGGTCTTGGGCCACTCCATACCTCCTTTGACGGCCGGGGTAATGCCTATACAACTCTGTTTCTCGATAGTCAGGTTGCTAAATGGAATGTCGATGATGCCATCGCAGCTTATCAGGGTAAAAAAGTAAACTATCTGCGCCAGAAGCTGGATGTGCAATATCAGCCAGGGCACCTGCATACGACGGCCGGTGAAACCCGCGATGCAGATGGCAAGTATCTGGTGGTGTTGTGTAAATTTTCTAAGGACCGGTTCCTGCCAGTGGGGCCACTTCATGCCGAAAATGATCAATTGATCGATATTTCCGGTGATACTATGAAGCTGATTCACGATGGCCCAACCTTTGCTGAGCCACATGACTGTATTATTGTGCATCGCAGCAGGGTAAAACCCAATAAATTGTGGGAGCGGAATGACCCCTTCTTTGCAGAAACAACTGCCCAGGCGAAAAAAGATGGAGTCACTCTGGAAACAGATAACAAGGTCATCAGGGATGGTAATGAAGTTCGTGTCTATATGACCTCTGTTGCACCGGTCTTTGGAATGGAAAAATTCATTGTTAAGCAGGGTAATGAGGTGACAGTGATTGTCACCAACCTGGATCAGATTGAAGATGTAACTCACGGGTTTTGCATGACCAATCACGGTGCTAATATGGAGGTCGGAGCTCAACAAACGGCCTCTATAACTTTTACTGCCGACAAGGTTGGGGTGCATTGGTTCTATTGCCCCTGGTTTTGTCATGCATTGCACATGGAGATGCGTGGCCGGATGTTGGTAGAGGCATAGTCAGCATTACGTTATAATGAGGCCTTTGTGCGAAAATGGATAGTTTTCGTGCAGAGGCCTCATTGTATTAAAAGCCCTCTTAATTGGTATTGGAACGCTCTTTTGACCTGTAAAAACACCTTCCAGAAAACGCCCAAGACAGCGGGATGATAACCACAAAACCCAATATTTCTTATTGTATCTACCGTAAACTTATCAACGCTTTGTGTGCGCTGTTATTTGTGATTATTAGCGGTGGACTATTCCCCTGCGTGAGTCAGGCTCTTGTGCTGACGCCAGATGATAATTTACAGGTCGCTCTGAATACTGCAAAAACCGGCGAGAAGATTCTGTTATCAGCGAGAGTTTACTATGGCAATTTTTTGATCAACAACTCGATAGAGTTGATCGGCCAGAAGGGTACTGTCATCGATGGTATGGGAAACCATGATGCTTTACGAATCACAGCCCCGGATGTCACTATTCGCCAGCTTGATATTCGAAATTGGGGAGATGATCTGACGGCAATGAATGCCGGTATTTTCGTTGAATCAACAGCGCATAATGTTCTGATTGTTGATAACCGGCTAAAAGGCGATGTAACCGGTATCTGGCTGGAGCAAAGCTCTGGTGCCAAGGTGTTGCGCAATCATATTCAAGGCAATACGGCGATGCGCTCGACTGATCGTGGCAACGGGGTACAGCTGAATCTGGTGACCGATGCGGAGATACGTGGCAATGAAATTTGGCATGCCCGTGATGGTCTCTACATTATCTCCAGTCAGAATAACGTACTGATTGATAACTATATCCATGATCTGCGTTACGGCATTCACTATATGTACTCTCACAGTAATCGGGTAGAAAACAACTTTGTCCGCAACACCCGTGCAGGTTACGCTCTGATGCAGTCACGTAATTTAACAGTGACGGGGAATCGTTCGGAATCCAGTCAGGACTACGGGATTTTACTAAACTTTATTACTTATTCTGAACTGCGCAGCAATAGTATTGACGGGGTAATACAGCGACGCAACAAAGTGAGTGGTGCAGCGGGTAAGGCGTTGTTTGTTTATAACTCACTTTATAACGATTTTATCGACAACCGCTTTTCCAATAGTGAAATCGGTATCCATCTTACCGCAGGTTCAGAGGATAACCATATCTCTGGCAACAGTTTTATCAATAATCCGGTGCAGGTCAAATACGTTTCTACTCGGGCACAGGAGTGGAGCCACGAGCAGCGTGGCAATTACTGGAGTAACTACCTGGGGTGGGATATGGACAATGATGGTCGCGGCGATATACCCTTTGAACCCAATGATGATGTGGACAAATTATTGTGGAAGTATCCTGAAGTACGGATACTGATGAACAGCCCCGCCCTGTTAATGTTGCGCTGGGTTCAGCGTTTATTTCCTGTTTTAAAGTCTCCTGGAATCAAGGACAGCTACCCGCTAATGAAGGCTCCAACATCTGATTATCAAAATCATACCACGCAGCCCAACCTGTCAGGTGCAGCATCATGAATAGCACCGTTGTAGAGCTGAAAGATCTGGGGAAAGAGTTTTCAGGTTTGAGCGTGCTCAGAAATATCAACCTGACCATCGCCCCAGGAGAGATACTGGGTTTGTTTGGTCATAACGGTGCGGGTAAAAGTACGCTGATGAAAATTTGTCTCGGTGTGGTTAAGCCCAGTTCTGGCAATGTGCTGGTTATGGGGCACAGCCCTACGGCAAATGATTCCCACCATTACCGCTGCCAGTTTGGCTATCTCCCGGAAAATGTCAGCTTTTATGATCAACTTAGTGGTCAGGAAGTATTAAATTATTTTTCCCGCCTGAAAGGCAGTAGTAAAAAAGATGTCCAGCGGTTGCTGGAAGAGGTGGGTTTAGCACAAGTAGCCGGACGTGCCGTTAAAACCTATTCCAAGGGTATGCGGCAACGATTGGGGCTAGCGCAAGCCCTGTTGGGCGAGCCAAAATTACTGCTGCTGGACGAGCCCACCATAGGCCTTGACCCCGTTGCGACAAATGACTTTTATAGCACGGTTGATCGTTTAAAGAGCGGTGGTTGCGCCGTTATCCTCTGTTCACATGTGCTGCCGGGAGTGGAATCTCATATTGATCGGGCCATGATTTTAAATCAGGGCCAACAACTGGCTCTTGGCACCCTGGAGGAGTTGCGGATAGCCGCATCACTACCGATAGAGATAGACGCCTACGGCTTAACAGAGGCCGATTTTGCAGCGGTGCTGGTTGATGG
>CAYYRK010000088.1:7050-10352 GCA_964473915.1 uncultured Pseudomonadales bacterium
GATTATCAGCCAGAGGAGGTGGCAGGTTCAAATGGTGTACAACGGCTACTGGTTCCACAGGATCAAAAATTGACAGCACTAAGACGGCTAATGGGTTGTGCTGGCTTGACGAATATTGAACTGCGCCAGCCATCACTGGAAACTTTATACCGCCACTATATGGCATCAACAAATAACAGCGGTAACAGAGCAAAAAGTCACTCATTGAGTGAAGGGCAATCGCATGAATAGATCATTAGTGGTTGCTGGCAAAGAGTTCAAGGATGGTATGCGTAATCGTTGGATTATCGCTATTACACTGATCTACGCAGTATTGTCGCTGGGGCTGGCTTATTTTGGTTCAGCGACATCCGGGCATCTGGGTTTTGCTTCTATGGAGTCAACCATGACCAGCCTGGCCAGTCTGGCAGTGATACTGATCCCCCTGATCGCCCTGATGCTGGCTCATAACGCCTTTGTTGGAGAGTATGAGCAGGGCACGATGCTACTGTTGCTCACCTATCCGCTCAGCCGTGGCCAACTATTACTAGGAAAATTTATAGGTCAGGGTAGTATTTTAGCGGTCTCCGCACTGCTGGGTTTTGGCGTTTCTGCACTAGCGATTATCCTCTTTAGTGATGCAGGGCCTAGTGAAGTATTGATAGTTTTTGCAGGTTTTATCGTGTCTGCTACCTTGCTGGGTTTTGTTTTTTTAGCGTTGGCTTATGTGGTGAGCTTATCTGTTGATGAAAAATCCAGGGCAGTTGGTTTGGTGTTGTTGGTCTGGTTTTTGTTTGTGCTTGTTTTTGACCTGGTGTTGATGGCTCTATTAGTGGCAACAGAAGGAGATCTGAGCCGCGATATTGTACCTTTGCTATTATTGTTAAACCCGACCGATATTTTCCGTTTAATCAACTACATAATTATTGATGCGGACACTTATGGGGGTGTTTTACAGCCGATGCAACAAGGCGGATGGGCGCTGGAGTCACTGTTTGCCATACTGTTGTTGTGGATCGTTATTCCGTTATCTGTAGCCTGGGGCATCTTTAGAAATAGAGCGCTGTAATGCCTCCCTGGTTGACTCTCCCGCAACATCTGCCAGCTGCGTATAGATCTTACAGAGTGTGTGGTCACTCAAATCAGTGTACAAAAACAGGACGGAGGATTCCGCCCTGAGAGAAGATATAAAGCGGCCATGGGGTCAGTGAAACTAAGTATAATTTTTCGTGAATGCTTCTAGTGAAACGGGTTTAATTTTAGAGGCATGCCCGCAGCAGCCAAAAGCTTCATAGCGTGCCTTGCAGATACCCTTCATGGCTTCGGTTGCGTGGCTCAGATATTTGCGTGGGTCAAATTCTGATCTGTTGGTGGCCATAAAGCGACGGATAGCCCCGGTTGATGCCAGACGCAGGTCAGTATCAATATTGATCTTGCGCACCCCGTGCTTGATCCCTTCACAAACCTCTTCTACCGGTACACCATAGGTTTCAGGGATTTCACCGCCAAATTCGTTAATAACAGCCAGCCAGTCCTGGGGAACCGCTGATGAACCGTGCATTACCAGATGGGTGTTGGGGATAGCGGCGTGAATCTGCTTGATGCGCTCAATGGCCAGAATGTCGCCCGTAGGGGGACGGGTGAACTTATAGGCACCATGGGATGTGCCGATAGCGATAGCCAGCGCATCAACATCGGTTTTTGCAACGAAATCTTTAGCCTCTTCAGGATCGGTAAGCAGCTGGTCAAGGGATAATTTTCCTGCGGCCCCCACGCCGTCCTCTTCACCTGCTTCACCTGTTTCAAGGGAACCCAGGCAACCCAGTTCGCCTTCTACAGAAACACCACAGGCGTGGGACATCTCAACGACCTTGCGGGTAACCTGAACATTGTATTCATAGGATGAGGGGGTTTTCCCGTCATCCATAAGAGATCCGTCCATCATCACTGAACTGAAACCAAGCTGGATAGAGCGTTGGCAGATGGCCGGGCTGGTACCGTGGTCCTGATGCATAACAACGGGGATGTGAGGGAACTCCTCAACTGCAGCCAGGATCAGATGTCTGAGAAAGGGTGCGCCAGCGTAACTGCGAGCCCCTGCTGAAGCCTGTACGATAACCGGTGCGTCTGATTCATCAGCCGCCTCCATAATGGCGCGCATCTGTTCCATGTTGTTAACGTTAAATGCTGGAATGCCAAAGCTATTGTCTGCGGCATAATCGAGCAGTTGTTTGAGTGTTACTAAAGCCATTGCTTTTCATCTCCCTCTATAGTTTCTGAAAAGGGCAATTTACACCCGATATGAATTAACCTGCCAATTATCCCTTGATAAATCACTATGGACGGAGCTGTTCGCTTCATGCTTTGCATCAGTTCTCTGTGACAACAGCACCCGTAATAGCCTTAGCAGTTCACGCAAAGTATACCTGTCCTATCCCCTGAAGATAAGGCAAAATAACAGGATCTTGACGATAGCTGTTTACTTCGGGCCTATCTTGCAGGGGTGTTACTGTATTTTTGATATTTTCTCTCCATCATGGAAGAAACAAGCGTTATCTATTTGATATTTTCTGTCATTTTTCACCGGCACGACTTTAGGTTAACGTACCTTAAAATAAGGCGATTTGCACAATGAGAGCGATAAGTTATCCCTTTGCGGCCCCTCCTGCTGAGGGAGAATCGATAGAAATTGTACCTGGATTACACTGGTTGAGATTGCCGCTGCCCTTCCCGCCGGATTATATAAACTGCTATCTACTGGAAGATGATGATGGTTGCTATATTGTGGATACTGGGCTCCAGGGTGAAGCGGTCAGGCAGACCTGGGAGCGCTATCTGCAAGCTGGAGTGTTGAGAGGGAAAAAGATAAAAGGCATTCTGGTGACGCATTTTCACCCCGATCATGTCGGCCAGGCCGGTTGGTTGGTGAAGCGTTGTGCTGCTACGCTGTTTATGACAGAGGCTGAATATCGCTCTGATCAAGCTTTACTTAGTGAGTTGCCGGGTCATATCAGTGATGAAATGTGGGATTTTTATGACATACTTGGTGTTGCCGAGGATGTTCTGGGTGATGGAAAACCTTTTGATTTTGCAAAGAAAGTGGGGCCGTTGCCTGAAACATACCAGGTGATCAGAGAGGGGGATCAATTCAGCATTGGTGGCCGTATCTGGCAGGTTTTAATAGGGCAGGGCCACTCTCCAGAACACGCCTGTCTGTATTGTAAAGATCAAAATTTATTGATCGCTGGCGATCAGGTGATAGCAACCATTACTTCAAATGTGAGTGTTTGGGTAGAGCTGCCAGAAAAAAATCCTATGTCTTT
>CAYYRK010000089.1:0-1151 GCA_964473915.1 uncultured Pseudomonadales bacterium
CCGAGTATGAAACCATGATGCACCCCTATAACGACGACACCCTTAACTATCAAAAAGCCAGCATCACCAAGGTTAAGGCGGAACGTGACGAGGCTGCGGTACAAAGAACGGGGGCCGCACTCAAAGCTGCCGCTGATGGCGAGGGCAACCTGATGGGCCCCATTACAGATATGGTTAGGGAATATGCAACCGTAGAGGAGATCTGTTCAGTACTATCTGAGTCATTTGGGGATTTTCAGGCGCCCACTGGCGTTTAAGATTAAGGGTATGCCAAACGGTATCATTTTTGATTTTTAGTAGATCAGCGTTTTCGGGTGTAATCTGTTCATCCGAAAACGCTCAATACCCCGTCATTTCCAGATAACCACGACCGACTACCCTGCCACTGGCAACCTCAGTAGCCGTCACAGCACCCTCCCAATAACGTACCGCCATCTCCATTAACTGATCGTCAAATACCGCTTCTATCAGCCATGCTTTGTCCCTCTCTGGCCAACTCAACCGCCAGCTAACAGGGAACCTCTCTCCCTGCTCTGACACCCAGTAACGGATCGGCTGTAGCTGGATTTGCTCACTTCCTAAGGGGCTGACACTACCCTCCCGTGCCACCCAGCTGCCGTGGCCATTACCGTCTGGAACCCCACCACGGCAATGGATCTGGTAATACATCAGCTCCTCTCCGGAATCGAACTGCAGGGAGAACCAGTCCCAGCCAACCTGGCCCTCTTCCAGAGCGCTGCTGCCCCACTCTCTGTCCAGCCAGCTATCACCTTGCACCATATGTTGTGCTCCATTGATGGTTAGGCTACCTCGGGTCTCCAGTCTCGGTATAGAGTAATAGTAGGAAGCGTTACCCGGTGCATTCCCTTTTTTGGAAAGCCCCTGATCACCCTGTAGCACCACAGCCTTGAGTGGAACCATCTGCAGATCAAAAGAGAAGCTCTTCTCCTTTAACGCCAGGGACCAGATCATCCCATCCGGCGAAAGCTCCAGCTGCCAGTCCTCCAGCCAAATCTTTAGCCCCGATGCGCTACTACCAGCGAAGCCTAAGGCATCACGCGCAAATCTCTGCGCCGTCAAGTGCTCACCCGTCTCAAAATCGCTAAGCGCCATATGTGCCATCCATATCTGGTGCGTTGCCCAGGCTGAGG
>CAYYRK010000089.1:1251-10142 GCA_964473915.1 uncultured Pseudomonadales bacterium
GCCACTTGGTCCGATACAGATTCTGAGGCATCATTATCAGACCACTACTGGAGGTATAGTCATAAAAAACCCCTAATACAGGCAGCTTTAGCGACCCACTGCCGATGTTAAAACTCACTGAATTACCCGGTTTCAGTTTAAATCGCCAGGCCATAGGTTCTGAAATCAGAATCCCCTCCCCCGCAGCAAAGGCCTTGCGCACCGGTTTGATATCGCCCTGTTTGAGGTTAAATCCACGACCATGCTCAGGGTTGTAGGAGATAGCCATCACCCGAACCTGCCCTAGCTCGGACTCCAGCTGCACCACCCTGCTTTCCCAGAGTTTAGCCACTGCTGGGTGATGCTTTAACTGCTCCACCAACTGCGCAGGCAGTACCGCAGACGACTGTCCACTGGCTGACACATAGATATCGCTATTGAAGGACTGCTCGATCCATTCAATAAAGGTAAAACGAAAACTGCCGATCATGATGCCGATGCCAACCGTTGTCGCAACAGCCACTGTCAAGGCGACTATCGCCACAGTTGTTCTGTTAAACGATGCGCTGATGCTGGCAGACACCAACCTGAACAGCGGCCCTGAAAAACAGGGTGCTCTTTGCAACAGAAAAGCCAACAGCTGTACCAGCGAAGGTATTAACAGGCTGAAGCCGACGATAACCATCGCTAACCCGATAAACCCCGCTATTAAGCCAAAGCCACTATAGCGAGCCAGCAACATACCCGCCCCCATCATTGAAAACCCGATTAAAAGCCACTTTAAGCGCCCGTCTGGCACCCGTTGCACTGCAGCACCATGCTGTAATACTGAAATGGGTGCTGTTTGAGCGGCATCCATGGCGGGCAGTACAGCTGCCAACAACGTTGTGACAATCCCCAGGAACAACCCTTTCAGCAGTGAAAAAGGGCTAAGCCATAGTTCCTGTACCTGCAGTGCATAGTAAAGATCATCAATGGTTCTGGTCACCAATACCACCAGGTACTGCCCCAAAAATATTCCTAACAGAACACCAAAAAGGGTCCCGACAACCCCAAGCACTAACGCTTCGCCAAAAATTAATCCGTAAATTTCTTTCCGGGTAACACCGATAGTACGCAGGATACCCCACTGCTGGCGCCTACGAAGCACATTGAATTCCACACTGTTATAGATCAGAAAACCTCCCACCAGTAGGGCCAGCAGGCTCATGGCCGTGAGATTGGCATGAAAGGTCCGTGTCATCTCCAGCCTCGCATCCAGCCCCTCGGAAAGACTATTGATGTAATAACCCTCAGGAAGCCAGTCCGCAACCCTTTGCGCTTGAGTTTCATCGTTCAAAATCAGCTCGATGCTATCAATAGTACCGATACGGTTTAGCAGTTCCTGGGCCACGGCTATATCGACCATGAGTACTGCGTTCGCTGCGGAATGGGGTGTTTCAAAAAAACCCACTACCCGAATTTTCTTTGCCTGACCCAGATAGTCAATAACGACCCGGTCTCCAACTTTGATCGCCAGCTCTTCAGCCATCCCTCTGGCAAGCATACCGGTACCAGGCTCAAGAAAAAGCGCTCTTTCCGGCAGGCCAGAAAACCCGATCTGTGCAGACCGAGCCAAGATGGCAGCAAAAGGATCAAAGCCGATCAATGTTAGACTTTTTCCGTTAAGCTTAATTTCAGCCGAGATAAGAGGAGCGTTGTTTCGAATCAGCAGCTCTTTTCTGAGCCGCACATAGAGTGCTTCAGGGACACTCTCAACACCCGCACTGACCCGGTGAGTCGCATTTCCGTACAGCATCTCCATGGACAGCGCCAACGACCGCCGGGCACTACTATTGGCCAGATCAACCGCAACAACCACCGCGACCGCCAAAACTATTCCAAGCAGCGTCAGTGATGTTTGCAAGCGGTGCTGACGCACGCAGTGCCCACCCAATCGCCACAGGGTTCTGGTCACCAGGCAAACTCCCCCTCGCGCTCTGCAAGCAGGCTCTGTTCGAGTGTCATAACGCGCCCGGCGCTTTTTGCCACCGCAAGGGAGTGGGTCACCAAAATCAGACAGACATTTTCCTCGCCCACTAAGCGGTGCAGCAGGGCCAGCACCCGGGCTCCGGTCTCGGCATCCAGATTACCGGTCGGTTCATCGGCAAGTACTATCTGTGGGCGATGGGCAATAGCCCGGGCAACAGCCACCCGCTGCTGCTCGCCACCAGAAAGCCGATCCGGATATGAGTTTGCACGGTCAGCCAGGCCGATAAGTTGTAGTAACTGCGCTACACGGATATCAATATCTGACCGAGGCATACGCTGCAATTCCAGCACCAAACGAATATTGTCGGCTACGCTAAGACCCGGTAAAAGATGAAAGAACTGGTACACGAACCCGATATGATGACGACGAAACAGGGTAAGATCTTTTTCGGACAGAGCTGTTAATTCAGTGCCAGCAACCGCAATACTGCCCGCATCAGGCTGATCTATTCCACTGATCAGATTTAGCAGTGTGGATTTCCCGGAACCACTACGGCCAAGCAGGGCGACACTCTCCCCTGCTTTAACGTTCAGACTAACTGAGTTCAGTATCAGCCTGTTCCTGTCACCCTCAATGAAGGACTTGCTGAGGTTTCGTATTTCAAGGAAATCGCTACTCATCATCAGGCTTCACCTACTGCTAGAGGAGTGGTTAGCCGCAGTCTGACACCGAAAGCAACAAACTGGAAGCACCTCTCTGACTGTTTAGCCGCGGCTTAAATGTAACAACAGGTCTGTTGCTGAGGTTAAGCATCTTCAAGAAGGAATAACATGGGGCACACTTGAAGGCATGGGGCGTGTTAGATAACATCAGACAATGCAACGACTAAAAATTATCCAGGTCGACATTACAATATTAGAGGTTGATGCGATTGTTAATGCAGCCAATCATTCATTGTTGGGTGGTGGCGGTGTTGATGGTGCGATTCATCGGGCAGCGGGGCCAAAATTGCTTGAGGCCTGTCGCCAGCTTAAAGGTTGCGAGACTGGGCAGGCAAAGATTACCGAGGGTTTTCAACTTCCGGCAAAATGGGTGATCCATACGGTGGGGCCAATCTGGTCCAATGGCATGAAAGATGAGGCAATGCTTTTGACCCGTTGTTATATCCAGTGCATGAGATTGGCAAAAGAATACCAGCTTGAATCCATCGCCTTTCCAGCAATTTCTTGTGGTGTTTATCATTTCCCCGTCAGTCAGGCTGCACCTATTGCCATCTCGACATTAAGTGAGTCGCTGAAAAACAATGACCAGCTACAGATGGTTTATTTAAGCTGTTTTGGAGATGAGGTTTTTGCGGCTTATGAAAAAGCACTAGATCATTATAAACTTTAGCAGTGGCGGTCAGCCTTTACCTAAAAGAGTCCAGGAAAAGGCCCGGTCGTATTGCCGAGCCCCTATTTCCTGGCCTGTCAGCAGATAAAACTAGTCCGATCCTTCATCCAATAACCATCTGGAAAAGCTGGTTAAACCACTGGCTACCGAAGTTATCACTGAATAGAACGCCTGCTTTGTTGAAACCCAGAGCGCACCGTCGTCCTGAGAATCACGAATATCATGAGCCAATTTGCTCAAATACGCGTGAATCGCCCTGGTCTGCTCTTCATTCACCAGATCACTGTAAGCAGCCATACCCTCATGGGAAAGCGTCCCACCCAGCACAATCGGCACAAACATTTCATGTGTCGCTTTATCCATATAACGTAAATCTTTCATTGCAGTAGAGCTAATCGCACCAGGTCCATGACAGTAAACACAGTAGGTATGATAGAGCTCGTTGCCTTGCTCAATTGTCTCCTTGGAGGCCGTTAGCTCTGGGGGCTCTGGGATAATCTCCGGCACCCTTGGCTGATCAGGCAGCTCTGCCTTCCCGCCCAACTTAAACGTCAATACTCGACCTGTAGGGTGCGCGTCTTCACGATTCTTTACGGTAACACTGAAAGAAAGCCCGACAGACCCACCAAAGCCTGCCAAAACCGTAATGTACTGCTCGCCATCTATAGTGTAGGTGACAGGCGGCGCGATAATGCCATGCTTAGCATCAAACTCCCAAACCTTTTTGCCCGTTTCCGCAGCATAGGCAACGAAATGGCCCGTCGCATTACCCTGGAATACCAGGTTTCCAGCCGTACACAGCAACCCACCATTCCACGCGGCATCATGATCAACTTTCCAGACACGCTCTTGTTTAACAGGGTCCCAGGCTTGTAAAAAACCCCGCACCATTGAAGGACCCAATTTTTTCACCAGCATAGGGTCTAACCATGTTGGCACTCGAGTGTCTTTCATCACCGGCACACCAACATTCCAGTCACCGGGCTTGTGTGAGAAATTATCTACGTTTTGATAATAAAAGCTAACATCACGACTGGGAATATAGACATAACCGGTGTCCTGACTAAAGCACATCGGTTGCCAGTTATGGCCACCAAGAGGAGATGGAAACTGGAGCTGTCCTTTATCCTTATAACTGTTGTCAGTCTCTACCGGCCGACCTGTTTTTGGGTCGATATGTGTCGCCCAGGAAACAGCTGTGTAATTATCAGCAGAAATAAATTCGCCATTAGTACGATCGATAACGTAGAAGAAACCATTTTTGGGTGCCTGCATAATAACTTTCCGCCGCTTGCCCTCAATTTCCAGTTCTGTGAGAATCATGTGCTGTGTAGCGGTATAGTCCCAAGCTTCCCCAGGTGTAGTTTGATAGTGCCAGACGTACTCACCGGTTTCAGGGCGAACCGCAACGATAGAAGAAAGAAACAGGTTGTCGCCACCTGCCGGGCTACGAATATGCTTATTCCAGGGCGAGCCATTGCCCACACCGATATAGAGCAGGTCCAGCTCTGGGTCATAAGCCATCGAGTCCCAGACGGTACCACCACCACCGACTTCCCACCAGGGGCCTCCACCCCAGGTTTCAGCCGCCATCTTCATGGCATCATTTTCAAAACCAAGATCTGGGTTTCCCGGTACAGTGTAGAAGCGCCAAGCTTGCTCACCAGTGGTGGCATCATAAGCGGTGATATAGCCCCGAACACCAAATTCAGCCCCACCATTACCAATGATGACCTTGCCCTTAACCACTCTTGGTGCACCCGTAATGGTATAGGGCCGGTCCAGGTCGATGGTCAACGTGTCCCAAATAATCTCTCCGGTCATCGCGTCAAGGGCAACAAGTCGGCCATCGATGGTACCGATAAAAATTTTTCCTTCCCATGCCGCAACCCCGCGGTTTACGACATCACAACACGCATATTTAGTCCGTGCCTTATCAACATTAAGGTCATTTCTCCAGATCATCTTTCCAGTTTTTGCATCAAGCGCAATGACTTCACTAAAGGTGCCGCTGGTATAAATAACGCCATTGACAACCAATGGTGATGCTTCTAGTCCCCGTTTTCTTCCTGTATCCCATTGCCAGGCAAGCCCTAGATCTTTAACTGTCTCTTTATTGATCTGTTTCAACGGGCTGTAACGCTGTTCACTATAGGTTCGGCCGTGGCTTAGCCAATTTTCTGGATTATTTTCAGCAGCAAAAATGGTCGTACCATTAATTTGACCAACAGCTTCACGTGCCTTTTCAGCAAGCGCCAGGTCTTTGGATAGTAATTGAGCCTGACTACCTACTGACATTAGCAAGAAGGTACCGAGAAGCACGGTATAGATACTCTTTTTCATTCTTCCCCCGAGACGTTAGGCTTAGCTGACATCAACCATTAACATGATGCAACCTGAGCAATCTTTTTACGTTATTAAGTTGGACTAAGCAGAATAGAATATTTTTTGGTGCCTGTATAGCTGCTTGAAACTAAGCTCAGGGGATTCAATTTTACCTACTCGAGCCTGTCGTTTAACTCAAAAAAGCAAGGTATAGAATGCGGATTAGTTTATATTCAGCCAGATATCGGCTCTTGTAGTGGCATTTCCGCCTCCTTTAGCAGTACTACGATAATGCTCAAGGGTTGATTCAGAATGAAAAACCACTGCCTCTATTTGCACTATTGGGCTACCAAAATTCAGCGCCAACCAGCTACCTGCGCTAAATAAGCGAGAAAATGAACGCTAGATAGCAACCTATTCATGGTAGGATCAAACGGTGTTATTCCTGAAATACTAAAGCCTCCCGGTACGATTCTCAAACGGATTGCAGGCAAAAAGGCTGGATATAAATCTGTACTGGCATAACCAGATGGCTAATTTGCAATTTCAATAGCTAACATATGGGTTCAGGTATGAAAGATGACGGCTCAGCAAAAAAGTTGGCTGTAGAACAATTAACCAAACACATTCTGCCCGACCAGCTGAACTTTGAACCCTTAACCTCACCACCTGAATTTAATCAAATACTGGGGCAACCAAGAGCAACTCAGGCACTTGAGTTTGGCATCAGCATCAATCAAACCGGTTACAACCTATATGTGGCAGGAGAAACCGGAACAGGACGAACCCGGTCTATAACAAGCTACCTACAGCCAATCGCTACATGTGGTAATACACCCAATGACTGGCTTTATGTGAATAATTTTGAAAATCCGACCGAA
Source organism: uncultured Pseudomonadales bacterium (assembly GCA_964473915.1). Classification (GTDB taxonomy): domain Bacteria; phylum Pseudomonadota; class Gammaproteobacteria; order Pseudomonadales; family IMCC2047; genus CAYYRK01. Next base: position 7,801 of record CAYYRK010000089.1, read on the forward strand.
CCTCGTTGTATCAGCCTTCCCGAACAACAGGGAGAATCTTTACAGAAAACTATTGATCAGTTGATTGAATCACTTTTAGCCACCTTCCCAGCTATTTTCGAACACCCCTCTTTCCTGCAGAAAAAAAACTCTATCCAAAGAGTCTTTGACGATACTTACGAAAAAGCTGTTTCAGTTATTGAGCGCTCAGCCTTTTCCAGAAAAATCGCTCTCTTCCGTGAAAATGGCACTATCACTTTTACTCCGATTATTGAGGGAGAGATTGCTGACGAAGCCATCTTTTCTCAAATGGGAGAGACAGAACGGGAAAAATTTCATCAAAATGTAATTGAACTGGAAAACCAGCTTAATGAGGCTTTGCTTGAGCTTCCACAATGGCAAAGGGATCTGAATGAAAAACTGCGCCAGTTGTATCAACAAACCATCAGCCAATCACTAAAACCCCTGTTTGATAATTTGCAACAAGCCTACCAGGGTGAAGCTGGTGTTTTGATCTACCTGGCTCAGATCAGAAAGCATCTGCCTCGTGTGATTGAGGAGCATTTTAGCGCAACCGGTGAAGGTGATTCCAGCAACCTGATCAGCAGCAAACGAAAGCTTCTGGAAAACCTGTACCGTCCCAACCTTCTGGTTCGTTCGGGTGTGGAATCCGGGCTGCCCATTGTCTGCGAATCCAATCCCAGTTACCCCAACCTGTTTGGGCAAATTAACTTTTCTCCAAAAAATGGCATTGCCACGACCAATTTTCAGCAGATCGTAGCGGGAGCATTACATCGTGCAAATGGTGGTTACCTGGTGCTTGATATTGAAAAAGTATTAGCTGACCACACAAGCTGGGACGCACTGAAGCGTGCGCTACGCGAAGGAAAAATCACTACCGAGGCTCCCTCCAACGAAACCACATCTGGCCACCTCTTCAGCTTGAAACCAGAACCCGTCCCGCTAAATGTAAAAATTATTCTGATTGGTCCGAGGGATGTCTATTATGCGCTTGCTCAGTTTGATCGTGATTTTGATGAGCTTTTCCAGGTTTTTGTTGATTTCAGCGCCGAATTTGAGGCGAGCCCCGCAAATTTGAAGCAGTTTGCCTATTTTTTACACTCAAAAGCCAGAGAATCTGACATTGCAGAGCTTACTCCCGCCGCTATTGCACAACTGGCTGAACATGCCTGTCGCCTTGCAGAACATCAACTGAAACTCTCTGCCCATATTGATCAAATACTGGAAATAGCGATTGAAGCCAATCATCAGAGAATCCAATGCGCCCAAGAAATTATTGAGCCAATACACATTGAACAGGCGCTGGAGGCCCGCAAATTCAGGAATGCTCGCCTTCGTGATCGCACACTCGAAGATATTCTCTCTGGAGCCATGCGGATAGCAACCGATGGTCGCGCGGGCGGACAAGTGAATGGCCTGTCGATCATTCAGGTCGGAGAAACCCGGTTCGGTAGCCCAATGCGGATAACCGCTACTGTGCACCCAGGAAACAGTGGGGTTGTAGATATTGAACGCGAAGTAAAACTGGGTATGGCCGTCCACTCAAAAGGAGTCCTGCTTTTATCGGGTTATCTTTGTGGGCGGTACGCAAAAAACTTCCCTCTCGCCATTGCAGCCCACATCGCAATCGAGCAATCCTACGGGTTTATCGATGGGGACAGCGCTTCACTCGCCGAACTGTGTGCATTGCTCTCGGCCCTGGTTAATATTCCACTGCGTCAGGATATTGCGGTGACAGGCTCTGTCAGCCAGTTCGGTGAAGTACAGTCCGTTGGTGGCGTGAATGAAAAAATTGAGGGATTCTTTGATATCTGCAAGGCTCGAGGCTTAACCGGATCCCAGGCTGTGATTATTCCAGCCACCAACCAGCTCAATTTAATGCTCTCTAATGAGGTGATTAACGCTGTTAAAAATGGAAACTTTGGTATCTATACGGTTAGCTCAGTTGATGAGGCGATGGGGCTGCTGACAGGCCAAAAAATGGGCGTTAAAACTGCTGATGACAAATTCCCCCCAGGATCTGTCAACTACAAGATAACTAATCAACTCAGACATTATGCAAAACTGACGTCAAAAACCCAATAAATTTCATTATAGCCCTGCCACTTGTGAAGGTAGAAGCCCATAGCTTACTGAATGCCTGTTTTGTTGCTAACCATTATCCTAGATTCCTCAGTTGACCGCTCCATTCCAATAGTAACTTGTTGATATAGATGTAATTAATTTCGATCTATTTCTTCACCCGCTGGGTGAGTTGCGCTACAGGGCAGATTGCATGTTTGTGGCGGCACAGTGCAGCGTTGCAACTCCTTGGAATAGAACAACTATTCCGCGTCATTGCG
>CAYYRK010000090.1:0-10057 GCA_964473915.1 uncultured Pseudomonadales bacterium
TTCAAGCTGTCAAAGGACCCGGTTTGATTATTATTATTCCGGTGATCCAGAAAATGGTTCGAGTGGATTTACGCGTAATTACCATGGATATCCCCACTCAAGATGTGATATCCAAGGATAATGTTACGGTCCATGTCAGTGCTGTGCTGTACTTTCGCGTGGTGGACGCCGAACGCGCCATAATACAAGTCGAGGATTATAATATGGCAACCGGTCAGCTCGCCCAAACCACATTGCGTTCAGTGCTGGGGCAACACGACCTGGATGAAATGCTGTCGCAACGGGACAAGTTAAATGAAGATATTCAGCTGATTCTGGATGATCAAACCGCATCGTGGGGGATTAAAGTCACCAATGTTGAAATCAAACATATTGACCTGGATGAAACTATGGTACGCGCAATTGCCAAACAGGCAGAAGCCGAGCGTGAACGTCGAGCCAAAGTGATTCACGCCGAAGGCGAGTTACAGGCTTCTGAAAAATTACTACAGGCTGCCAATGTGATTTCCCAGAACCCTCAGACACTACAACTACGTTATCTCCAGACGCTAAGTGATATCTCCACGGAAAACTCTTCGACGATTGTTTTTCCGTTACCTCTGGATATGTTTAATGTATTTAAAAAACGGGAAGATGAAGAACAAAAATAGCAGGGAGGGTGTCATGGTCTGAGCTGGTGAAGAAAGTCCACTCAACTCAAAATTGCGGAAATCCTTGCGGTGTTTGGTGGGCCCTGAAGGACTTGAACCTTCGACCAATGGATTATGAGTCCACTGCTCTAACCAGCTGAGCTAAGGGCCCTGGATAGGTGATTCTATCATTCGGCGGCGCATTATAAAGCGCCGCTTCTATTGTTGCCAGCGTTATTCGTCGAGAAAGCTACGCAGGTGGTCAGATCGTGTTGGGTGGCGAAGCTTGCGCAGCGCCTTGGCCTCAATTTGCCGAATCCGCTCCCGAGTTACATCAAACTGTTTGCCCACCTCTTCGAGAGTGTGATCGGTATTCATGTTAATACCAAAACGCATACGCAACACTTTTGCTTCCCTGGCGGTGAGGCCGGAAAGAACTTCCTTAGTAGCCTCCCTTAACCCTTCATCCGTGGCAGAATCCACGGGTGATTCAATACTGCCATCTTCAATAAAGTCACCCAGATGAGAGTCTTCATCATCACCAATAGGCGTTTCCATAGAGATGGGCTCTTTAGCAATTTTCAACACCTTGCGAACTTTATCTTCGGGCATATCCATGCGTTCGCCCAACTCCTCTGGAGTAGGTTCACGACCAATTTCCTGAAGCATTTGCCGCGCAACACGATTGAGTTTATTGATAGTTTCAATCATATGTACAGGGATGCGAATGGTTCGCGCCTGGTCGGCAATGGATCGGGTAATTGCCTGCCTGATCCACCAGGTGGCATAGGTTGAAAATTTGTAACCGCGACGGTATTCAAATTTGTCCACAGCTTTCATCAAGCCAATGTTCCCTTCCTGGATAAGGTCAAGAAACTGCAAACCTCTGTTGGTATATTTTTTGGCAATTGATATCACCAGGCGCAGGTTGGCCTCAACCATCTCCTTTTTAGCACGCCGAGCTTTAGCCTCGCCAATTGACATATGGCGATTAATATCTTTGATAGCAACAACGCTGATTCCGACAGCCTGTTCCAGTTGTTTAAGCTTGCCCTGGGCACGAATAATATCAGACTTATACTGCGCCAGGTGGCTTGAATAATCATGCCCACCATCAATAGCTTGCTCTAGCCAGGTGGCGTCAGTTTCGCTGCCTATAAACGCCTTAATAAATGCCTTACGTGGCATTTTAACGGTACGGGTACAGGTGTGTAGTATCAGCCGCTCTTGCGCACGGATGACAATAAGGGCATTGCGAACACCACTGACCAGGCGCTCGTAGTAACGCGGCGTTAACTTGAAGGGGGCAAATATTTCACCCAACACGGCTTGCTCTTTCAAGACAGTTTTATGACCATATCCATATTTTTCAACTGCCTTATTGATGATAGCAAGCTGGGTTTTTAAGTTCCCCATACGCTCAGCGGTCAGCTCAGGATCAGGGCCCCGAACAGGCTCGTCATCGTCATCATCGTCTTCGTTTTTATCGTTATCTTTATTCTTATCGTTCGCTGCAGCAACAACACTGGCCGCAGGCATAGCAGTTTCCATAGCGTCATCGATATAACCGGTTAAAATATCATTTAAGCGGCCCTCTTCTTCAATTATTTGCTGGTAGGTATCAAGAACAATCTGAACAGCACCAGGAAAAGAGGCCAAGGCGGTCATGACTTCGCGGAAGCCCTCTTCAATTCGCTTGGCGATGACAATTTCACCTTCACGGGTGAGCAGTTCAACCGTCCCCATTTCGCGCATGTACATGCGCACAGGGTCGGTGGTGCGGCCGACATCGCTTTCAACAGCAGCCAATGCGGCAGCTGCCTCTTCAGCTACATCTTCATCAGCAGCATTACTCATCAGAAGTGACTCAGGGTCAGGAGCAACCTCGCTAACAGATATACCCATATCATTAATCATGCGGATGATATCTTCCACCTGATCCGGATCTGAAATATCCTCCGGAAGATGGTCATTTACTTCAGCGTAAGTCAGGTAACCCTGCTCTTTCCCGCGGGCTATTAGGTCTTTCAATCTGGATTTTTGATCCGGTGTATCTGTCATACTGGCCTGCTGTAACTCGACAAAAAAGGGGCGAAATTGTATAGGCTTATGGGCGATGATGCCAGCGCTGAATGTCGCCAACAGTAACCTTGTGTTAAATATAGTGGCAAAGTGGTGATATTCAAGGTTATCAGTGCAGTTATTTAACAAATAAGTCTATGCTGATCAGGCAACTCCCCCGCCGCGAGTCAACATCTGCATAAAAGTTTCTTTTTCATCCTGGGTAGCGTTGCCGTCTCGCAGCTTACGGTGCAGCATCTCAATTTGCGCACTGTCATTGGCCGCCCCCAGTTGGTTAAGCAGACCCAAAAATTCACATCTTCGACTCTCAGGGTCCAGTAGCAGCGGCTCCATGGCCGCCAGCCCGGCAAGCTCGCTATATTCTCCCCTCTCTCTAAATTGTGCGACCAGACCAGGAGTGTCCAACTCAGCATCATCTCTAAGAATAGTGGCCACCTCAAGCAGCAGAATTGTTTCTCTATCGTCAATAAATGCCCACTGTGACTCAAAAGCGGGGTCTCCGGCAAGCTCAGGGTCCTTTAATAGCAACCTTATCGCTTTTCGCGATAGAGACTCTATAGATCTTGACGGTGCTGTTGTTGGCCTGGAATTTTGTTCTTGTGGCCAGGCTGTTGAACCCTGAAACCCATCCCCGTAGAGCTCCAGCGGAGGTTGGTCATCAGGCGGGCCAAATGTGGAAAGAGTTTCAGTATTGACACCGGTTAGCTCGGCCAACCGTTGCAGCATTAGCTGCCTGAACACCCCCCGAGGCATTTTGTTAATCAGGGGTAGCATATGCTTACTAAGGCTAGCTTTACCATCAATGCTGCTGCAATTGTGCTGATTTTGTGCATGACTGAAAAAAAAGTCCGCCAGCGGCATCGCCTTACCGAGCAGCATCTCAAAAAAAGCGCGCCCCTTTTTGCGCACCAGACTATCAGGATCCTCCCCTTCGGGTAAAAATATAAAACTGATCTGGCGTCCATCTTCCAGGGTAGGGAGACTAACCTCCATTGCTCTGGCCGCTGCCTGTCTGCCCGCTGTATCACCATCGAAACAAAAAACAACCTCCGACACATAACGAAACAGTCTACCCAGATGGTCTTGACTGGTAGCGGTTCCAAGTGTGGCAACAGCATTGGTGATGCCGTGCTGGGCGAGCACCACTGCATCCATATAGCCTTCGACTATGATAATCTGCTTGAGTCGACTATTTGCCTGGCGCACCTCATAAAGGCCATAGAGCTCTCTTCCCTTATGAAAGACCACGGTTTCCGGTGAATTAAGGTATTTCGGCTTATCGTCTCCCAATACCCGCCCACCAAAGGCTAAAGTACGACCACGTGTATCGCGTATAGGAAATATGATCCGGTCACGAAACCTGTCGTAACTATTTCCGCCTGACTCTTTCTCAACCAGTAACCCGGCTCCAATCAGCTGTTTTGTATCAGGCTCGTCCTGCACCATTGCCCTACGCAGATTATCCCAGCCAGGTGGCGCGTAGCCAATGCCATAGGTGTTGGCGATCTCACCAGTGAGGCCTCGGTTCTTCAGGTAGTCAATCGCCTTTTGCCGGTGTGGATTTACGCGCAGCTGATGTCGATAAAATTGCTGGGCCGCAGCAAGCCGAGCAAAAGTATTCTGGCGCTCCCGTTGCAGCTCCTGATCATGGTTTTGACTTTCCGGAATCTCCATCCCAGCCTGGCGAGCAAGCTCTTCCACTACCGTCCTGAATTCCATATTCTCATATTCCAGGAGAAAGCCAATGGCACTGCCGCTTGCCCCGCAACCAAAGCAGTGGTAGAACTGCCGGTCTGGATTGACGTTGAAGGAGGGGGTTTTTTCATTGTGAAAAGGGCATAGCCCTTTGTAGTTGCGGCCCGCTTTTTTTAAATCGACACGACCACCAATAAGCTCAATGATATCGGTTCGAGCCAGCAGATCATCAATAAACTGTTGTGGAATGCGTCCAGACATGAGTGACTATTATCACCTCAAGTCAGCGAGATGCAACTGGATTTAGCTGCACTATAAAATAGCGGGGAGGGGTGGGAGGTATTGCGGGAGTATTTACGCCAGCTGCTGTTTAATCAGCTGGCTGACTTTTGCCATGTCGGCACGTCCCTGCAATTTTGGTTTGAGCTGGGCCATAACGGCCCCCATATCTTTCATAGAGGTTGCCCCGATGGTATCCATCGCCTGCTTAACTAATTGGCCGACTTCCTCTTCGCTCAATGCTGCTGGCATATATTCCTGAATAACGGTGACTTCTGCAGCTTCTATATCGACAAGATCCTGCCGATTTGCACTCAGGAACTGTTTTATTGACTCTCTGCGCTGCTTGAGCATCTTGTCCATGACAACCAGAATTCGCTCATCATCCAGCTCAATGCGCTCATCAACTTCGATGCGTTTAAGCTCTGACAAAATCAGGCGAATAGTGCCCAGGCGCTGTTTGTCCCTGGCACGCATTGCCTGCTTCATATCCTGGGTGATACGTTGTTTAAGCTCTGACATCAGATCGCTCACTCAGAAAATAACAGTGTTCCAAAAGGCACATCATCTGCACTCATTTCAAATAGCACAACAGGCCATTTGAATGTGTCCTAGTAGAGGCGTTCCATTCTGCGAGATTCACGCTGGGTTTTTTTCGCATGGCGCTTAACCGCAGCAGCAGCTTTACGCTTACGGACCCATGTAGGCTTTTCATAAAATTCACGACGGCGAACTTCGGCCAAAACACCGGCCTTTTCACAAGAGCGCTTAAAACGGCGCAGCGCAATATCAAATGGTTCGTTTTCTTTAAGCTTAACTGAAGGCATTAATCGTACCTATTTAAAAAAAATTATGTTTCAATGTGCGGATTCTATCCAGCTGAACCCCAACCAGTACAAGGGCGCGCATTCTAATCCCTAACGGACTAAAATGTAAAGTTTTCACAGGATAATTCTTGGTTCTGGGCGATAATCTTGAAAATACAGATGGGCGCAAAAAATATGTGCTCTCTATTACTGCGGGAAGGAAATTTATAAAACTGACCAACATCTTATCGATGAAGAGAGCTTTTTAAAAATCTGCAGATTCCTCAAAACATTATACAACCTTTCGTGGTCCCACTGAGTTTTTTTTGGAGTGATACCACTCCAAACCCGCTGGTTAGAAAAAGCCGATGGAGGATACCGAATGCAGATACAGCCAGATAACAAAATTGGGAGAACCTACCGGTGAGAGTGCTGGGCATTGAAACATCCTGTGATGAGACAGGTGTTGCTATTTACGATAGCGAGCAGGGATTACTCGGTCATATACTATACAGCCAGGCAGAGCTGCACGCAGAGTTTGGTGGCGTTGTACCCGAGCTTGCTTCGCGTGATCATATTCGAAAGCTGTTACCTCTGATAAAGGAGGTTATGACTCAATCACAGACCCAGACTGTTGAAGCGATCGCCTATACAGCAGGACCCGGCCTGATCGGAGCATTGATGGTGGGTGCAGCGGTTGCTAAATCACTGGCGATGACCTGGAATATACCCGCATTGGGAGTGCATCACATGGAGGGGCATCTCCTGGCGCCTATGCTAGAGGAATCGCCCCCGGAATTTCCCTTTGTCGCACTGTTGGTCTCTGGCGGTCATACCCAGCTCATAGAGGTCGCCGCCATAGGCCGGTACCGGTTATTGGGCGAATCACTTGATGATGCTGCGGGGGAGGCCTTTGACAAGGCCGCAAAAATGCTCGGAATCGGATACCCCGGCGGGCCTCGTATCGAAGAGTATGCCAAACGGGGTGAAGCCGAGCGATTTATTTTCCCGCGGCCCATGGTCAATCGCCCCGGTTTGGACTTTAGCTTCAGCGGCCTCAAAACCTTCACCCGCAATACCATTGCAGACTGTGATGAGGCGGGCATTCTGGACGACCAGACACGGGCAGATATTGCATTAGCCTTTGAAACTGCGGTTGCAGAAACCCTGACAATAAAATGTCGCAGAGCACTGGAACAAACTGGACACCAAACACTGGTCATCGCCGGAGGCGTGAGCGCTAATCAACACTTGCGTTGTGCATTGCAGCAGATGATAAATAAGCATTCCGACAGAAAGCTCTATTATCCGCGCAAGGAGTTCTGCACGGACAATGGCGCCATGATCGCATATACAGGCTGCCAAAGATTAATGGCTGGCCAGCGGGAAGGTCTTGAAATTATCTGTCAGCCACGCTGGTCGATGGAATCATTACCGCCACTATAATTGGGTTTCTTAGCTGACAGGACCATCATGGGGAGCGCACATGGATATTGTTTACATACGTGAGTTGGAGATAGAAACCATTATTGGTATCTATGATTGGGAACGGGAGGTACACCAGGTGGTCAGCCTTGACCTTGAGATGGGCACTGATATTCAAAAAGCTGCCGCCAGTGATAGCATCGAACATGCACTGGACTACAAACGAGTGGCCAAACGGCTCATTGAATATGTAGGGCAGAGCGAATTTCAACTGGTAGAAACCATGGCCGAACAAATTGCAGCAATTGTAATGACAGAGTTTTCTGTCCCCTGGCTACGGTTACGTTTAGGTAAGCCCCGAGCGGTTCGAGGGTCTCGAGAGGTTGGGGTGATCATTGAACGGGGCCTGAAAAACTGATGCCGGAAATCTACATCGGGTTGGGCAGTAATGTGGATCGTAAGCGGCACATCAGTTCTGGACTGAATATGCTGGCTGCCAGATTCGGTAGCCTGACCGTTTCTTCTGTCTATGAAAGTGACGCCGTGGGCTTTAGCGGCCCCCCTTTCTACAATCTGGTGGCCGCAGTGACGGCAGACATATCTCTGGCAGCACTGGCCAGGGTACTTAAAGAGATAGAAGATGCCAGCGGACGTGACCGCAGTGCCGCAAAATACTCCAACCGAACGCTAGATCTGGATATACTGACCTACGGTGAGTGTGTGGGATGCTATGAGGGCATTCAGCTACCGCGTGAAGAGGTAATACAGATGGCCTATATTTTAGCACCTATGGTGCAGATAGCTGGGCTAAAATATTTTCCTGGGGGAAACAAAACCTACCAGGAGCTGTGGAACTCCTTCGATCAAGCTGGCCAGCCTATCAAAAAGGTCAAACAATTTTGGTTCGCCAAGGAGCAGTAATTACTGTTGACTAAGGGATTGGAGATGAATCCCACCGGTTTAAAAACTAACAGTCCTACCGCCATCCACAGAGATAATCTGGCCAGTAATATAGTTTGCCCTGTCGATCAAAAAGAGCGCGGCCTGGCAGATATCCTCGGGGCAACCCGCTTTTTTGAGTGCAGTTCTCTCGATAATCCCTGATTTTTCAGCGCTATTGAGCAGATCACCCTTATCTGGCCAGAGTATCGCTCCGGGTGATATACCGTTAACCCGAACGTCAGGGCCAAGCTCCCGTGCCAGACTCTGAGTCAACATGGCCATTCCAGCTTTGCTGATAGAATAAACCGGGTAACCCTTGAGGGGGCGACCCGCATAGATATCTACCATATTGATGATACAGCCGCTGGTTTTTTTAAGTTCATCGGCCAGAGCCTGGCTCAGAAAAAAAGGGGCGCTTAAATTGCTTTGAATCAGATCATTCCAAAGTCTGTCGGTAACCTCGCCGATAGCTGTGGGGTAAAACCGGGATGCATTGTTAATCAACAGATCAATTCGCCCCCAAACCTGCACCGCTTTTTCTGCCAGTAAAACTGTTTCACTAATCTTTTCAAGAGAAGCTTGCAGACAGTGGGCCGAGCCGGGGCGGAGGGTATTGAGCTCATTAGCCAGGCCGCTGGCGTCAGCCTTTGACTCCCCATAATGAATAATAACGTTAAAGCCCTGCCCGTGTAGCGCACGAGCCAATGCAGCGCCAATCCTACGGGCGGCACCGGTAATCAGCGCCACCCTGTTATCTGATATTTTCACAATGACTTTTCCTGGGCCAGCAGGTTTGTAATCGTGTCTATCTGCTGCTGGCGAATCTTATCTCCCAACTGCTTACCGCTGTAGCCCTGGGATATCAGCTCTTGAGAATCCAGATTCTGCAGGGCAGTGATGATTTTTCGTAGAAACGCCCCCTGTGGGTAAGGCTGATCCAGTAACCCCGCACGACCACGCGCATCAGCTTCGCAGGCCAACAGAAACTCGTGGAATCGTTCTGGCCTACGCAGTGCATCAGTCGAACTGAACAGCTCCATTAACTTGACTGGACGCATCTGCATAATACGGTGGCAGCTCATATGGTGCCGAGCCGCCAATTCAGCCAGTTCAGCGTGCTGTTTGGGAACTTTCAGCCGTTGACAGATCGCGCGCAGGGGTTGCAACCCTTTCTTTTCATGGCCCAGATGTGATGGCCATAAACTCTTTGGAGTCAGCCCCTTCCCCAAATCATGCATGAGTACAGCAAATCTTGTGGCGGTGAAAGGGGTGAGAGTGACCGCAACCTCCAGCGCCAGAAGCACATGGACTCCAGTATCTATTTCAGGGTGGTATTTTTCCGGCTGTGGAACACCGAAGAGCTGGTCAAGTTCTGGCAACAAAACTGCCAGCGCCCCGCAACTTCTTAATGTACCTATGAACTGGGCCGGGTGCTGTTCAGCCAGCGCTTTAGCCATCTCCTGCCAGACTCGTTCTGCCACCAGATGTTCAATTTCACCAACCTCAACCATTTGCTGCATCAGCGCCATGGTTTCATCAGCAACCTTGAACCCCAGGTGGTGATAACGAGCTGCAAAGCGGGCAACTCTGAGCACACGTAACGGATCTTCTGTGAAGGCGGGAGACACATGACGCAGTAATCTATTTTTAAGGTCAATCTGCCCTCCATAGGGGTCAACCAGTTTGCCACCAGTATCCAGCGCCATGGCGTTGATGGTCAGGTCTCGTCGCTGTAGATCCTGTTCAAGGGTTACGCCGGTGCTACTATCGCAACTAAAGCCGATATAGCCCGAGCCCGTTTTACGCTCGGTTCGTGCAAGCGCATACTCTTCTTGAGTTTTCGGGTGCAGAAATACCGGGAAATCACGACCCACCTTGCGATAGCCCGCATCGGTCATCTGTTGTTCACTGCCGCCCACCACCACCCAATCTCGCTCCTTGACTGGGTAATCCAGAAATTTGTCACGCACTGCGCCGCCTACCAGATAAATATCCATATCGATATTCTAACCCTTTACCCGGCGACAATATAGAAAACCTAAAGCCGTCCGGACTCAGGTCTCACCTAAAAACCGGGACAAGGTGAAAATCGGAGACCTGGTAGTGATCGGTCAGGGATATTCACCAACAGGAACAGATTATTCAAATAGCATATCTTTGATATCACCCTCATCCTCAGGCACCTCAACTTCGGTTGAT
>CAYYRK010000091.1:0-10024 GCA_964473915.1 uncultured Pseudomonadales bacterium
CTATTCCCCACACCCGTGGGGATGAACCGGAATTGAATCACTCCATGAGAGCCAGCTGCGGCTCCTCCCCTCCGCTTTAGAACTCCTCTGATGCCTGCAAATAAAGTTTTTATCTTAAGACTGACTTAAGGGACAAAGACTAGAGTCTAACCATTCATTGTATGGGGGGTCAGAGAGATGCAACATACTGCTCCAGGTCAAACTTTTAGTTTAGACAATCAACAACCCCGATGGGGTTGCAAAAACGTAGCAGAACATTGGCGTGACAATAAGAAATTGACAGGGGAGTTCAGAGTTTACACTGAAACAGACCCAGGACGAGCCAGCGTAGAAGCGTATATCCATCTTCAGTTCTCAAGTTGCTTCGGCGCTAACGTGAAGCAGTTCATGCCTTATCTACTCACCCTGGAAAAGCAGGGGGAAATATCAGCTGCAATCGGGTTTCGTCTAGCTGCCAGCCACACTCTATTTCTTGAGCAGTATTTAACAAAACCTGTAGAACAGATGGTCTCACAAATCATCAAAACCCCGGTCAAACGAGCCTCTATTGTGGAGATTGGAAACCTGGCCGTTTCACGCCCAGGACTCACAAAACAGTTATTTATGCTGCTTGCCCTATTGCTGGAAAGCATGGGGGGCGCGTGGGTTGTTTGCAATACTACGCCACTAATCAGAAATACTTTTAAGCGCATGGGGTTCGAATACCTGACACTGCAAAGGACCTCCAGCAGATCACTTCAAGAGGATGCGAGCCTGTGGGGCAGTTATTATAGCCATGATCCCCGGTTGTGCCTGGGAAGCCTGAGCTGCGCGGCACAAAAAATACTGACCCTTAATCACTCGTCAATAGATTCCACTCGACAACAAGCCCAGCTCCTTGCAGCGCAGATCAACCATAAGCGGGTGGCGGCATGAATGTGCTAAACGCCATTGAACAGCATGCCATACAAAAACCAGAGGCTATTGCACTTTTCGGTTCAAATCATTCGTTATCCTACGCTCAGTTGGCAAGCAGGGTTAAGATCTGTGCTGATAACATTAGCCGTATGGGCATCAAACGGCTGGGCCTATTGATGGACAACTGTCCCGATTGGGTGGTGATCGACCTTGCGTGTATACAGGTTGGAGTCACGCTCACCCCCATGCCACATTTTTTCTCCCAGGTTCAGTTGCAGAACTTATGCAGATCAGCAAACATTGATCATATTGCGACCAATTTTTTATCCCTCACAAAGTCACTGGATATATCTACAGAACAACTTACCGAGCCACTTGCCGGGCATCCGGTCTTCAGGACGGTTACCGGGGCCTGTCAGTCTTCAACCCCAAACCCGGTACCAGCGAAAATCACTTTTACATCTGGTACAACCGGAGACCCTAAAGGGGTATGTCTTGGTCAGTCAACGCTGGACGGGGTTGCCCATACAATTAAAGAGCAGCTTTCAAGCCTTGATCTGAAGATCCATCTTTGCGTATTACCTATGTCCACCCTGCTAGAAAATGTTGCCGGAGTCTATGGTACGCTGATGAATGGTGGTTGCTGCCACCTCCCTTCGCTGGAAGAGATCGGATTCTCCTCCAGCTCTGGCTTTAACCCTGCCAGGCTAATTTCAGCCCTTGGCAGGTATCAGCCCAACAGTATGATTTTAGTTCCAGAGCTGCTTGCCGCGCTGGTAGCTTTGGTCGAGGCAGGGGATAAAATACCCGACTCCATCCGGTTTATCGCAGTGGGTGGTGCCCACGTTCCCAGGCAACTACTGAGTCGCGCAGCAGCGCTTGATATTCCAGTTTATGAAGGTTATGGGCTTTCCGAGTGTGGCTCTGTGGTTTCACTCAACCACCCAAAAAGCCACAAAACTGGCAGTGTGGGAAAACCATTGTCTGGCACCAAAATAAGGATCGCTGACAGTGGCGAGATCATTGTCAGTGGCAGAGCATACAGCCACTACCTGGGGCAGCGTGCCTCTCCGGAAGATAAACAACAGGAGATTCACACCGGGGATATTGGATATCTGGATTCAAACGGCTACCTGTATATTACCGGGCGCCTTAAAAATCTGATGATCACATCCTTTGGTCGAAACCTATCACCTGAATGGATTGAGTCGGAGCTGACCGCCAGCCCCAATATCGATCAATGTGCCGTTTTTGCAGATAACAAGCCCTTTTGCAGCGCGCTGATCATACCCCACGGGGGGCAAGATCAGCTATCAGGCGTTGAACAAGCCATTGAACAAGCCAACAGAAAGCTGCCCGAATACGCTCAGATAAAAAAGTGGGTTATGTTATCTGAACCCTTTACACCTGAAAACGGGATGCTTGCGGTCAATGGCCAGTTGCTAAGAGAGTGTATTAGCCAGCACCACGCCAAATCCATAGCATCGATGTATGCCCACGAGCCTTATCCAGCCCGACTGAAGGCGATAGCCCTCAGCAGCACAGCTCATTACTCTGCCAACTGAGGATCGCATGTTAATGCTCAAAAATAAAAACATTTTACTCACCGGTGCCACTGGTGGCATTGGATCAGAGCTAGCAAAACTACTCTACCAAAAGGGCGCTAACCTAATTTTGGTGGGGCGCTCTGTCACAAAACTGGAACAGTTGCGCGAACAGCTACAGGCTATTAAACATCCTGATCAAGATGATCAGGTTATTGTCATTACCGCTGACATTAATACGCCTCAGGGACGCCAGACAGTCATTTCAGCCTGCACTGATCTGCCAAATGGCTTGTCGGCCTTGATCAACAATGCTGCCACCAACCATTTTGGTCTGCTATCGGATCTCACTGAGGAGCAGATAGCCTCCATTATCAATCTTAATACTCTGGTGCCTATTTTACTGACTCGAGCGTTACTACCCTGCCTACTTGTTGCGCAACACCCAAGAATAGTCAACATCGGTTCAGTTTTCGGCTCTATCGGTTTTGCCGGCCAAACGAGCTATTCAGCCAGCAAGTTTGCCCTGCGCGGTTTTACGCAGGCACTGAGTCGAGAAATTGCCGACACTGATATCAACATCCACTATGTGGCACCCCGTGCGACCTGGACAGATTTTAATTGTCGACGTATTAATGCCATGAATAAAGAGCTGGGGGTGACGATGGACCCACCTGAAATGGTGGCACGGAAAATCATTAAAATAATGATGCGAACCAGGAATACCCGCCTTTTTATCGGCTGGCCTGAAAAACTGTTTGTGAAATTAAACAGTTTGCTACCTGGTCTGATAGACCGCGCTGTGTTCCGGCAACTACCTATAATACAAAAATTTTCTGCTCAGAAAATCGATTAAACTCACCGAGGTCATTCTAATGAAAAATTCTCTACTTTCTGCGCTTATCTGCTTGCTGCTAACTTCAACTGTCTATGCAGCCACACCCGACACCAGCCTTGAGATAAGCATACAACAGCTGCAACATCGCTGGGCCAAAATAAAATATCAACAGCACTCTGAAAAACAACAAGTTGAGCTCTTTAAACAACTGGCTAACGATGCCAGACAGTTAGCCAGTTCAAACCCTGATTCCGCAGAAGCACTGATTTGGGAAGGTGTTATTTTATCCACTACCGCCGGTGTAAAGGGTGGTCTGGGGGCTCTGGGCCTGGTCAAGGAGGCAAAGCTGGCCTTTGAACGGTCGCTCAAACTCGACAGCACAGCAATGATGGGGTCTGCCTATACCAGTTTAGGCAGTCTTTATTATCAAGTTCCAGGCTGGCCTATTGGCTTTGGCAGTGACAAAAAAGCCCTGCAATTTTTAAAGAAGGGGCTGAACATTAACCCTGAAGGTATTGACTCAAATTATTTTTATGGTGACTTTCTAATCCATGAAGGACAATATCATGAGGCGCTAAAAGTGCTGCAACGAGCCCTGCAAGCAGCACCCAGAGAGGGTCGGGCGCTGGCGGACGAAGGGCGTAAAAAGGAGGTTCAGACGGCTTTAAAAATAGCTAAAAGTGAGATCGGTCAGTAATCAAAAAGCAGTGCCTAACAGCCAGGTTTGATTATAAAGATGTTACTGGGCGGCGATGCACTTACCCCTTAGATTTCGACTTACCCTGAATCTGTTTTTTCAACCGGGTCAACCAGTATTGCTGCTTGGCAGCGCCAAAATAGAGTAAAGCCAGGTTGGCTACTTGAGCACGCAAGATTGGGCCAGAGTGTCGAAGCAACTGGCTCAAATCTTTTGTAATAATCCTGTTCTTGAACAGACTAAAGTGGGCTTTTTCAAGATCAAGAAGCCGAACATCAACGGCTGTTCTGCCCTGTGTGGCTATTCCATTATCGGAAAAAAACTTGAGAAAGACATGCTTGCCATATAAACACCCATGCCTAATTCTGTGCTGGTGCATGGGTTTAATGGCTGCAACGATCTGCTCCAGAACTGATGCAACCACCACCTCATCTTTTTCTGCTGAAGAATTAAGCCAATCTTCTAATGAAACATAACCATCAAGCGCCCGACTTACCAATATCGCTTTAGTACCATCGGTCGAGGCCTGTTCGCCATAATACAGAACTTCTATAGTGGGTACGCCAAGCTTGTTTAAATAGGTTATGTTCCGATGTTCACGATAAAAGGTCGGCACACCCTTTAGGGGATGTTTAAGTGTGCGAGTGTTGTGGTTATGCTGACGTTTGATAAACACCGGCCAGCTCTGCCCACCCGGCCCAACAAGATCCCAGGTCACAACCCCACTGATGCCCGCACGTCTTTCGTTGGGAGCTTCAACCCAGGGTGCATCCAGATTCCATAATGGGTCAAAACCTGCCAGTCTGTTTTGCTGAAAAACAGCTTCAGTCAGATTGCTGCTATACGATTCTCGAACCAGTCGGTTATTTGTGTTTTTTGAGGACATAGATCCGCCACATAGAAATAGTCTTAACCCGATCGTATTTCCTGGAAAATTCGAATTCAACGGATTTAGCTTTTATGGTGCTATTCGCCATGACTCTCTTGTGGTTTCGTTACCAGGACATCCTCCATGATGAGATACTGTAGATCCGAACCAAAAAACATGTTCAGCGCATCTTTTGGTGAGCAGACCATAGGCTCACCACGACGATTCAGTGAGGTGTTCAGCACCACACCGTTACCCGTGAGTTTTTCCATTTCCAGTAACAGCTCATGATAGCGCGGGTTATGTTCAGCACTAACCACCTGGGCTCGGGCTGTACCATCCTCATGTACTACTTCCGGAACCCTCTCTTTCCACGAGTCAGCCACATCAAAGGTAAAGGTCATAAAGGCTGACGGGTGATCAGTCTGTAATATTTCTGGTGCAACCCTGTCCAGGATGCTGGGGCAGAAGGGACGCCAACGCTCACGAAATTTGATCTGCTCGTTGATGCGATTCGCAACCCCTTTAGCGCTGGGGCAACCCAAAATGCTGCGGCCACCCAACGCTCGTGGGCCAAACTCCATTCGTCCCTGGAACCAGGCAACCGGATTTCCATCTGCCAAAATTGTGGCGATGCGGCTTGGGACTTGATCAATAATTTCATACTGCGGTTTATAGGGATGCTCTTCACAGGCTTTTACACACTCCTCATTGGTATAGGAGGGACCCAGATAAACATGCTCCATCGTTTCAACCTGCTCCTTTCTTTTAACCGCCGCATAGGATGCAGCGCCTATGGCGGTACCTGAATCTCCAGAGGCCGGTTGTACCCAGAGCTCTTTAACATAGGGCAGAGCAATAATGCGCTGATTAAGTTTCACGTTAAGTGCACCACCACCGGAAAAAGCCAGTTGTCCTGTTTCCTGCAGAATTTTTTTCAAATGGGTGTCTATGAGTTGCAACACAGTATCTTCATACAATTTTTGTATGCTGGCAGCATAATCAATATAGGGTTCATCCGCCACATCACCTACCCGCCGAGGTCCTAGCCAATCAATCAATTTTTTACTGAAATAGAATCCCCTGCCATCCTCTTTGTAGCGTCTTAAACCAACGGTGTTGATCAGCTGGGTATTCACCCTGATGTCGCTGCCATCACATCGAATAATGCGAGACAGGTCATGTTTGGTCGGATCACCATAGGGTGCCATACCCATGACCTTGTACTCTCCATCAAGCATCTCAAAGCCGAGATATTCAGTGATGGCTCCATACATACCACCGAGCGAATCAGGATCATAAAACTCCCGGAGTTTATGAATTTCACCCTCTTCGCCGTAACCAAAGAAAGTTGTGGCATATTCACCCTTGCCGTCTACACCAAGAATTGCTGTTTTGCCTTTAAACCCGCTCAGATGATAGCAGCTACTTGCATGTGCCAGATGATGCTCAACAGGTTCAAATTCGGTCCGATCCCAATTAATGCCGAGGCTCTCACACAGGGCTTTTATGTCACCAGCGTAACGTTTATATCTCCTGTTACCGTTGAAAATAGCGTCGATCACCCTGTCCGGAGCATACCAGTAGCGCCGTGCATAATGCCATCGGGCTGGGGAATCGAGCCCAATGGGAGCAAAGGGTACTGCGACTACATTAATATCCTTTGGACTTATTCCAGCTTGTTCGATACAAAACCGGGCGGCTTCACGAGGCATTTTATTTTTGGCGTGTTTATCTCTGATAAACCGCTCCTCCTCCGCCGCAGCCACCAGCTTACCATCTACATAAAGTGCTGCAGATGGGTCATGTGTTAGTGCGCCAGATAACCCCAGAATGATCATGTAAACCCCTTTTAATTATGCCTTTATCGCCCGCTACGGGACGGTGCTCAGTATATATGATTAAGTGGACTATGCCGATACGGGATATTGATCATCCGAATAATTTTCCACCCCCTACACACCTACTAGAATAATCTCAATCTGAAACCATACTCGACAGCTTTCCAAAGCTATTAGCCAACTGTGGATTTCAGGATTGTCCAGGTTGAGAAACATCAGCGCAACTGAGATGCAGACTATAATATTATAAAAAAAAGGGGGCAGAACGACGCAGGATGCTATAGCCGAGTTTACTTGAGAAATGACTGAATGAGCAGAGCCTGCCCCGCGAGCGGGGTGAGTGCTTTGGGTACGTTTTTAACGCAGCAAGGGAGCCAAAAGGCTCCCTTGCAAAAAAATCGGAAAAGTGTCGGGCAGATAATCAAAACAAGGAAAGAACCGATCTTAGGCCGGTTTTTCCACAGTAGATTAATTCTAAATCCGACAGCCTCCTTCTGGTAATAGATTTACATCGATCGGTACATGGTAATCACAACAGCTCCACCCAGGCCCAGGTTGTGCTGCAATGCTAATTTTGCATCCGCAACCTGCCTGTCTCCGGCATTACCACGCAGCTGGTTAACGAGTTCAAAACACTGCGCCAAACCTGTTGCTCCGATGGGGTGTCCTTTTGACATCAGTCCGCCAGACGGATTGACAACAAATTTCCCGCCGTAAGTGTTATCACCATCTTCAATCAACTGAGTGGCCTGGCCTTCACCACACAAGCCCAATCCTTCATAGGTAACAACTTCATTAGGTGTGAAGCAGTCATGCAGTTCAATTACGTCAACTTCCTCAGGACCCACGCCTGCCTGCTCATACACCTTCGCTGCCGCTCGGCGAGTCATATCTGAACCGATACACAAGATAGGATCTTCCCAGCTCTTTTCAGTGTCTGTCGCCATGGCTTGACCGATAATTTCAACACCAGCGCTGATGCCATGTTTTTTGGCGAAGGCTTCACTGACAACGATTGCAGCACCCGCACCACAGGTTGGAGGGCAGGCCATTAAACGGGTAAGGTAGCCGCCATATATTTCAGGTGCTTCCAGGACCTCATCTACCGTTAGAGGCGTACGAAAAACAGCAAAGGGGTTCCGCTCAGCATGACTACGGGTTTTTACTGCAACCTTGGCAAAAATATCCGGCTTGGCATCATATTTTTCCAGATAATACTTCCCTGCAGCGCCAAAACTACGAAGCGCAATGGGGGCAGGAGGAAAACCAAAGTCATCAAATGCCTTGTCAAAACGAATAAAGGGTGATTCACGATCATCCCAGTTTGAATTTAGCGCGCCGCGTTGCATCTCTTCGAAGCCAAAGGCCAAGGCACACTCAACAGCACCAAACTGAACAGCCTGACGAGCAAGAAATAGTGCAGAAGAACCCGATGAGCAGTTGTTGTTAACATTGACGACAGGGATCCCGGTTTGAAAAGCATCATAGAGCGCATGCTGGCCGCAGGTGCTATCACCATAGATGTAGCTGGCATATGCCTGTTCGATCAGATCAGGGGCGATGCCTGCATCTTTAACTGCATCTTTAATGGCTGTCGATGCCATTACCCGAAACGGATCTTGAGTTCCAGGCTTGGCAAATTTGACCATACCCACACCAGCAACAATTGCCTTTGTCATAATATTCCTCTCTTTATTTTAGGTTGAGACCTTTGCAATAAGACATCAGCCAGTTCATTAAGTCAAGACGGCTTTGCCATGCAGCTTCTACTTGAGCAAGAATTGACTGGATTTTGCTAAGCACACACGGGGGCTGGGTATGGGGCGTTACGTGAAAACCAAAGATACTCGGTTGCAAGCAACCGAGTATCAAAATAGGCAGGTTCCAGTTGAACTATCAGTTTTTCGCCTTCATCCATGAACTTCCATTGATTCTGAAAGCCAACTCTAATAGTTACAGCCGTACCCACTCCGTTATTGTTCAGGATAAAACTTCCGGGCTAGAATTCAGTCCAGCCACCATCATCCTCAGTGGCTACTTCTTGTGTGCGAAGCGACCCACGCTGCCTCGGAGTAGGTCGCTGCCCTCGTTCCGACTGCACTATCCTTTCTGCACCAGACGCGCCCACATCAAAGGAGCTGATTAATTGTTCCAGATCATGAGCCTGCTTGCTGAGTGATTCGGCAGCGGATGCTGACTGCTCAACCATCGCCGCATTTTGCTGAGTCATATCATCCATGTGTGCAATCGCCTTACCAACCTCATCGATTCCACTGGCCTGCTCGACATTCGCAGCAGCAATTTCAGCGACGATTTCACTCACCTCCTTGACCGATGCGTTGATCTCCATCAGCACCTCGCCCGAGCGATTTACCAGCTTGCTGCCTTCCTCCACTTTTGTGCCACTATCCTGAATAAGCACTTGAATCTCCTTCGCCGCTGTACCACTGCGCCCGGCCAGATTGCGCACCTCACTGGCCACCACCGCAAAACCCCGACCATGCTCACCGGCACGCGCCGCTTCAACAGCAGCATTGAGCGCCAGCAGGTTGGTCTGGAATGCGATCTCATCGATCACCCCAATAATATCAGCAATCTTTTTACTAGATACGCTGATATCAGTCATCGCATCGATCGCCTGTGTAACCACATTACCGCCAATCTCTGCCGACTCTCTGGCACCCTGGGCCAAGGTATTAGCATGCTCCGCATTACCGGCATTTTGCCTAACGCTCGCTGTCATCTGCTCCATGGTTGCAGAGGTCTCTTCCAGACTTGCAGCCTGCTGTTCAGTACGCTCGCTTAAATCGAGATTACCTGCAGATATCTCCCCAGAACCGACCCTCACCTTGCCCGCAGACTCTGTAATCTCAGTCATTGCTTTTGTAAGCCCAGAAGTGGCCCGATTGACATATTGTTTCAGGCGCCCGAAGCTACCCGCGTAATCTGCGTCTATTGTTTTGGTTAGATCTCCAGCAGCCATCGCTCCAACAACTTCGATGGTGTCATTGATCACACGGTTGTTAATATCGACAAGCTCATTAACAGAGATAGACAGTGCCCTGTAGAAGCCCTCTTTATCCTCTATGTCGATACGATGTTCCAGATCACCATCAACTGCACTGCGTACAATTGCCTGAATATCATTTTCAATAACTTGCGAGAGTCTTCTCTGCATCTGGTTAACGTTCTCTTTTATGCGCTTAAAACTACCCTCATATTCCGCATCTATGGTCTTTGTTAAGTCTCCAGCAGCCATCGCACCAATGACATCACTCGCGTCTTTAATGGCATGATCATTCACATCCATTAATTTATTGAGCCCCTGAGCAAGCTCCC
>CAYYRK010000092.1:0-9894 GCA_964473915.1 uncultured Pseudomonadales bacterium
GGGCCAGGGTCTGCTGTTTATGGGGCTGATGCCTTTGCCGGCACCATCAATGTGATCACTAAAAATGCACAGGAGCTTGATGGCCTGGAGGTGGGCGCTTCTGCGGGGAGCTTTGATGAACACCGGGCATGGCTGTTGTATGGTGGCCAGCTGGCGGGATGGGATACCGCTTTTAGCCTGGAAGCGCTCGATACTGACGGGCAGGATGAAAAAATTGCAGTCGATGCTCAAACGGGCCTGGATGCACTGATGGGCACCCGTGCCTCCCTGGCACCTGGTGGCGTGAGTCTGGGTCGGGAAAATACCGATATTCGTTTTGAGATGACCCAAAAAAATTGGAAGCTACGTTTGGGTTACCAGGAGAGAAAAGATGGCGGTGTGGGTGCTGGGGCCGCTCAAGCGTTGGACCCTGTGGGTACAGGAGAGAGCAAACGGTTCAATGCTGACGTTACCTATCATAACGTCATGTTAGCTGAGGATTGGGATGTAACAGCGACGCTAAGCTATTTCGATGTTAGCACCAAAACCGATCTGGTGCTTTTCCCGCCTGGTGCTTTTGATACGCTCTTTCCAGGAGGATATCCGGAGGGCGTCATCGGCCAGCCCGATGTGTATGAACGTCATTATCGTTTTGATAGTTCGGCCTTTTATACGGGCATAGAAAACCATGACATTCGAGTCGGGCTCGGCTACCACTATCTGGACCAGTACCGTATTGAAGAAACTAAAAACTATACCATAATGGCCACTCCGGGTGGGCCGCTTCCCCTGCCGCTGGGCGGGTTGGTGGATGTTACGAATATCGCGCCCTATAACCGGGAAGAGGTGCGCGAGGTCTCCTACCTGTTTATTCAGGATGAGTGGAGACTGATGCGAGATTGGGCCCTGACGGCAGGGTTGCGTTATGACCATTACTCCGATTTTGGCGACACCGTCAACCCGCGTATCGCCCTGGTCTGGGATACCCGTTACAACCTCACCAGCAAACTGATGTATGGCCGGGCATTCCGGGCACCCTCATTTGCGGAGCAGTTTAATATCAATAATCCCATTGCGGTGGGCAATGACAATTTGGACCCGGAGACGATCGATACCTATGAGCTGGCCTTTGACTATGCTTACTCACCCGATCTTCGGCTGGGGTTAAATCTTTTCTACTATAAAATGGACGATATTATTGTGTTTAACCCGGTGGCCGAAAACACCAGTGGATATAGCGCCAGGGGTCTGGAATTTGAGTTTAAGTGGGATTGGACACAATTTTTAACCCTGAGGGGCAACTATGCTTATCAAAAATCGGAAGATTCGTCTGTCACACAGGGCTCGTACAATGCTCCGCAGCATCAGCTTTACCTGCGTGCGGACTATCAGCTGACCTCACGCTGGAGTGTCAATACCCAGGCCACCAGGGTGATGGACAGGGAGCGGGCTCTCAACGACCCGCGTTCAAAAATGGATGACTACACCAGTGTTGACCTGACCCTCAGAGGGGAAGACCTGTTGCCTGGGGTGGAGATTGCGTTCTCCGTCCGCAACCTGACCGATGCCAATATTTTTGAGCCATCGGCACCGTCCGCTCTGATTCCTGACGATCTGCCGATGGCCGGACGAACTGTCTTTGCCGAAATAAGAAAGCTGTGGTGATGTGCAAAAGGAATTTCAACTTCGCACCACAAGACATCATTTCAAGGAAGAGCCCCGCTGTTGATGAAAGATTATAAATTAGTATTCCAGTTAATCTGGATTTTCTCTTCCCTGCTGGCCGCCTTTAACAGCTTCGGTGTGCAGGCAAAAGAGCCGTTGGTGGTGCTCTACCCTGAAGTGAGAGAGCCCTATCGGGCCATTTTCGATGCCATACTCGATGGTATTAAGGAGCACTCTTCCGGAGAGATTGTAACCCTGTCTCTGGCGAAGGGGGTAAAACTGGAAGATATTCAAAGCTGGCTGGCACAAAGAGATCCAGGGGTGATTGTCTCTCTGGGTAACAGGGGTCGGCATATAGCAACTCAGCTGCGCGGGGATTACAGCGTGATCACCGGTGCCACTATTTTATCCGATGATAATGTCAGCCAGGGATTGGCCGGAATCTCTTTATCTCCTGCTCCTGATCGTCTTTTTCAGCAATTGCGTAAACTAGCACCTCATATAGAACAGATTAGGGTTATATATCATCCGCATACCAATAGCTGGTTGATCAAAGAAGCTCGGCAGGCTGCAGAAGATGCAGGATTAAAATTGATTGCAGAGCCTGCTGAGGATGTAAGGGATGCCGCGCCCCGTTATCGGGACTTTCTGGCAAGTACAACAGATGGCAAGGATGCACTCTGGCTACTGCAGGGTGACCCTACGCTGGATGAACGAGGGTTGCTGCCCCTGATAATGGGTCAGGCATGGAAAAAAAATCTATTGATTTTTTCCAGTAATCCATCGCATGTGCAGCGTGGAGCTCTGTTTTCGTTGTTCCCTGACAACATCAGGCTAGGGCAACGTTTGGCAGAAAAGGCGCACCAGGTCGCTAGCGGGAAAGACTCGGGAGTTGAAACCATGCGAGACCTGCGTATAGCGGTGAATATACGCACCGCTGAACACCTTGGTTTGAAAATTAGTCGTGTTGACAGACGTAGTTTCGACCTGGTATTTCCCCAATGATGGCAAAAAAAGCACCTGAAAAATGGATTAACCGTATCAGTTTCCGCGGGTTGCTGGTGCTTACCTTCAGTATCGGAATCATACTGCTGGTGCTGACATCGGCATTGGTGACCTCCCACCTGTCAGGCAAGCCCGTGGAAAAACGATTGATTCAGGAAGGGATGAATCTGGCCGCACTCTTTGCAGAGCAGAGCCGAGTACCACTGCTATACCACAGTAAAACCGATGCTGAACTGGTTGGAAATACCCTAATGGCATTTCCTGGAATAAAGGCAGTCGGCATTTTTGACAGTGATCAGCAAGCTCTTTATATCGCCGGAAATAATGCTTCTGAATTGACCAGTGCGAATCTTTGGCCCGATCAGCTGGTACTGGAATCAGCGTCTGACCATACCTGGAACTTTGTAGCACCTGTCTATACGGGTACACAAGCTGGAGAAAGCTCACTATTTTTGACTGAAGCCGTGGAGCCTGAGCTGGTAGGTTATGTTCGGGTGCAAGTCAGTAAAGATGCGCTACACCGGATGCAGGGTGATATTTTTCAGTTTAACCTGGGGGCATCTATAATCCTGGCGACAGCGCTGCTGCTGATCTTGATAGCTATTTCTAAACGGGTCACCAAACCCATTGATCGCCTGGCAAAGTCGATGGAACGTGCCCGTGAGGGGGGAACGGAGGAGCGGGCCAAAATTGGAGGTACCCGGGAAATTGTCAAGATGGAGATGGCATTTAATGCCATGATGGATGTATTGGATGCCCGGGAAAGTGACCTGCGCGAAGCCAGAGATGTTGCTCTTGAGGCGGCACGAGTCAAGGGAGAATTTGCGGCAAACGTCAGCCATGAGCTGCGCACCCCCCTTAATGGTGTGCTGGGTATGCTGGAGCTGCTTGGTGAGATGGGGCTTGCCTCTAAGCAGAAGGAGTATGTGGAGATCGCCAGCGGTTCTGCGGAAGCGCTGCTGGCATTAATTGATGATATTCTGGATTTTTCCAAGATGGATTCAGGAAAAATGAAACTGATTACTGAAGATTTCAGCCTGAACGAACTGCTTGAAGATTTGATCGCTATGCTGGGTCCTCAGGCCCAGAAAAAAGATATTGATCTTGCCTATATACTGGATCCAAAAATACCGCTTCTATTGACGGGTGATAGTGGCCGTATCCGTCAGGTTCTGATCAACCTGCTGGGCAACGCCCTTAAATTCACTTTGCAGGGTGAAGTCGGTATTGAGGTGAATATTATCTCCCGATCTGAGGAGATAATTGAATTAAAATTTGAGGTGACAGATACCGGAATAGGGCTATCTGATGAGGCACAAACAAGGATATTCGAAGCTTTTTCTCAGGCGGATGGTTCGACAACCCGCAAGTATGGAGGTACCGGGCTGGGTTTGGCAATTAGTCAACAGTTGGTTGACCTGCTGGGTGGCCAGATCGGTGTTAAAAGTGCTTTGGGTCAGGGTAGCAGCTTCTGGTTTACCACCCAATTCCCCGCTGTTAGGGAGGAGATGTCGGAGCAGATAGTGTCGCAGGACTGTAAAGTGCTGGTGGTAGATGATAGCAAACTGAATCGGCGTTATATCAAAAATTTACTGCGCGATTTACAGCTGGATTGTGAGCTTGTTGTTAATGGCACCGATGCCATCAGCAAACTGCGCTGCGCGGCAGCACAGAGCGTTCCTTTTGATGTGGTGCTGATCGACGAAGTGATGACGGGGATGAGTGGGCCGGATCTTGCCCACCTGATTGCCGGTGATCCGGCGACTCTGTCCACCCGAGTTATTATGATGGTCAACAGGGTAAATCCAACCTTCGAAAATACCGATAAGCTTAATTTGGCAGGTTATCTTGCGAAACCGGTCAAGCGTAATGAACTTGCAGCCTTGATCGAGTCTATCCCAGTCGTAGCACTCAAGAGACAGCGAGAACAGGGACCTAAGTTACCCGATACACAAGGTGTTGCTTTCTTTGGCGGTAGAAAGATTCTGGTCGTCGAAGACAACAGGGCTAACCAGCAAGTCGCCATTGGAATGCTTGAACGTCTGGGCTGTAGAGCCAGCCTGGCAAACCATGGCAGGGAGGCGCTTGTGATGATTGCACGCGAAACCTTTGATCTGATTCTGATGGACTGTCATATGCCCGTCATGGATGGTTATGAAGCGACCGCACAGATCAGGCAGATGGAAACGGAGGAGCAGCGGTTGGTAATAGTGGCAATGACAGCCAACGTGCAGCAGGGTGAAAGTGAAAAATGCCTTGCTGTGGGTATGGATGGCTATCTGCCAAAACCACTTAAACTCGAAGCCTTACGGGGCAAACTCAAAGAACACATGTCTGTGACCCAATACCTGCCTAAAGGCGATAATGGCGGAGTAGAAGGCGCAGGGTCAGTCTCTGCTAATGTGATTAATTGGGATGTTTACAACGAATTGCGAGACAATACCGGGCAGGGGTTTTTAACGCTACTCCAGATCTTTATCGACGATCTACCTGGCTACATACGTTCACTTAAGGATGCTGTGTCGGTCAAGGATTGTTATGCTTTTGCTGATCTGGCTCACAGTATTAAAGGTAGTTCTGGAAATTTTGGTGCGCAACGGCTAGTTGATTACTGTACGCGGCTGGAGGCCAATGGCCGAGCCAGGCAACCTGAGGGTGCTGATCAACTGCTGGAAATGATCGTTACCGAATGTGGGTTGTTACATCAGCTTCTTGAACAACAAATCAGACGTGAATCTACCGAGCTAACATCAGTTCAGAGCGGCTGCAGTGAGCATATCACTGAGATCATTGATCAGACGCAACCTGCGTTGGGGCAGCAACGAGTGCTGATTGTGGATGATGATCGAGGCATGCGCTTTGCTATGCGCAAAGTTCTGGAAGACGAGGGTTGCTGTATTGATGAAGTGAGCAATGGTGAACAGGCGGTGATGTACTGTGAGCGTTTTCTGCCAGACTTGGTGCTGATGGACGCAATTATGCCGGGAATGGACGGCTTTGAAGCTTGTTTGAAAATACAATCCATGCCGGGTGGAGGGGGAGTGCCCGTGCTGATTATTACTGCGCTTAATGATGAGATATCTATTGGGCGGGCTTTTGCTGCAGGTGCCACAGATTATATCTCCAAGCCTGTAAATTTTGCCGTATTACGTAAGCGAATTGGACGTTTGCTGCAGGCATCAATGGCTGAAAAACATGTGCGTAAACTGGCGTACAATGACACCCTGACCGGTTTGCCAAATAGAACACTGTTTACGGAAAAACTCAGTGAAGTGCTTGATGAACAAGTTCATGATTCCATGACGGCAATCCTGTTTATGGATCTGGATAGGTTCAAACTTGTCAACGACTCTCTTGGACATGATGCCGGGGATATGTTGCTCAAGATTGTGGCGGAGAGATTACAGGGCTGTGTGCGACAAAATGATTTTGTATCGCGTTTTGGTGGGGATGAATTTGCCATTATTTTAAACAGAGTGAAATCTAAAAAAATTGTTGCAAGTATTGCGGTGAAGATTAATCAAACACTCTCCCGCCCCTTTGTATTTCTTGGCAAGGAGATGCACGTTAGCGCCAGTATCGGTATATCCTTCTATCCGTACAACGGTACAGATATAGTAACGTTACTGAAACATGCCGATATGGCCATGTACCGAGCCAAGGAGCGAGGTGATAATTTTGCTTTTTATGAAGATAAAATGGAAGTGGATGCAGCCCGTCGGCTGAGTCTGGAAAATGACCTGCGTGGTGCAACGCAACGTAACGAAATGCTGCTTCACTACCAGCCACAAGAGGACCTTGCTACGGGAGAAATAATAGGTATGGAGGCGCTGGTACGCTGGAATCATCCAGATCAGGGATTGATTAGTCCGCTGGAATTTATTCCGCTGGCGGAGGAGACCGGGCAAATTATAGAGTTGGGCGACTGGGTAATGGAGGCAGCCTGCAGGCAGGCCAAGGCCTGGCTTGATCAGGGGGGCAATATGCGTGTGGCTGTGAATATCTCTGCGCGTCAACTGGATAATGGTGACATTGTGGAGAGAACCCTGTCTGTGCTGGAACGTACGGGCCTGCCGAGTGAATATCTGGAACTTGAAATTACAGAAAGCACTATTATGGTGAATGCGGAGGAGGTGATCGGCACCTTGAAAGAGCTGAAACACAAAGGTATAAAACTGGCAGTGGATGATTTTGGCACCGGCTACTCCTCGCTGAGTTACCTGAAGCGTTTCCCGATTGATTTGTTGAAAATTGATCGGGGCTTTGTCTCAGATATCACAACAGATAAGGCAGATGCAGATATCGTCACTTCGATCATCAGCCTTGCGCACAACCTGGGTATTAAAGTGATTGCAGAGGGGGTAGAGGAGGAAGCACAAAAGGCTTATCTGGAATCGAAAGGTTGCGACTTTATTCAAGGCTACCTGCTGGGCAAACCCATATCAGCTGAAAAATTTGAAGAAACTTTTCTCGCAAGTCATGGAGCCTGCCGGAGTTATCACTAAAACGCGCGAAGTCTTAACAGTGGTCTATTCATCACAAAGTGGATCAAAAATCAAACTGTGTGATGGTCACGCCGGACTACTTTTTCCCCCACCGACTGGTTCTTCGTCACCTTCCTGAAAACATCAAAAAGTTGCTCCCTTAACCATCGGTGCAGGGGCGAGTTAAGGGTTCGGTAATGCTGTATCAGGTATAGATTAAGCTTCAATCTTGAAAATTCGGGGGGGAGTGACCTGGAAATAAAATGACCCCTGGTCAGAGAAGATGCTGTGATATAGCTGGGCCCCAGCATCAAGGTATCGCTGTTGCCCAGGACTTCAAGCGAAGTCAGTAGTTGAGT
Organism: uncultured Pseudomonadales bacterium; assembly: GCA_964473915.1. Taxonomy (GTDB): domain Bacteria; phylum Pseudomonadota; class Gammaproteobacteria; order Pseudomonadales; family IMCC2047; genus CAYYRK01. The sequence goes on from CAYYRK010000092.1 coordinate 7,493, forward strand.
GGTCTGAAAAATGATATCCCTACTGCGGCCCGTGTCCCTGAAAGCCCTGCCGATGGAAAGCATATCTCTCTCTGTTACGTTAGGTAGATAAAGGACGATATGGGGATAACTTACCAGGTCATCTACATCCAGAGTCTCCTTGCCAGCCAGGGGGTGGTCACGCCTGAACCAGCACAGAATTTCGTTGCTCGCCAAATGGAAAAGTTCAAATTCATTAGAATAGCCTTGTTCAACATATATGGCGAAATCAAGAGCACCAGAGGCAAGAAGCTGCGACGCATCATCAAGCATATTACGGGACTTAACCTGTAGCTTGGGTGCCTTGTAGTAAACTCGTTTGAGTACTGCCGGTATAGCGCCAACAGAGAGTATCTCCGGGGCACTGATATGAATGCGCCCTTCTGCCTCAGCAGGAACAAACTCCGGGGTAAAAAGGGTGTGTTCTAATCGCTCAAGGGCGATATTAAGTGGTCTTTGCAGCAGTTGCGCACGTGGGGTTGGGACTAGGCCGTGTGAAGCACGAGTAAAGAGTGGGTCATCAAAAAGCAACCTTAACCTTTGCAGGGTTTTGCTCATAGCAGGCTGGGTGATAAAAAGCCGCTTTGCGGCCCTGGTTACATTACGTTCCTCGAGTAGCACCTGAAGGGCAATCAGTAAATTAAGGTCTATTCTGGAGAGGTCTGGTTTCATTTTTGCTTTATCCTGGGGTAATAACCGTATCTTTAACCCTTGTAAAAACAGTTGTGTCAGCGCGTTTTTATGGGGGTGTTTATACTCCGAGTGTCTTTGCATTGGGATTGTTTTACTCCCATGCTGTATTAAAAGTTTACCCGAAGCACTCGTTCCACTCGCAGGGCAGGCTCTGCTCAATCGGTTATTTCATCTGCCACAATGCCCCTCTTTTTGCCTGGCCTGCAAATAAAATCCTCTCTGGTGCCACGCTATCGTTGTAAAATAAAGGCGGTTTATTTTAAAAACAGTTTACACTACTGTACAGATGGCGCGAGGGTCAATCACCGGTTTTGCGCTAGCAGCTGCTTTTATTCATTAGCGGGGTACACTATGTCGTCAGAAAATGTTTCACATGATCTCGATCGTGTCGTTGCGCAGGCTCGCCGTGCTCGGGACGAAAGAGCCAAGGGTTATCGTGAGCGATCACTAAAATTATACCCCTGGATTTGCGGTCGCTGCGCCCGCGAGTTCAACCGCGAAAACTTGCGAGAGTTAACCGTTCATCACCGTGATCATAACCATGACAATAATCCTTCAGATGGTAGTAACTGGGAGCTACTGTGCCTTTATTGCCATGACAACGAGCACTCTCGCTATATTGATTCAGATTATGGTGGTACTAGCAGTGACACACAAAAAGATGCAGCCACCCACAATCCGTTTCAAGGCCTGGAGGCTATGCTCAAGAACAAGAAATAGCCCCCCAGAAAGGCCTCAGCCAGTTTCTGATCGTTAATCATCGAAATATCTACGGCGGGGCCTGTGATAAGTCTATCCTCAAGATCGAATCAACTGGCTGGTTTTATTTAATACGGAATTTTCAATGAGGTTTAGATGTTAGAAATTGAGTGGCTGTTGTCGTTTTTGTTTTTAGGTTCTATTGTCGGTTTTATGGCTGGTTTATTGGGTATTGGTGGTGGCGGAATCATGGTGCCAGTACTGACGTCAATTTTCCTGCTACAGGGTGTGGCTGTTGATAGTGTCGTTCATCTGGCTTTAGGTACCTCGATGGCATCCATGATAGTCACCTCCTTTTCAAGTTTTCGCGCTCACAACTCAAGGGGGGGCGTAATATGGCACGTTGTTAGAGGCATGACTCCAGGTATTATCCTGGGTACATTTCTGGCTACTTTCCTTGCCGTTTACTTGAGCTCGCTTTACCTCGCACTGTTTTTTGCGTTGTTCATGGCATTTGTATCTTTTCAGATGTTTTTGAATAAAAAACCAGCGCCCAGTAGAGAGCTGGCTGGGAACGCAGGGTTATGTCTAGCCGGTTCTGGAATTGGTGCGATATCAGCACTAGTCTCCATTGGTGGAGGGTCTTTAACTGTACCCTATCTCACCTGGCAAAATGTTGAAGTTAAAAAGGCCATTGGTACATCGGCAGCAATGGGTTTGCCTATCTCTATTGCCGGGACTTTAGGTTATCTGATTAATGGCTGGTCGAACTCCTCACCCGATGACTTTACCTTTGGGTTCATATTTTTACCTGCCGCATTGATGATCTCCTCGGCTAGTTTTTTTACCGCGCCTTATGGTGCTAGATTAGCCCACAAACTACCCGTATCTATTCTGAAAAAAGTCTTTGCCATACTGCTAATCATTTTGAGTATCAAAATGTTAACGTCGGTCATATGATCCTAGATTCCTCAGTTGACAGCCCCATTCTA
>CAYYRK010000093.1:0-9866 GCA_964473915.1 uncultured Pseudomonadales bacterium
GTATTGACTGCCATAAGGGTATAGCGCATAGTCTGCCTGAAGGCTGGGAAGAGGCTGTTAAAGCGGCAGGTTTAGAGTGATCCTGGCCGCTGGTTAGCCCCGAATTTTAAAGTCCCCGATAGGGGATCAGTAAATCCCACGCCTTTAGGCGGCAACTTTGTTTTACTCCTTCACCCCTCAAGGGGAGAAGGTTGGGATGAGGGGTGAGCTGCACTGAGGTTGAATCTTGAATCCTCACCCTGGCCCTCTCCCAGTTTTTGGAGAGAGAACAATCGGCAGCACGGCTGATCAATCCGGCTTTAGCCGGTGGAGTTATTCACTTTTTCAGGAAGTAGCGGTGTAACACTATGAGATTGTCTTTGATCGTTGCCATGGCGAAAAATGGTGTGATTGGCAAGGACAACGATCTACCCTGGCGGCTGCCCGCTGATCTTAAGAACTTCAAATCAATCACGATGGGCAAGCCCTTAATTATGGGTCGAAACACCCATGAATCTATTGGTAGAGCCCTGCCGGGCAGGGTGAATATCGTGGTAACCCGGAACAAGACTTTAAAATTTGAGGGTTGTGAAGTGGTTCACTCTCTGGCTGATGCCATTGAAAGAGCGTCATCAGCCTGTGCGGCCAGCGGTAGTGATGAAACCTTTATCATCGGTGGCGCGCAGCTGTATCAACAGGCTATAGAGGTGGCAGACCGTCTCTACCTGACCCAGGTGCAGGCGCAGGTCGATGGTGATACCTGGTTCCCAGAATTTGACCGCTCGCAATGGGTGTTGTCGCAACAAGTGGACTTTTTGGCCGATGGTGCCAACGCTTATGACTACAGTTTTCTCCTGTTGGAAAGGAGAAAACAGGCGCAGCGCGAAGATCAAACATTTCCGGACAGGCCCCAGACAGACAGCGAGATCACCTGAGCGAACTGATGAAAAAAGATTTCAGACATAAAGTAGTGGTGGTGGTTGGTGCTGCTGGCGGAATCGGTCGAGCACTATCCTGGCAGTTTGCCCAGGCCGGAGCTCGTATTGTGTTGGTCGATCTTGAAGCTGACAAATTGGCAGCCCTCCAATATCAGGTCGAAAAATCCGGTACCGATGTGCTCAGTTTTGTCTGCGATATTACCGATTTTGATCGTTGCCAGGCGGTGATGCAGGATATCACTGCTCAATTTGGCGGTGTTGATGTATTGATTAATAATGCGGGGGTTAGTCACCGGAGCTGTTTCGCAGATACTCAGATGAAGGTCTTGCGGCGGGTGATGGAGGTCAACTATTTTGGCGCTATTCACTGTACCAAAGCGGCACTTGATTCTCTCAGTGCCAGAAAGGGGTTGGTAATCACCCTATCCAGCACCCTGGGTCTGACACCGGCCCCGGGCCTGTCAGGTTACAGCGCCAGCAAACATGCGTTACATGGCCTGTTTGAGTCGATGCGCCTGGAGCTAAAGGCTCAAGGTGTTGATGTTTTGATGGCTTGCCCAGGAACAACAGCCACTGACTTTCATAAAAAAGCGTTATCCGGGGATGGTTCAGATATCAAAATCCCTAAAGCGCTACCTGAACGCATGGGGTTGCCTCAGGATGTGGCATCCAATATATTTGATGCCGCCAGGCGGGGAAAGCGGATGGTGATGATGAGTCATTCGCGCCGGGGTATTCGGGGTTGGTTTGCTCAGAGAATCTGGCCTGTACTGTATGAGTCGCGGGGATTCAGACGATGGTTGAATGAGATCGGCAGTTAGGAAATTGACGAACCCCATGGCCAGATAGCCTCCTGAACCGCTGTTATTAACTTAGAGCACTCGATTTAAGAATCTGAACAAAGGCACTGATCGCCTCTTTACTTGAACAGTCTGCCGTCAAGGTGTACCCAGCCTCCTGCTCGTCCAGGGGTTCGGCCTCAGATAGTTGCATTTCGTATATGTTCAGATCGGCATCCGATGGATCGGTGCCTACGGCTGAGCGCTGCTTGATCCGCTCCCGGACCAGCGCATCATCAAGCTGGCAATCGATGATTTGTAGAGGGATGCCCTGCTCTTCAGCCAGCGAGCTGAACATATCCCGGTAAGATTTTTGCAGAAAGGTTGCATCAATCACTAGCGAGCTACCGGCGTTAAATATCTCAAGGGCTGTGTTGGCGATATGCTTAAAGGTCAGTTCGCTGGCCCGATGAGAATAGATATCACCATCGGGTAGCTGATCCTGGTTGCCTGGCAGAGAGAAGAACCGTTTTCGTTCCACGTCGGACCTTAGTCGGATCAACCCCAGCTCTTTAATAAGCTCACTGCTCACCGTTGTTTTACCGGTTCCAGAATAGCCGTGCATTATCAGTAGATAGCGGTTTGGAATACTCATATAACTTTGCGCAAGGCGGATGTAACTTCGGTACTGGGTCAGTATTTCCCTGGCAGCGGGGCTGTCAGCTCCCTCCTGCTGCAGTCGAAACAGGGCGACCTTGGCCCGAACCAGCGCCCGGTAGGACTTATAAAAATTAAGAAGCTGTAGACCACTATAATCGCCACTTTGTTCAAGGTAGGCGTTGATAAAATGACTGGCAAAACCGGTTAGGCCTCTATCCTCAAGATCCATGGCGAAAAAGGCGATCTCACTGATGGTATCAATCCAGCGAAAGCTCTCGTTAAATTCGATGCAGTCGAACAGGGTAATTTGGCCCTCTACCAGGGTGATATTACCCAGGTGCAGGTCACCATGGCACTCGCGAATCATGCCGGTCTCTTTGCGCTTTTCAAATAGCGGCAGCAGGCGGTTAAAGGTATCTTGCGCCCAGGATTCAATGTGTTCAAGATCAACCAGGTCAGCTTTATCAGCCAGTAGCGGTTTGATCTGTTCAAAATTTTGTCGCACCGGCTCCATAACCTTTGCGGCACTGCCAAAGGATGAATCACTGCCACTGCGATCCGTTCGTTGATGAAAGTCGGCGACTGCTGAAGCGATTTCGCTCATATGATGGAGATTTAGCTGCTGTCGAGCCAGTAGCTGTTCCAGCTGCTGATCACCAGAGAACTGCTTCATGCGGACTGCATATTCGATGGGATCATCGTCAACACCCAGTAGGGGTTGGTCAGGCGTACCGGAAATGGGTACTACATCCAGGTAGAGATCAGGTGCCAGCCGTTGGTTGAGCCTGAGCTCCTCCTGGCAAAAGTGGTGGCGTTTCTCCAGGGTTGAAAAATCGAGAAACCCAAAATTCATAGGTTTTTTTATCTTGTAAGCGTAGGGACCAGTCAGCAGCACCCAGGAGATATGGGTTTCCACCAACGTGAAGGACTCCACCCGGTGGTTATATAGCTTCGGGTTCTGTAAAGCTTCAATTAATGCCTGGCTCACTTTTTTGCTCCATCATATTGTGCCCATCGATTGTGCGCTTGAGTTAGCGTTTGTCCGGTGCTGCACTGCGGATATTGCTTGCCCTGGATCGGGAGGGAAGTCTATCATCCGTCGGGAGCAATTGCCTAAAGGTTTTATATCCTCAGCTCCCTGCTTGCAATTGTGGATTTCAGGAGAAAAATGTCAACTGTACGCACACGAACAGCCAGAAAATCACCCGCCAGCCCGCCTACTAAAAGTAGTTGGAAAGGGTTGATATGGCGATTGATAGTAGTGTTTCTGGTGGTGATTATCGGATTGGTCATCTATTTGGATGCACGGGTAACCCTGCAGTTTGAGGGCAAGCGCTGGGCGCTGCCGGCCAAGGTCTATGCGCGGCCGCTAGAGATTTATCCGGGGGCACGCCTGACTCAGCAAGCGCTGGTGACAGAGCTTGGATTGCTCGGGTATCGGCGCCAACCAGGAGCCACGCAGCCCGGCACGTTTCAACCAGATAGCGGTAAACTACTTGTTTACCGTCGTGGATTTGACCTATGGAATGAGCCGCTTGTTGCCAGGCGCTATCAGGTTTTTATCAGCCAGGGAAGGGTCACTGCAGTGCAGGATGATCGTGGTGTTGATGTCGATATTGTGACGCTGGATCCCCTGCAAATTGGTGGGATTTACCCCGCACATAATGAAGATAGAGTATTACTAAAACTTGAAAAGGTTCCCGGTTTTTTGCTCGAGACACTGATCAGTGTTGAAGACCAGTCATTTTACAGCCATATCGGGGTGTCGCCACGTGGTATTGCCCGCGCCCTGTGGGCCAACCTCAAGGCGAGACAGGTGGTGCAGGGTGGCAGTACGCTCACTCAGCAGTTAATTAAGAACTTTCATCTGAGCAGCGAGAGAACCTTGCTGAGAAAACTGACCGAAGCGGCAATGGCTCTGTTGCTTGAATTTCATTACAGCAAAGCTGAAATTCTCGAGGCTTACTTGAATGAAGTCTATCTGGGGCAGTCCGGAGTACGTGCTATTCACGGTTTTGGTTTGGCCAGTCAGCACTATTTTGGTAGAAATGTCACCCAGCTTAAGTTACATCAGGCGGCTCTGCTGGTTACTCTGGTCAAGGGGCCCTCCTACTATAACCCCAGGCGGCATCCAGCACGCGCCATGAAACGACGTAATCTGGTGCTTGACCTGTTGGTAAAACAGGGGAAAATCAGTGCAGATAAGGTTGATTGGGCAAAGCGGCAGCCGTTGGATGTGATCACCAAAAACCATTATGCCCAATCTGAATATCCCGCTTTTATGGATCTTGTCAGGCGTCAGTTGCGCCGTGACTATCAGGCGGATGATCTTTCCAGCAAGGGTTTGAGAATCTTTACCAGCCTGGATCCTTTGGTGCAACAGGGCGCAGAACAAAGCCTTAAACAAAGTATTACCGCTTTCAAAACGCACTATGGCTCGTCAATGGGGCCATTGGAAGGTGCAGTTGTAGTCACCAGCACCGATAGCGGTGAAGTGCTGGCCGTGGTCGGTGGTAGCAACCCTCGTTACTCCGGGTTTAACCGGGCCCTGGATGCGGTCCGCCCGGTGGGCTCTCTGCTTAAACCGGCGGTTTATCTGGCTGCATTGTCCGAGCCCAACAGATATCAGTTATCAACGCTTTTGGATGATGGCCAGGTCAGTATAAAGCTTGCAGATGGCAAAGTATGGCAGCCACAAAATGCGGACCACAAAAATCACGGCAGCGTGCCGCTGCACAGGGCGCTGGCTAAATCCTATAACCAGGCGACCGCTCGGCTAGGTATGGATGTTGGTCTGAGCAAAGTGATCGACACCCTGCAGAATCTGGGCATTGAGCGCAAGCTGTCTCATTATCCCTCTATCATATTGGGCGCGGGGGGGCTCTCCCCCATTGAAGTTGCGTCCATGTATCAGACTATTTCCGCCGCAGGGTTCCATACTCCGCTACGGGCAATTACATCGATTACAGGTTCTGACGGTACCCCGTTGAGTCGTTATCCTTTGCGGATAGAGCAGCGTTTTGACGCTGGAGTCATGCACCTGCTTAACTATGCCCTGCAGGAAACCATGCGCGAAGGCACCGGCCGAACAGTCTATCAAACCCTGTCGCCTGAGTTGAATGTTGCCGGTAAAACAGGGACTACGGATGATCTGCGCGATAGCTGGTTTGCTGGTTTTAGCGGAGACCGGCTGGCAGTTGTCTGGCTGGGTCGAGATGACAATAAGCCTATCGGTTTAAGTGGTAGTCGTGGCGCGCTCAGGGTATGGAGCAAACTGATGCAGCAGATCAATCCCGTTACCCTCAAGGGGCCGCTGCCAGCCAATATTAAGTATCATTGGATAGATGATAAAACCTCACTATTGACCCAGAGTCATTGCCAGAATGCCCGGTTTATGCCCTTTATTGTTGGCAGTGCACCGAAACAAACCGGTAGATGCAAGTTGAGCGGTGATCGGTTGGGCGACTGGGTAAAATCCTGGTTTCAATAACCACGAGAGACGCAGTTGATTGAATTTTTGAAAACCAGTACGCTTATAACTGTCTTTATTCTCTAGTATCGATAATAAACCAAGATTCTTCAGTTGACCGCTTCATTCTAATAGTAACGTATTGATATGAATGTAATGAGTTCCAATCTATCTCTTCATCTGCTGGGTGAGTCGCGCTACAGTGCAGCGTTGCAATCCCCTGGAATAGAACAACTTTCCGCATCATTGCGCCTTGCCCTGTGCCGCCACAAATGCACACTCTATCCTGTCCAACTGAGGATTCCAGGATAAATGATGAAGTGGTTTGAACATCAACGGATTCGTTATACCCTAAGTCATCATCCCATCCCGTTTAAGATATGGGAGGCGTTACTCCACAAGAGTGACATCTTTCAGGGTCTCTCAGCAGTGGAGCGCGCTCATTTACGCGAGCTGGCAACCCTTTTTTTGCAACGAAAGAGTCTCAATGGGGTTCAGGGCCTGACGCTCACCACAGAGATGGCGGTGGCCGTAGCGGCGCAGGCCTGTCTGCCAATCCTGAAACTGGGGCTGGGCTACTTTGATGGCTGGGTCGAGGTTGTAATCTATCCCGCTGCTTTTCGCGTCAGGCGGAAGCAGATTGACTCATCAGGTGTTGTCTCACAAGAAGAACAGGCGCTTAGCGGCGAAGCATGGTTACAGGGGGGAGTGATTCTCGCCTGGGAGGAAATTGCCACTGACCTGGCTCAGGTGCGCTCTGGGCGTAATGTGGTCATCCATGAGCTGGCTCACAAACTGGATATGCTCAATGGCAGCGCTAACGGCATGCCACCCCTGCACCCGAACATGAAGAGGCCACATTGGACTGATGCCTTCAGCCAGGCCTTTAATAGCCTCAGCCACAAGCTGGCTCACCACCATCACCCTACCATCAACCCCTATGCCGCCACAGCCCCGGCAGAGTTCTTTGCTGTAGTGAGTGAATATTTCTTCACCGCCCCACATACGCTACGTCACCACTACCCTGCCGTCTACGACCAGCTGGTTCTGTTTTATCGACAGGATCCTGCCAGCCGGTGGGCTGATCACTCTACAGTGCCCCATCACAGATAACTGCAAGTTGAGCGGTGATCGGTTGGGCGACTGGGTAAAATCCTGGTTTCAATAACCAAGAGAGACACAGATGATTGAATTTTTGAAAACCATTACGCTTATCACTGTTTTTGTAATGATGGCCTCCTGTATCGGTCAAAGTGGACCCGATCAGATCCCGGTAGTAGATCACAGTGAACAGCAGGTCAAGCCGCCACAACGCTCGGCAGACAGTGAGGCCAGGTTGCCCGAAACTGAGGCGGCTGGTCTCGCCAAACCCACCGATACCGGTATGCCTGGGAGCAGTGCTGTCACTGCACTGCTGGCCAGGGCCAGGCAGCAAAAGTCAGAACGCCACTATGCCCAGGCGGGTGCAACGCTGGAACGTGCGGTTCGAGTTTCTCCGAGGAGTGCTGAGATCTATTATCACTTGGCGGAGATCCGGCTGCTGCAGGAGGATCGCCAGCAGGCGCAGCAGCTTTGTCTGAAGGCAGTTGTGCTTGCTGGTCACTCCTCCCGCATGCAGAAGCGTTGTAGCGCGTTGGAGTTGTAACGTCTTGTTTTGACGTTGTGCAGTGAACAGTCACGCTTTTGCTGGACATCTCCTGTAAACACAGCTGGATAGAAGCTACAATATGGTTTTACTGTATATCATGTATTGCAACTATTTTTAGAGGGTTATAACTTGTCAAAACATAAGGGAATTATTCTGGCTGGAGGGTCCGGTACCCGGTTGTACCCCATCACCCGCTGTGTCAGTAAACAACTACTGCCCATCTACGACAAACCCATGGTTTATTATCCGCTCAGCACGCTGATGCTGGCGGGAATTCGTGATATTTTGTTGATATCCACGCCCCGTGATCTGCCTGCGTTTCAGCAGCTTATGGGTGATGGATCCCAGTGGGGGATTAACCTGCAATACGCTGAACAACCCTCCCCGGATGGGCTGGCTCAGGCTTTTATCATCGGTGAGCAATTTATTGGCACCGATCCTTGCGCCCTGGTGCTGGGTGATAATATTTTTTATAGCCATAACTTCACACAACTGCTGACCGCTGCGGTGCAGCGTGAAGTGGGTGCAACCGTGTTTGGTTACCATGTGGAAAACCCCAGTGCCTATGGCGTGGTGGAGTTTGATGAGGCAGGTGCGGTGGTTTCCCTGGAAGAAAAGCCACAGAAACCCCAGTCAAACTATGCGGTAACCGGCCTCTATTTTTATGATAATCAGGTGGTCGAGATTGCTAAATCCATCAAGCCATCCTGGCGTGGTGAGTTGGAAATTACTGATGTTAACAGGGTTTATTTGGACAACAGTAACTTGAAGGTTGAGTTGTTAGGGCGCGGTTCAGCCTGGCTTGATACCGGCACACACAATAATCTGATCGCTGCCAGCCAGTTTATAGAAACCGTTGAAACCCGGCAGGGGCTGAAAATAGGCTGCCCCGAAGAGATCGCCTATCGCAAAGGGTTTATCGATAAAGCGCAACTGCAAGAGCTTGCGCAGGAGCTGCTTAAAAGTGGCTACGGTGAATATCTGCTAAAAATTCTGCGTGAGCCGTACAGCTTATGAAAATCATCCCTACAAAAATCTCGGATGTCCTGTTGCTAGAGCCCCGAGTGTTTGGTGATGAGCGAGGGTTTTTTATGGAAACCTACCGTCAATCCCTGTTTGCTGAGATGGGTGTTAATGAGCCCTTCGTGCAGGATAATCACAGTGCTTCAGAACAGGGAGTATTGCGTGGTTTGCATTATCAGATTAATCAGCCACAGGGGAAACTGGTGCGGGTGATACGCGGAGAGGTTTATGACGTTGCTGTTGATCTGCGAAAAAGCTCCCCCACCTTTGGGCAGCATGTAGGTGCGATTTTATCAGAGCACAATAAACGCCTGTTCTGGGTACCGCCAGGCTTTGCCCACGGTTTTTATGTAATCAGTGAACATGCCGATTTTGTCTATAAATGCACCCAATATTATGCGCCCGAAGATGAACGGGCCATTATCTGGAATGACCGGGACATTAACATCGATTGGCCACTGGTTAATGGAGCCGATCCCAAGGTGTCAGAAAAGGACCTACAGGCACCCACCTTTGCTCAGGCAGAGAGTTTTGCTTAACGCCGCAAAAGCATCAACACAGATCAGGTAGAGAAAACCATGAAAAACCTTTTAGTGACCGGTGCCGCCGGATTTATAGGCACAAACTTCTGCTACTACTGGGCGCAGAACCACCCGCAGGACAGGCTGGTGGTTCTGGACAAGCTCACCTATGCGGGCAAGCGTGAAAATCTCGCCAAACTCGAAGAAGCGGGCAAGCTTGAGTTTGTTCAGGGTGACATCTGCGATCAACCGCTGACTGAAAGCCTGTTGCGTGATCACAAGATTGATACACTGGTACACTTTGCCGCTGAATCCCATGTGGATCGCTCCATTACCGGGCCGGATGCCTTTATTGAAAGTAATATCGTGGGGACCCACAACCTGCTTAAAGCGGCCAAAAAAGTCTGGATGGATGAGGACCATGCTCCTGACATCCATCGGTTTCACCATGTTTCAACCGATGAGGTCTATGGTTCTCTGACGGCCGATGCCCCAGCTTTTACAGAAACTACCGCCTATGCGCCCAACTCTCCCTACTCGGCCAGCAAGGCAGCATCGGACCATCTGGTACGCGCCTACCACCATACTTTCGGTTTAAAGGTGACAACCAGCAGTTGCTCCAACAATTACGGCCCCTATCAAGATGCCGAAAAACTGATACCGGTCATTATTGGCGCGGTACTTAATGCCAGAAAAATCCCGGTGTATGGTGATGGCAAAAATATCCGCGACTGGCTTTATGTTGAGGATCATTGCCGTGCAATTGATCTGATTTTACACAAGGGCAGGGTGGGTGAAGTCTACAACATCGGTGGAGAAAACGAATGGCAGAACATCGATATTGTACAG
>CAYYRK010000094.1:0-9794 GCA_964473915.1 uncultured Pseudomonadales bacterium
TATTCTTCTCTTTCCCATCTCAGATATTTACCGGCTGTACAAATTAAGATTGATCAAAGTTTTGTCTGCGGTATGCTATCTATTCCGGAAGACCTGGCTATTTTAAAAGGAGTGCTTGGTCTGGCAACCACTTTTCGCCGTGAACCCATTGCTGAAGGTGTGGAGTCTTTAGAACATGGAAAAACATTGCTTCAACTAGGGTGTGAAATGGGGCAGGGCTATGTAATTGCTCGGCCGATGCCGGCAGCAGATATCCCCAGCTGGGTTGATAGATGGCAACCTGACCCGTGCTGGAAAAATCAGCGCTTATTGAGCGGCACAAAACGATTACTAATCGATACTAGAGTTGATCATCGTGCCTGGGTTCAACATATCGAAGAGTTTATCGATGGAGTGCGGTTGGCTCCTCCAGAGCTGGGTTATCTCAAATGTGATTTTGGCCAATGGCTTAATGGGGATGCGAAGTCCCATTACGGTGGTTCACCTGTTTTATTGGCGATTATTGATCTGCACAAAAAGGTGCATGTTTTGGCTGCAACATTGGTTGAGCACCATCTGAATGATCGTAAGGATCAGGTGTTAATAAGCATGGATGCTCTTCATCTATTACGGGATTCTTTGCTTGGCCAATTAGACAGATTGTTGCAAGAGAGTTAGTCATAAAAGCCTTTGCACAAAACCGGAAACGGATAAGCTAAAATTATTAAAGAGATAATGCTGCTGTAAATTTACGGACATGCAATAAATGCTTATGGCCTGAAAAGATCTTTCACAACAGATTGAATCCGCTGTAAAGTAACGAACATAAAGGCCTCTGTAGTATGGTTATATTAATTTTATTGAGGGATCAATCATGACACTTCAAATTCTTTATTGGCACTGGCTCATATTAGGCATGCTGCTCGCACTGGTAGAAATTGTGCTGCCCAGTTTTACCGCGCTTTGGTTTGGGGTGGGCGCACTGTTGGTGGGAGCAATCCTTTATGTTGCCCCGCAGTTGCCATTGGGCTGGCAGCTATTTATCTGGGCTGTGGCATCGATCCTCTTTACCTGGTTTTGGTTTAAATATTTCAAGCCGCTGGCGGCAGATAAAACTCTGGCGGGGTTATCCAAGGAGGCGATTGTTGGGCAGCGAGGGCAGGTCATCAAGGTCCCACTACAGGAAAAAAGAGGTATGCTACGCTTTGTCACACCGGTGCTTGGCGCCGAGGAGTGGCCCTTTATCTGTGAAGACTCTGTGGCAGAAGGGGATCGAGTTGAAGTCAGGGATGTGATGGGCAATGCGTTGGTTGTTAAAAGAATCTAAATATTAATGGGACTGCTCAGGAGGGCAAAATGGAAGCTTTAATTCTTGCTGGTGTATTTTTAATTATGGTGTTTACGATTATTGCCAAAGGGGTACGTTTAGTCCCCCAGGGTAGTAAATGGGTGGTGCAACGACTGGGCAAATATCATGAAACGATCAACCCTGGTCTTAATCTCATTATTCCGTTGTTGGACAGTGTAGCCTATAAGGTGACCACCAAGGATATTGTGTTGGATATCCCTTCGCAGGATGTGATTACTCGCGATAATGCGGTGATTGTCGCTAATGCTGTGGCCTATATTAATATACTGTTTCCGGAAAAGGCTGTGTATGGGGTGGATAATTACAGCGTGGCGATCCAGACTTTGGTGCAGACTTCGTTGCGGTCAATTATTGGAGAGATGGATCTGGATGATGCTCTGTCCTCCCGTGATCAGATTAAATCCAAGCTCAAGTCCATGATATCCGATGATATTTCGGATTGGGGTATTACGCTCAAAACAGTGGAGATTCAGGATATCAATCCATCGTCTACCATGCAAAGTGCAATGGAGGAACAGGCCGCCGCTGAACGTGCCCGGCGTGCAACGGTAACCCGTGCTGAGGGTGAAAAGGCTGCTGCTATTTTGGAGGCCGACGGCCGACTGGAAGCGTCAAAACGGGATGGCGAGGCGCAGGTGGTACTGGCTGAAGCCAGCAAGCAGGCGATTGAACGGGTTACAGCAGTGATACAGACCAACGAGCTGCCTGTTATGTACCTGTTAGGGCAACGCTACGTAGACGCAATCAGTGATATGGCCCGTTCGGAAAACAGCAAGCTCATTGTTGTGCCTGCGGATATTCCGGCCGCTATACGTGGCATTATGGGCAACAACCAGCGCTGAGCTAAAAGGTAGGTAGCGGGGCGCTTAGTTAGCTAAAGATGGCGTGAGTATTGGGAGGCTGTGTCCTGGTTGTTGCAGCATTATTCAAGATTGTTTGGCCCTGATTGGGGCTCAGCGCTTTGGATGACGGTTTGTTGATAACCTGCCATGCCTGATCGATCTAAAATAATGGCTGCTTAGGTTAGGGTTTGAGCTTGTCCTTTAACAGGAGCTCAATGAGTGCCTTTTGTGCGTGGAGTCTGTTTTCAGCTTCATCCCAGACCACTGATCGTGGGTCTTCTAGCATATTTTCGCTGATCTCTTCGCCTCTGTGTGCGGGTAGACAGTGCATAAAGAGCGCATCGTTGTCGGCCAGATCCATCAGCTTAGGACTGACCTGGAAGCCACTAAACTGTTTTATCCTGTCATTCTGCTCATCTTCCTGACCCATCGATGCCCACACGTCAGTAACCACTAAATGAGCTTTGTTGACCGCGTCAACGGGATTGCGGTAGATCGTTACCCGGTCCCGGTGCTGTTGGGTGAGTTCTGGTAGTGGATCAAACCCTTCCGGGCACGCTATGTTCAGTTGGAAACCGAGCAAGGCAGCGGCATTGATATATGAGTTGCACATGTTGTTGCCATCGCCGATCCATGCGACCGTTTTGCCAGCTATGGCGCCGCGATGTTCGATAAAGGTCTGCATATCTGCCAGAAGCTGGCAGGGATGGTATTCATCTGTCAGTGCATTGATGACCGGTACCCTGGAGTGCTGGGCAAAGGTCTCCAGTTTTTGGTGTTCAAAGGTGCGAATCATAATGATATCGACCATGCGAGACATGACTCTGGCGCTGTCCTCAACAGGTTCCCCGCGTCCCAGCTGGGTATCTCTGGGAGAAAGAAAAAGCGAATGGCCTCCCAGTTGAGTCATTCCAGCCTCAAACGAAATGCGGGTGCGTGTCGATGATTTTTCAAAAATCATCGCCATGGTTTGATTCTTTAGTGGTTGATATAATTCCCCACGACGTTGCATGCCTTTGAGCTCTATGGCCCTTGCCAGCAGCGAAGTTAATTCGATGGAAGACAGATCATTCAGCGTGAGTAGGTGTCTTGTGGTCATTATTGGCTATCTCTGCTGGTTTAGTTTGATCGACGGTCTGAACTACTGCGTGAGCTGCTTCGTCTCTCTCTGGTTCTCTCATCTGCAGCATAAATTTTGATCAATTTTGCCAGAGCAGTAACGGCCAGCTCTGCTTCCTGTTCCGTCAATGTGAGTGGTGGCAGCAAGCGAATGACTGAATCTGCGGTAACATTAATGAGAAGGCCCTTGGCTCTGGCTAATACCACAAGTTCGGGGCAGGGAAAGTCCAGCTCAATGCCGATCATCATGCCAGCGCCACGAATTTCGCGTACATAGTTGGCGTGTTTCATCTCCTCTTTCAGCTGCTCAACCATATGGGTGCCTAGCTGGGCGGCTCGTTCTGGTAGTTTCTGGTTGATGATGGTTGTAACCGTTGCTATTGATGCCGCACAGGCGAGTGGGCTGCCGCCAAAGGTGGAGCCGTGATTTCCCGGTTTGAACAGCTGTGCTGCCAGACCCCGCGCCAGGCATGCGCCGATGGGAAACCCATTGCCCAGACCTTTGGCAGTCGTGACGACATCAGGAGTGAAACCCTGTTGCTGATAGGTGAAGTAGCTGCCAGTTCTGCCGTTGCCGGTTTGAACTTCGTCGAGCATCATCAACCATTGATTCTCATCACAAATCTTTCTCAATTCTGGCAGATAACCAGGGTCGGGAATCTGCACGCCACCCTCGCCGATAATGGGTTCGAGTAATACCGCGACAACATCCGGGTTGTTTTTGGCGATCTCCCTCACCGCGTCCAGGTCATCAAAGGGTGCTCTTGCGAAACCACTCACCAGAGGCTCAAACCCAGCTTGAACCTTGCGGCTTCCGGTGGCAGACAGGGTTGCCATGGTGCGGCCGTGAAAAGCATCTTCCATGACTATAATGCAGGGGTTTTTTATTTCACGCTGATGGCCATAAAGTCGGGCAAGTTTGATAGCCGCTTCATTGGCCTCGGCACCTGAATTACAGAAAAAGACGTTGTCCATCCCGGAGACTTTGGCAAGTAGCGTTGCCAGTTCGTTTTGCAATGGGATCTGGTAAAGGTTTGAGGTGTGCACGAGTCGGCCCACCTGATCTTTTATCGCCTGCGTTACAGCGGAATGGCAGTGTCCCAGGCCGCAGACGGCGATGCCGCTGATCAGGTCAAGATATTTATTGCCATTAGAATCAAAAAGCCAGGATCCCTGGCCATTTTCAAAGGCGGTATCGGTACGCTTGTAGGTTGCCATCAGGTGTTGGTCTGACATGAACTCTTGTCTCCATAATAAGAGCAAAAAGGCAACAATAGTTGCCCGGTTAGCTAACGGTGAATGATATAAATATAGTTGATTAAAAACAATCTGTAAGGTTATAAATGCTTGTTTATTTGATGTTTTGTGTGCGATCTGGTTTTTTGTGTCGATAAAATGGCTACGAAGGCCCCATTGATTAGGGGAACTTATGGTTGTGTTGGTTATCTATCCATCTGCTAACTATGGCGGTATAATGCCGATTTTTTAGTGTCCACACTCTGGGTCACCATACTGTTTATCAAAGAGGTTTTAGGTTATGGATGTGATTGATACCATCAAGGGTCAAATCGAGAACAACAAGGTTATTATCTATATGAAAGGCACCCCTGAGCAGCCGCAATGTGGTTTTTCAGCACAATCGGTACAGGCGCTCATGGCGTGCGAAAAGCCCTTTGCTTATATTAATATTCTGGAAAATCCAGAAATACGTTCCACCCTGCCAACTTATGCTAACTGGCCAACTTTCCCTCAGCTGTACATCTGCGGAGAGCTGGTTGGTGGTTGTGATATTATTGTTGAACTGTCTCAGAAAGGTGAACTGCAAACCATGCTGGATCAGGCACTGGAAGAGAAAGCAGAGGGTTAAGCACAGCGACAGACGAGCCTTTTTTCTTAAGGGATCTCTAAAAAATGGATGGAGAATTAACATGAGTGTATTAGTAGGAAGACCGGCCCCTGATTTTACCGCAGCAGCCGTATTGGGTGATGGTGAAATAGTCGATAGTTTTAATCTGTCTGTGGCCACCAAGGACAAGTATGCAGTGGTATTCTTTTATCCGCTGGATTTTACCTTCGTATGCCCCTCTGAACTGATCGCTTTTGATCACCGTTATCAGGATTTTAAAGCCAGGGGCGTAGAAGTAATAGGGGTTTCTATCGACTCACAGTTTACCCACAATGCCTGGCGTAATACGCCTGTTAACGAGGGCGGTATTGGTGCAGTTCAATATCCCCTGGTGGCTGATGTAAAACATGAGATATGTCAGGCCTATGATGTAGAGCACCCGGAGGCGGGTGTTGCTTTTCGCGGTTCGTTCCTGATTGACAAGGCAGGAATGGTTCGTCATCAGGTGGTTAATGACTTGCCCCTCGGGCGTGATATTGACGAAATGCTGCGTATGATTGACGCGCTTCAATTTACTGAAGAGCATGGTGAGGTTTGTCCAGCTGGCTGGACTCAGGGTGACAAGGGTATGACGGCATCACCACAGGGTGTTGCTGACTATCTGGCGGATAACGCCGACCAGCTCTAAGGCTCCATAGGATATAAAAAACGCCTCGGTATCACCGGGGCGTTCTGTTTTTGGCAGTCGCATAATGGCTTTGAAAAGCTTTTTTTGGTTGTGTACACCGGTACATGGCGGCTCTTTTTTACGTCCAACTGTAGTGTTCAAGATAACTTTACCGATATCAGGCAGGATAACAGATGCTCCAAAATATTCATGCAGAACGTATATTGATTCTGGACTTTGGTTCCCAGTACACCCAGTTAATTGCACGCAGAGTTCGTGAGCTGGGCGTCTATAGTGAGATCCACGCCTTCGATATGGCAGATGATGCCATCAGGCAATTCTCCCCCAGGGCCGTTATTCTGGCTGGTGGACCTGAATCGGTGACAATGGAAGCGACGCCAAGGGCACCGCAGGCCGTATTCGAGTTGGGCGTGCCGGTGTTGGGGATCTGTTATGGCATGCAAACCATGGCCGAACAACTGGGCGGCGAGGTTGAACCCTGTCCTGAACGCGAATTTGGTTATGCTCGGGTGACTGTTGAGGGGAAAAATCGGCTGCTTGCAGATATTGCAGACCATGTGGATGAATCGGGCAAGGCGATGCTGGATGTCTGGATGAGTCATGGCGACCAGGTGGTGGCTTTGCCTCCTGGGTTTGAGGTGATCGCCTCAACAGAAAGTGCGCCAATCGCTGGGATCTGTGATAAGACCCGAAATTTTTATGGCGTCCAGTTTCACCCTGAGGTTACCCACACCCATCAGGGAATGAGAATACTCGAACATTTTGTTAAAACTATTGCCCAATGTCAGGGGTTATGGACGGCTGCGCATATTGTTGATGATGCAATCGCCACCGTGAAGAAGCAGGTCGGTAACGATAAGGTGTTGCTTGGGCTGTCCGGTGGGGTGGACTCTTCGGTGGTGGCGGCGTTGCTGCACAGGGCGATCGGTGATCAGCTGGTCTGTGTTTTTGTCGATAATGGCTTGCTGCGCAAGGGTGAAGGTGATCAGGTCATGGAGATGTTTGCCCGCAATATGGGGGTTCGGGTGATTCGCGCCGATGCTCAGGAGCTTTTTCTGTCCCGCCTGAAAGGGGTCAGCGACCCGGAACAAAAGCGCAAGATTATTGGCAATGCCTTCATTGAGGTTTTTGATCAGGAGGCGGAAAAAATTAAAGGCGTCAACTGGTTGGCCCAGGGGACGATCTACCCCGATGTTATTGAGTCTGCTGCGGCCAAAACCGGCAAGGCCCACGTGATTAAATCGCACCACAATGTGGGTGGCCTGCCTGATGATATGAAGCTGGAGTTGGTTGAGCCCCTGCGGGAACTCTTTAAGGATGAAGTGCGTAAAATCGGTTTGGAACTGGGCCTGCCCTACGATATGGTTTATCGACACCCCTTTCCAGGCCCCGGTCTGGGGGTGAGAATACTGGGCGAAGTTAAAAGGGAGTATGCGGATATTCTGCGCGAGGCAGATGCCATCTTTATGGAAGAGTTGCACCGCGCTGATTACTACCACAAGACCAGCCAGGCCTTCGTGGTATTTATGCCGGTCAAGTCTGTGGGTGTAGTGGGTGATGCGCGTCAATATGAATATGTAGTCGCACTGCGGGCAGTAGAAACTGTTGATTTTATGACGGCCCGTTGGGCTCACCTTCCCTATGAGCTGCTGGAAACAGTTTCCAGCCGCATCATTAATGAAGTGAAGGGCATCTCCCGAGTGGCTTACGATATTTCCAGCAAACCACCTGCGACGATTGAGTGGGAATGACTCCGTATCCGGGATATGCAGGAAATTAAAAGTATCAAAACACTCATCAGTCCACGTAATTTTGAGAAAATAAAGGGTAGCGCCTCCTTTAAATTGCAAATTTCGTTCCTCCGTCCCCTTTAATTTAAAAAGAAAGATTGACTAGCCATGTCTGACCGATTTACAGCAAATAAAAAAACGACTTTACTCCCTTTTCTCGATGCGCAGCTAAAGGGCTGGACTCATAGTAAGATTAAACAACGGCTTAAAACCGGGTGTGTATTTGTTGATGGTCAGTCGGTTACTCAGTATAACCACGAGCTAAACGTCGGCAGCCAGGTGGAAGTTAGGGCTTCTGCAAAAGGTATTTTACGTGGTACCAAATTATTAGAGGTTTTGTATTCGGATCGAGATTTGATCGTCATTAATAAGCCTGCGGGTTTGTTGTCGGTGGCGACGGCAAATGAAAACAAGGAGCATGCGCTTGCAATGCTTCGCAACCAGCTGTCACGACCCAAGCGATCGGTTAAGCTGTGGCCGGTTCACCGGCTTGATCGTGACACATCGGGCGTTTTGTTGTTTGCCACTTCTCGCGAGATGCGCGAAGCTGTTCATGAGCACTGGACCAGTGCTGAAAAAACCTATCTGGCGATCGTTGAGAGTTGTCCGAACCCTAGTCAGGGAACAATTGACCAGCCTCTGTGGATGGACCCCGAAAAGTATCATATGAATGTGGGCCTCCATCCGGAAGCTAAGAATGCTATTACGCATTTCAACACCCTAAAAACGACCAACAATCGGGCTCTGCTTGAGGTTCAAATCGAAACGGGCCGGCAACACCAAATTCGTGCCCACCTCTCTTGGCTAGGACACCCAGTGATGGGTGATCCCCGCTATGGGCGTGATGGCCCGCGTTTGGGGCTTCATGCCTTGCGCCTGAGTATTACGCGACCCAATACTGGCAAGCGGTTAACCATAGAGACCCCACCGCCTGATGAGTTTCTCGATCTGCTCCGGCAGGAAAAACCTGACTTGCCCTGAATGCTCTTACCAACAGTGCAAAACTGAGCCACAAAGCTCACACTGATGTATTTCATAATGAGGTGCGTCATGATTTCAACCGAGGAACTCATGACCATATAAAATATTACACGGACAAGGCCATTCACAACACTCAATTGCTAAACAACTCTGCATCTCACGCAATACGGTTAAAAAATATTTGCTCCAGAAAGGAGACAAGCCAAGCTATCAATCACGGCCTGCTGTCGAAACTAAGTTAGTCCCCTACAAAGCACATATTAAAGAGCGTATTGAGTCGGCGCAGCCAACACATCTTAGTGTGGTGGTCATTATGCGTGAGATTAGAAAACACAATGGGGTCTACCATTGTATTTGTAGCTGACAAGGCTGCAAATCTAGACTAGCCTTGAAAGTGGCAAGGGTGTGGCTCATGGGGTCAGACTTCGGTCGCTCGTCTTGAAATGCCGCCCTTGCCATCTACATTGTCCGAAGCACCTACCGGGATGATGTCAGATTTTAACAAATCAGTGACTCTGTTGGTAGACGAGGTGATCGGACACATCCTGTCCTTTTTTGATCACTGGAGGTTCATTATGGAACCGACTGTTTCTCCACAGATCCGCGTCAGTGTTGATGTGGGCTGTTACCAGCACAGTGTCGCCATTGGCTTATCAACCGGACAAATCGTTGATGAGTTTGAGATTCAACATTCTCAAGAGGGTTTCAAGCAATTTTTTGCTCATATTGAACAGCTCGTGGATGCTCACGGCTATCACGTCGCTGTTGCGATGGAAGGCTACAACGGCTGGGCAAGACCGCTTGATCAGCTGGTATTAGCAAAAGGTTACCAGCTTTATAACATCAACAATTTAAAACTGGCCCGCTTTAAAGAGATCTTCCCTTCCAGCGCAAAAACCGATGCTATTGATGCGCGTAAAGGGCTCGAACTGTTTACCTTGAGCGACCACCTATCCATGGCCAAGAACTGCCTTCAACGGGTAAAAGCATCACCCAAAGTTCACGACCAACTTAAGCGCTACACACGACGCAGACGGCGTTTGGTCAAAGAACGTGTGAGCCTAAAGGCTCACCTGCACAGTGATCTACAATCGGTTTGTCCTGAGCTGTTGGAAATAACTCATGGTATTGGGCAGGTCTGGTATTTGAACTTTCTTTCCAGCGCTCCTTCATTGCCTCA